>DRHQ01000161.1 GCA_011049545.1 Candidatus Aminicenantota bacterium | reverse complement strand
GTTTAAGACCCTGTAAAGCCTATCCGGGCAATCCTCTCAATTATCGCGATGACGTTGATCTGGTAATTTTCAGAGAAAACACAGAAGGAATGTATGCGGGTGTGGAGTTTTACCCTCTTCCCGAGGAAGTGAGAAACGCTCTTCTTCTTCATCCTAAGATGGCGAAATTTAAGGACCTTCCCCTTGATGAGATAGCTCTCTCGACGAGGATCATGACCAAAAAAGCCTGCGAAAGAATAGTGAGAAAAGCTTTCGAGTATGCCCGGAAAAATAAACGCCGCTCTGTGACTATTGTCGAGAAGCCGAATGTCTTGAGAGAGACAGGTGGACTTATGCTGGATATCGCTAGAAAGGTAGCCGGGGAATTTTCTGATGTAGAGTTCAAGGAGGCGAATGTTGATGCCATGGCCATGTGGTTGGTTAAGAATCCACAGGACTTTGATGTTTTGGTTGCGGAAAATTTATTTGGTGACATCATCTCAGACCTTGCGGCGCAGCTTGTTGGTGGTTTGGGCTTTGCCCTCAGCGGGAATATCGGCGATGATTATGCAATCTTTGAACCCAGCCATGGTTCAGCGCCAAAATATGCAGGCCTTTATAAGGTTAATCCGACTGCGATGTTACTGGCCACAAAAATGATGATTGAGTGGTTGGGAGAGGAAGAGAAGGCTTCAAGAATGGAAAATGCTGTTGCCCAGGTCATAAAAGAGGGCAAAGTGAGGACCTATGATCTTGGCGGAAGTTCCACTACACTGGACATTGCCCATGAGGTTGCATCAAAACTTTAGATAAAATAGAGAAAAGAAGATATGGGAATGACAATCATAGAAAAAATAATCCAGGACCATACCAAAGAGGAAGTCAAACCGGGAAAGATTGTCTGGATGGATCTCGATATAAGGTCTGCCCGGGATTTTGGCGGTCCGAATGTTGTGAAAAACTACGAGAAGGAATATGGAGATGTCCCCGTGGCAGACAGGAAGAAAACCTTTTTTACTTTCGACCTGTGTGTTCCACCTTCTTCCCTTAAATACGCCGATAATCAGCAGATATGCCGTGAATTTGCAAGAGGGCAGCGTATTGAGGTTTTTGATGTTGATAGGGGGATTGGTTCTCATATATTGATGGAGGAAGGTCTGGCACGGGCTGTGTCGACTGTTGTCGGGACAGACAGCCATCTGAATATCCTTGGGGCTGTGGGAAGTTTCGGCCAGGGGATGGGGGATGTGGATATCACTTTTGCTTTTAAGACGGGAAAAACCTGGTTTGAAGTCCCCCAAACAGTAAAAGTATTAATAAAGGGAAGCTTTTCTTCACCCACTACGGCCAAGGACTTGACTCTCTATATCCTTAAAAAGCTGGGGACTAAAAAGGCGGCTTTGAAAACCGTGGAATTTTATGGTAAAGCTGTGAGGGGGCTTGATCTTCCTGGCCGCATCACTCTTTGCAGCATGGTTACCGAAATGGCCGGGATCATTGGATTTATTCCTGAGTATGGAGATTCCCTCAAGACCGAGATCGAAAATCTTTCAGGCACAAAATTTTCCCCTGATGAGGCTGATGAGGACTGCTTTTACTCGGATACATTGGAGATAGATGTTAGCGGGCTTTCCCCTCAGGTGGCAGTGCCTTTTTCTCCTGACAACGTTCAAGATGTTTCCGAGCTTAAAGGAGTAAAAATAGACTCTGGGTTTATCGGGTCCTGCACGAACGGCCGCACAGAGGACTTTGCTCTTGCCTCGCAGATCTTGAAAGGGAAGAAGATTAAAGAGGGCGTCACGCTTAAAGTTGTCCCGGCTACAAAACGGGTTTACAAGGAGATTCTCGAGAGAGGAATCCTTGAAGACCTTTTTCGGAGCGGTGCCATCATCAGCAATCCAGGCTGCAGTGGTTGTGCGGAGGGGCATATTGGTCTTACAGGAAAAGGGGAGGTCCAGGTCAGCACGGGCAACAGGAATTTCGCGGGAAAGCAGGGAAAAGGAAAAACTTATCTGGCGAGCCCGGCAGTCGTGGCTGCATCCTGTCTTGCAGGACATATAACAAACCCCAAGGATATATGAGGATATATATAAAGGCATGTAATAAGGATATAGGATAAGGATATATAATAAGGATATGAGTTTATCCCTAAGTAACGAGATTAAATGTCATTGCGAGGAGCGCAGCGACGCGGCAATCTCTTAGAAAAAAATTGTCATTGCGAACGCAGTGCGGCAATCTCAACCTTATAAGGATATAGAACATGGAAAAATCCTTTATCTCCGGTAGAATCTGGGTTCTATTGGACCAGAATAAAAGATTGATAGAAGATATTGACACAGATCAGATTTACCATAACGCCTTTCTTCATATCACCGAAGTCTCTCAAATGGGGCAGTATGCCCTGGGAAACTTAGAGGGCTGGAAGGATTTTTCTAAGAAGGCCAGTCCAGGAGACGTCCTTATCGCAGGAAGGAATTTCGGAGCCGGGTCATCCAGGCAGCACGCTGTTGGCTGCTTTATTTCCTTGAAGATCGGGCTGATTATCGCTCCTTCTTTCGGCGCCATTTACTTCAGGAATGCAGTAAACTCAGGCTTCCCTGTCTTGAGATGTCAGGAGCTTGATGAGCTGGTGGCTAAAAAGGCTATGGAAACAGAAGACGAGATCAAGGTGAATTTTCGCTCGGGCGAAGGTTTGAATGTCAGCAGAAATACTCATTTTAAGGCTGAGCCTATGAGTACTGTCCAGTATGATATTTATGAGGCGGGTGGACTGTTTAATTATGGGAAACGAATCAGCAAAGGATAATTAAACCCTGTAATAATAAAATGATTATTCTTGCCGTGGATACCACAACCTTTGCCGGCTCGGTTGCTCTTTTGGAGAAAACAAAGCTTCTTGCTGAAGTCAACATAGATTCTCCATCAACTTATTCTGAACGGCTTCTGCCTGCCGTGGATTTCATCCTGAAAACCAACGGAATGAACATTAAAGATATGGATGGTTTTGCCCTGGCTGCAGGTCCTGGTTCTTTCACTGGCATCAGGATTGGATTGAGTACTATAAAATCCTTCGCATTTGCTTCCGAAAAGCAGGTGGCGGCGGTTTCGACTTTGCCAGCACTGGCCTGGAAACTCCGCCATCCCCAAAACCATCTCATCTGTCCTCTCCTTGATGCAAAAAAAGGAGAAATCTATGGCGCCCTGTTTGAATCGAGAGGAGGGAAGCTAAAAGAAATCGTTCCCCAGGGAGCTTACTCGCCCGATGGTTTCTTTTCTCTTCTCCCTTCCAACAGGATTATTTTTTTTACAGGGAATGGCATCGTTGCTTATAAGGATAAGATTTTTCAGTACTTTAAGGATAAAGCCAGGTTTTCCCATAGGTCTCCTTTTATAGCCTTTGAGATAGGCCTGCTGGGCTTTGAGTTGCTTAGAAAGAAAAAAGGCGTGAATGCCCAAGAGCTTAAGCCTATTTATTTTCGAAAATCTCAAGCGGAGGAAAAAGATTAAGAGAGCCAGTCTTCCTCAGGATTCTTTTTATTTAAGAAAGATGAAGGAAGGAGACCTTCCTTATATTTTAGAAATTGAAAATGTTTCTTTTCCTAATCCTTGGCGTGAGATGACTTTTAGGGGCGAGATTTACAACCAACCTATATCTTTTCCCTTTGTTATCGTCTATAAACCTCATAAAAAGGTCATAGGATACATTGTTTTCTGGCAGATAAAGGAGCGAATGCAGATCAACAATATCGCCATTCACCCTGATTATAGACGTATGGGCATTGCCGAGGCTGTTCTGCAGCAGGTTTTGAGCGAGGTTCGGATGGGAGGGACAAAGTTTATTACCCTGGAGGTCAGACCATCCAATATTGCTGCTCGAACTTTATACAATAAATTAGGTTTTGATGTTATGGGAATAAAAGAGAATTATTATCATGATCCTCCGGAGCCCGCCCTTGTCATGGGCAAAAAACTGTAGGATTTTGTTCTTCTTATGTCTGCGTTTGATTCTTGTAGGGGCTTGATTTATCAAACCCACCTTTTTAAATATATCAATAAACTGAATAGTATTAATTATTCTTACGTATGGATTCTCCTGTAGGGGCTTGATTCATCAAACCCACCTTTTTAAATGTACAAATAAACTAGCGGATTTTGTTCTTCTTGTGTCTGGTTTGATTCTTGTAGGGGTTTGATTTATCAAACCCACCTTTTTGAATATATCAATAAACTGAACGGTTTTAATTTTTCTTATGTATGGATTCTCCTGTAGGGGCTTGATTCATCAAGCCCACCTTTTTAAATGTACAAATAAACTAGCGGATTTTGTTCTTCTTATGTCTGCGTTTTATTCTTGTAGGGGCTTGATTCATCAAGCCCACCTTTTTGAATATATCAATAAACTGAACGGTTTTAATTTTTCTTACGTATGGATTCTCCTGTAGAGGCTTGATTTATCAAGCCCACCTTATATTGAATCTAGGAAAACGTAATATAATCCCATGCTTATTTTTCTTGAATCCCCCGTGAGCGATTAGTTAATAATTAACCTTAATCAAGCACAATCCCTTGGCTAGAATCGTTGGGCTGGCTAAAGACCGTATTTTCTCTATGAATATTTCTTCAATTATTTCAGGTGGCATTTTGCCTTTTCCGATTTCAAGAAGTGTGCCTGCCAAAGTTCGTACCATATATCTTAAAAATCCCTTAGCTTCAACTGTATAGATAATTTCATCGCCCTTTTTTTTTATTTCAGAACGCATAACTTTCCTTACTGAATTTAGTAACCGGTTGGAGGAGAAAGCTTGAAAGTCTGCTTCTCTTGCGAAAAGAGGAGCTGCTTCTTTCATCAAATTAACCTTAAGAGGAGAAGACCATTGGAGGGCATACCTTTGGAGAAAGGGACTGATGATCGGGGAATTGATTATCCTGTATTGGTATATTTTTGATTTCACCAGTTTTCTTGCATGAAAATCAGCATCTACTTTTTTTAGTGAATTTACCCTTACTTCATTTGGGAGAAAGGAGTTTAGGGCGCGGAAAAGTTCATCATCCTTTAGACTGAGGTTCGCTTTGAAATTAGCCACTTGTTCTTGAGCATGAACTCCGGCATCTGTGCGTCCGGCACCGGCAACATGGATTTTTTTTCGAGTGATCTTGGTCAATGATTCTTCGAGGACACCCTGGATTGTTCTTTTGTCAGGCTGACGCTGCCAGCCATAGAAATCAGTCCCGTCATAACTTAAAGAGAGTTTATAATTCTGCATCATTTTTTAATTATCACCAATCTTAATAAATTAATCTAGTTTATTGCATCTGCAGGGGCTTGATTTATCAGGCCCGCCGCTGTGTTTTATAGATATGTGATTTCTCTGCATGATTTTGAATCTTCTTCTGTAGGGGCTTGATTCATCAAGCCCACCTTTTTAAATGTACAAATAAACTAGCGGATTTTGTTCTTCTTATGTCTGGTTTGATTCTTGTAGGGGCTTGATTTATCAAGCCCACCGCTGTGTTTTGTAGGTTTTTGATTTATCTTTTGTAGGGGTATGATTTACACATCCCATAGAAAAAGGAGAAAGGCTATTTTTTTCCCAGAGTTTCTTCGTTACTGAGTTACTGAATTAGGAGGTAAGCGGGAAATAATTTTTCAAAGCCAAATTCACCGCTTCTTCAGCAGATTCCGCCTTGATCACGCCTTCAATATCCCATGTCTCTAAGCCAATAATTTTTTTTCCGTAGATGCGTCCGTAAGCGATTTCGGTTAGGGTCCCGTATCGGCCATCGACGGCTATAATGACATCCGAGTTCATGGCGACGAGGGAATTTCTGCTATATCCCAATCCGGTGGCGATGGCAATATCGATGTGGGTATTTGCATCCTGAGGGGAATTTCCGGGAAGGATTCCTATGGTCAATCCTCCAGCCTGTTTAGCTCCCCTCGAAGCTGCTTCCATTACTCCGCTGAGTCCGCCACAGATTAGAATTGCCCCTTTCTCTGCAATCAATTGGCCGACATTGAAAGCGACCTGGCGGGACTTTGTATCTGGTTTACTGCCTCCGATAACTCCAATCCTTATCTTTTTTTTAAGCTGCATCTCAATTTCTTCCTTTACTTCCTATAGATAATAACTTAATTAGCACAGACTGTTTTTCTTTTCAAACAAAAAGGCTGCGGCTATTTTATATTGACGCTTCTTGTCCCTCTAATTCTCGATTTTTCCTGAATTTCCCATTTTTTTATACTCCTTTGATATAACCTCTGGAATTTAATCGTCTTTAGAGGTGACCTGAAATGTTATTTAAGATCGCGAGTGCCTCTTTGATAGGGATTGACGCCTATTTGGTGGATGTTGAGGTAGATATTTCTTTGGGAATTCCGGGATTTATCACGGTCGGATTGCCGGATGCATCGGTGCGGGAAAGTAAAGAAAGAGTGAAAGCTGCCGTAAAGAATTGCGGCTATGAGTTCCCTTCGCGAAAAATCACAATAAATTTAGCACCGGCTGATAGGAGAAAAGAAGGCTCTGCTTTTGATCTTCCCATTTCTCTCGGCCTCCTTGCCCATTTGGACCTTTTTCCTCTGGAAAGGCTCAAGGATTATCTGTTTTTGGGTGAACTTGCTTTAGACGGAAGACTCAAGCCAGTGAAGGGAATTCTCTCCTCCGCTGTTCTGGCCAAGAGAAAAGGCTTTAAGGGGATAGTCATTCCCAAGGAGAACGAAAAGGAGGCAGCCCTCGTGCAAAATCTGGATATTTATGGCCTGGAGAATTTAGTTCAGGTTGTCGAGCTGCTCAGGGATGCTGATAATATCTCTCCATGCAGATATTCCTTGGAGGAACTTTTGCCGCGGCTTGATTACGATGTGGATTTTCAAGAAATAAGGGGACAGCAGCATGTCAAACGGGCCCTAGAAGTTGCAGCAGCCGGTTCCCACAATGTCCTTTTAATCGGCCCTCCAGGTGCTGGAAAAACAATGCTGGCTCGCAGATTGCCTACCATACTGCCACCACTGACTTTTGATGAAATTATAGAAGTTACTCAGATCTTCAGTGTCTCGGGCCTTTTAAAGGGCAGAGGTGTCGTGGGGGAGAGGCCTTTTCGGGCGCCCCATCACACAATTTCTGATGCGGGATTAATCGGAGGAGGTCTTATCCCGAGGCCAGGCGAAATAAGTCTTGCTCATCATGGTGTTTTGTTTCTTGATGAGCTTTCTGAATTCAAAAGGCGTGTGCTCGAGAGCCTAAGGCAGCCTGTTGAGGAAGGAACGGTGACGGTTTCCCGCGCTTCTATGTCCATAACTTTTCCAGCCTTTTTTATGCTGGTGGGCGCTATGAATCCATTCGAGGATGCTTATGGTGGACTTTCTTCTTCGGGTTTCAGCTGGACAGATAATCAGAGAAGCCGGTACTACTCCAAAATATCTGGGCCTCTATTAGATCGTATCGATATTCAAGCGGAAGTGCCGAAAGTGGAATTTAGGGATATCATTTCCAAGGTCGAAGGTGAGAGCTCAACGGAGATAAGAAAGAGAGTAATTGAAGCCAGAGAAAGACAGCTTCTGAGATTCAAAGGGAAAAAAATCTATTGCAATTCTCAAATGGGAACCAGAGAAATGAAAAAGTACTGCCAGGTAGATGATCAAGGGAAGGAGCTTCTGGAAATGGCTGTGAATCGTTTAGGATTCAGCGCCAGAGCGTATGCTCGGATTTTAAAAGTTGCCCGCACAATCGCTGACCTAAACAATGAAGAGAGTATCAGTTCTGTTCATGTTTCTGAGGCCATCCAGTACCGCATGATGGATAAATATTTTTAAGAACATTAAATAGAAAAGTAGATATGGTAGATATGGGGTCAGGTCTTGTTTTTTGCATCGGTGTATTAAATAAATAATTTTTATAATTTAAATGAGGATTTGATGAATCAATCCCAGACATAAGAAAAATTAAAACCGTTCAGTTTATTTATATAATTAAAAAGGTGGGCTTGATAAATCAAGCCCCTACATGGACTATAAATCATTTAATATATTTTAAAAGGTGGGTTTGATGAATCAAGCTCCTACATGAGAAAAACCCACGGATGAATCATGCCCCTACATAAGAAGAACCCATAAAGACGAATTAAAACCGTTCAGTTTATTGATATAATCCAAAAGGTGGGTTTGATGAATCAAACCCCTACATGGACTATAAATCATTTAATATATTTTAAAAGGTGGGTTTGATGAATCAAACCCCTACAACATAAGAATGCAGGTTTGATGAATCAAGCCCCTACATGAGAAAAACCCAGGTGGATGAATCAAGCCCCTACATTAATTATAAATCTCAAGCTGCCCGAGCTTGACAGTCCTTCGCATCTCTCCAGAAGGCCAGGGCCGTGGTGGCATCGGTCGCTTCTTACCAAGTTTCTGCGCCAGATCGAAAGAAATATCCATCCCTTCTGGTCTCTGTGAACAGATGAGCCACACCGAAACTTTGCCAGCCCATCCATTTTCTTTTTCGCTTTCTATTGGATAATGGGCACTGTTCCCATTATTTTCACCATTTTTGTCATTTTCCTTATCTGTCCGTGAAAAATGGAGCCTGGCCCCATTATCTTCATTATTTTCTTCTTTGCTTTGGGTAATTATGAGGCGAGAAGTATGTTTGCCGGGTTGGACCTTAAATGTGTACCATCCCCAGCGGCCCTTCTGCTGTTCAACCTTCAGCTCTACTTTTTCTCCGTCCAAAAATGCGGCGACTTCTGGTTCTATCTCGCCATTTGATTTTCCGTCCGGTTCAAGTAAAACAGCCAAAGTAGCCTCTTCTGCGGGTTTTTGGAGGTCAAACTTTATATCGATTTCCGGCTGATTCTCCTGAGGTAGGAGCTGAACAGATTCATGGCTAACTGGCTCGGGAAAAAGCTTTGCAGGAATTAAGAGCTTATTAGGCTTGATACTCTTGCCGCCGTACTTCACTGTTCGAACCTTTTCCGGATTCAGAAGCCGGGCATCTTTTCCCGCATCGTAAAATCTCACATTATATTTGCGTTCATTCTTCTTGATTACTTCAAAAGTCACCCCGGCCAGCAGAGGTTCAGAGGCTTCCTCAAGAGGATAAATTTCGTATACGGCAGTTTCATATCCTTGAAGGGGTATTTCTAGATTCATGCCTGCTCTATACAATTTGGGGGAGATCCATCGCGTCGGATACACTCGTTCCACTACTAAAGATGAAGCCCTTGGATCGAGACCCATGGAAGGTGATAATGAGGTCTTCAGAGTTTGAGGTCCGATTGAGGGATTCCTGGCTGCAATAATTCCGCGATTTCCGGCAAAATGGACATATCCATAGGCAAGGCTTTCTCCCGGGTCTCCACCAATCATTTCGGTTGAGCGCAAAACTTTAAATCTGTCCCTTGCCCAGCGGATGGATTTTGCCAGGGCATTCCATTCACCATCTGTAAGCAAGTCAGGAGAAACGTACAACTCCCACATAGAGACACCACGGGCAAAATAGAGGAGGGCATTGTCCGTAAATTTATCCAGCGGCTCTGCTTCTCCTCCCAGTTTCTGCAAATTCCCTTTGATGATCCCATGAGTCATCAGATTGGCAATCGGGAACCAGAAATCATTTTTCCCAAAATCTTCAAAGAGTACGTAATCGCGGTAAGTGATGGCCCCGTCCCGTCTGCTTATCGAGGGAACATTGGAATAGCCGTAGTCGCTTCCTTGCATCCAGATGGTGTTGGCATACTTTACCCACCAGGGGCTCAGCCAGGTTCCGGAAGTGACATTCAGGAAAATGTCCGGATTTTCAGCCCGTACAGACCGGCAAAGATCAATCACCGATTCCATGACAGCCCGGCGGGAATATATTCCGGCAGCGTGACCGTGGTCTGGTTCACTGCAGGAAAATTGAATTCCGTCCCACTTGTAATAGCCCATGCCGTGGTCGCGGACAAAATCCAAAACTCTTTTCTTGAAGAGCTGGCGGTATCGTTTTCCGGCTAAGCACAGTTGGCCTCTCGCTGCTTCGCGGCCAGGGATAACTTCGTATCCATGGTCACGCATCCACTCAACACGCCACCCGCGGTTTGAGTAACCGCCTATCGGACCAAACCATATTCCGAGGTCTGTTCCTATTCCCTTTAAGGCATCACTCACAGGCGCGAGGCCACGCGGAAATTGTTCTTTGCTCAATACCCAATCGCTTTTGTAAACATCCCAGCCGTCGTCTAAAACAAAGGCATCCAGCTTTAATCCATGCTTTTCGACCATTTCTTTCTTGAAGGATTCGATAATACGAAGCAAGCTTTTTTCATTCATGATATGAGCTGGACTTTCCGCTATTTCAGGTGCCCTCACATCATACCAGCTGTTGTAAAGAAGAAACGGCTTTAGAGGCGCGACTCGAATCCGGTCCAGATACTTCCAGAACCAGAGTTTGACATGCAGGTTCGGGGAAAGCCCTTCCACAACCCATTCGCTCTCTACCCATGAATTTCCGATACGCTCCCCCAATTCCTGCCCGCAATGAAGAGTTGTCTTTCCTTCCTCCACAAGCTTCAGGGAATTTTCTGAGGTCGGGTATTCCAGTCCGAAAAAAGCACCTCCTTGCTTATACTGCAGGGCCAGTGGCTGACCGAAGCCTCCGGACTTAAGAACAATCACATTTCCGAAAACATGACCCCGGCAAGGCCAAATCCATCTTAGGAAGTGACGCCCCGAGCTGGAATCGCGAACAGCTATTTTCCGCCTTACATAGAAAGCCTCTTTCTCGAGTCGATATGTGATCCATATCTCCAATGAACTGTTCAGTCCTTTGAAGAACAGGTTCAGTTCCTTGCTATCTCCGGGAAGCTCCTGGACCTCATGACGCAGCAGTTGAAAATTATGCCTGGAGAGCATTACAGGATTTTCTGCATTATTCACATTCCCCGGTGCTCGCCAGCCTGTCCACATAACATTCAGGCCAAAATCAGCATCGGTTTCAATAGCAAATGGCCGAGTCCCGTATTCTGCTAACCACTCCGGTTGTGCCTCAAGCCTGTCAGAGCTAAGTGTTCCTTCCTTAAAGGTTACGGAACATTTAACATGCGAGTTGCTCAGTGAAAAAATCTGTTTGTTGCCTTCCTTCCTTTCTTCGAATACAACATCCGAGGCAAAGCCCGAGGAGACAAAAAACACAAATAGTGCGAATGTAAAAAGCCAGCGTGATCTAAATATTTTCATATCAATCCTCCATCACCAAAAAGAAGAATTTCCCTATTTTTCTTTCCTGAAAGAATGAGCTGCTTGTAAGACCTGCCTGTATGGCTGTGGTTATAATATATTATTAGGATAACTTTTTTTCCTCAAAATCAAATTCTATATAAAATGAAGTTAAATGCAATGGGGTCAGACTTGCAAAACTTGCGTTATTGAAATGCTTTGGGGACAGACCTTTCAAACTTTTATTATTTTAATATATAGGCCGAATTAGATGAAAAATTTAGGCTTTCAAGGAATATGCAAATAAAAGTTTAAACTTGTAAAGTTTTAAGGACCTGACCCTATTGACACATTGACATAAATGTCTGAATTCTATCTTCGATAAATAACGCAAGTTTTGCAAGTCTGACCCCATTATTTATTCAGAAGTTTGATCAATCGTTTAGTAGGGACTCGTTTCACCTTTTATAGGGGCTTGATTCATCAAGCCCACCTTTTAAAATATATTCAATGATTTATAGAAGTTATGGAGGCCTGATCCCATTGATTGAGATTGACAGCCTTGGAGCATAAATGTATAAAATATGTCTTTGTGGGGCCAGGACTTGCTTTTTGCTTTTATTCATACAGGCGTACGCTTAAGGAATTTTCAATTTCGAAAAGGAGAAAATGATGGGTACATATAAAGATCTTGAGGGAAAAAGGGTTGTTTTAACTGGAGCAGCAGGCGGCATAGGTCTGGCCACGGCAAAGAGGTTTATATCTGAAGGAGCCAAGGTTTTTATCCTTGATTGGGATGAAAAAGCTCTGGATAAAGCAAAAGCTGAAAATCCAAAACTGAGCGGAAACGCACACGGAGATGTTAGCAATCCCGGTGATGTAAGGAAAGCGTTCTCCGAGGTAGATGAAATTCTCGGAGGGATTGATGTACTCGTTTCCAACGCAGGAATAAGCTCGCGTAAACCATTTTTAGATATTGAGTATGAAGAATGGTCAAAAATTCTTAAAGTTAATTTAGATGGAATGTTCCTCTGCGCTCAAGAGTCTATAAAAAGGATGAAGAAGCAAAAGTCAGGTGTAGTTTTATTCACAGCATCTACGAACGGGATGGAGGGGCACCCTCTTTATGCTGCTTATAATGCTTCAAAGGCAGGGGTAATATTGCTGGCAAAAACTCTGGCGCTGGAGTTTGCTCCCTGGCTGCGAGTTAACGCTGTTTGTCCGGGATATGTTCTTACCCCGATGCAGAAACTTGAATACACAGAAGAAATGCTTGATGCTGCAAAGGCAGAGAATCCTTTGAATCGTCTTGCTACACCAGAAGAGGTTGCTGGATTATTTGCGTTTTTAGCATCTAAAGAGGCTTCTTATATCACCGGACAAGCGATACCGATCGATGGCGGTGAGACTTCGGGGATGATCCTAAAAGATTCAGATGAGTAATTTGCGAAAAAGAACCCGACCTTATGACTCTTGGAGGTTTTAGCTATGAACATAGACTCTAAAGCTTCAGAGCTTTTTTCTTTGAAGGGGAAAGTTGCGATGATTACAGGAGCAGCCTCGGGGATAGGTCTGGCGACAGCAAAGCGGCTGGCAGAGATGGGCGCCAGTATCGCTCTGATTGACACCAATGAACCTAAAGGAAAAAAGGCCGCTGAAGAGATTGAAAGCCTTGAAAGGAAAGCGAAATTTTTCCGATGCGATGTCACTTCAGACTCTGATTGTAAAAAAACAACTGAGGATGTTTATCAAGAATTTGGTAAAATCGATATCTTATTCAATAATGCCGGGGTGACAAGGCGCAAGAATGTCGTTGAATTAAGCGAAGAAGAGTGGGATTTAGTTTTAAATGTAAACTTAAAGGCCATATATTTACTTTCTCGCCAGGTGATTCCTCGTATGATTGATGATGGTGGAGGAAGCATAATCAATACCGGCTCAGGCTGGGGGCTTAAAGGCGGCCCAAATGCTGCAGCCTATTGTGCGGCTAAAGGAGGAGCAGTAAACCTGACACGGGCAATGGCCATTGATCACGGAAGACAGGGCATTCGAGTCAATTGTGTTTGCCCTGGGGATACAGATACAGAGCTCCTGCATGATGAAGCGGCTCAATTAGGCCTGGATGATGCTGGATTTCTGAAGGCCGCGGCAGACCGTCCACTGCATCGCGTGGGTCTTCCTGAAGATATTGCCAATGCCGTTCTTTACTTTGCCAGTGATATGTCACGTTGGGTAACAGGGTCGGTTTTAGTCGTTGACGGCGGCGGATTAGCCTGAATGTAAAAACTAACAGCTATAAGAATCAAGAAAAAGCATTTTTTACATAATTTGACGGTTTTGCGTTGAACAATTTATTCATGAATATCAATTCAGTTGGTTCAGTTAAAGAACCATAAATAAAGGCATCGGTAGTTTTTGTGAATAATTCAGGAGAGGTAATCAGCGGAGGCTTATATGAAAAAAAGTGAAAAAATGGTGCATCCGTATATTCCCAATTCTGCACCAAAAGTAAAAGCAAAAATGCTTGAGGAAATCGGGGTAAAGAATATTGATGAACTTTATAAGGATATACCCGAGAATTTGAGATTGAGAAGGGAGATGGATCTGCCTGGAGCACTGCCGTCTGAGTATGCTTTAAAACGGCATGTGGAGAAAATTCTTTCTAAGAACCAAACGTGCCAGGAGAACATCAGTTTTTTAGGGGGGGGATGCTGGCAGCATTATGTTCCGGCTATCTGTGATGAGATCAATCAGCGTTCAGAATTCTTAACGGCCTACGCAGGGGAGCCGTATGAAGACCACGGAAGATTTCAGACTCTTTTTGAATACGAAAGCTTGATGGCAGAACTTTTAGACATGGATGTGGTTAACGTGCCGACATACGACTGGTGCCAGGCCTCAAGTACCGCTCTAAGGATGGCTGCAAGAATTACCGGGCGAAGTGAAATACTCATATCAGATACGATATCTCCTGACAGGCTTTTAACGATGAAAAATTACTGTATGCCTGTCCTTGCCGTTAAAATGGTAAAGCATTGTCCTGGTACTGGGCTCGTGGACCTCGATGATTTGAGAGCGAAGATGTCACCCGGTACTGCCGGCATATATTTTGAGAACCCGTCCTATCTGGGATTTATCGAGCATCAAGGGAAGACTATTTCAGATATCGCCCATGAAAATGGAGCTTTAAGTCTAGTCGGTGTCGATCCGGTTTCGCTAGGGGTCATGATTCCTCCTTCTAATTATGGCGCGGATATTGTTTGCGGTGATATTCAAGGACTCGGAGTACATATGAATTTTGGCGGTGGTCACGGAGGATTCATAGCTACCCGTGATGAAGAGAGATATGTGATGGAATACCCGTCTCGCCTGTTTGGGATTACAAAAACGTCTGTTGAAGGTGAATACGGGTTTGGCGATGTAGCCTATGACAGAACATCCTTCGCAGTCAGGGAGGAGGGCAAAGAATTTGTCGGGACTCACGCGGCATTATGGGGAATTACTGCTGCTGTGTATTTATCCCTCATGGGTCCTAAAGGAATGCAGGAATTAGGCAAGACCATTATGCAAAGGTCGCAGTATGCCATGAAGAAACTGGCAGAAATAGAGGGAGTCAAAGCGCCTTTGTTCGATTCACCCCATTTTAAAGAGTTTGTAGTCAGTTTCAAGGATACAGGCATGACGGTCGAAGAAATTAATAAATCGCTGCTGAAGCAGGGTATCTTCGGAGGCAAAAACCTTTCAGGAGAATTTCCTGAACATGGAAATAGCGCGCTTTATTGCGTGACTGAGGTTCACACCAGAGAAGAAATTGATCGTCTGGTTCAAGCCTTAAAAGATTGTTTAGGATAGAGGTTGAAAACTTTGGATATCATTAGATTGGATATCTTAAGAAAGGAAGGAGTTGACCATGAGTATAGATAAAAAAACAAGAGTAAGAAATTTTCATCAAGCCAAATGGGATGAGCCAGTAATTTTTGAATTAAGCACAGAAGGAGAAAGAGGTATCGCAATCCCTGAGGTAGAAAAGGAGATCGAAGAAACGGTCGGTGATGGAATATCTAAATTACCTAAAAGTATGGCACGAAAAAAAGCTCCTGCTCTTCCTGAAATATCTCAGATGAGAGTGTTAAAGCATTTCATTCGCCTGTCTCAACATTGTCTTGGAGCGGATTTAAACGTTGATATAGGGCAGGGAACCTGCACTATGAAGTACAGCCCGAAAATTAACGAGATTTTTGCCCGTTCTACTAAAGTTGCAGAACTTCATCCGGAGCAGGATGAGAATACTGCTCAAGGCGCGCTGGAAATAATGTACAAATTGGATACATTCCTCCAGGAGATTTCAGGAATGAAAAAATTTACTATGCAGCCTGGAGGAGGTGGTTCGGCTATTCTTGCTATGGCTTCCATCATCCACGCTTATCACAACTCCCGCGGAGAAACAGATAAGCGAGATGAGATAATTACCACCATATTCTCTCATCCTTCAGATGCTGCCGCTGCTGCTGTAAAAGGCTATAAAGTGATTACCCTCTATCAAAATGAAGACGGGCTGCCTGATGTCGAGGCTCTGAAAAAAGCGGTTTCCGAGCGTACTGCAGGATTATTAATAACGAATCCGGAAGATACGGGGATTTTCAACCCTAAAATAGCTGAGTTTGTTAGCATAGTTCATGAGGCAGGAGGTTTATGCGGATATGATCAGGCCAATGCAAACGGAATATTAGGCATTACAAGAGCCAATGAAGCTGGTTTTGATCTTTGTTTCTTTAATCTGCACAAAACCTTTTCTTCTCCCCATGGCTGCGGCGGGCCTGGAGCAGGAGCACTCGGTGCAACAGAAGAGCTTATTGGCTATTTGCCAGTCCCGACAGTGGAATTTGATGGTGATAGATACTTTTTAAACTACGATCTTCCTCATACTATTGGTAAAGTAAGAGCGTTCTACGGAGTTTTCCCCGCTGTTTTAAGAGCATATTCATGGGTTATGAGCTTGGGAGCTGAAGGACTCAAAGAAGCTGCAAACGTTGCTGTATTAAACAATAACTATATCTTAGAGAAGATAAAGAAGATAAAAGGCGCCAGTGCGCCTTATGCCAGAGGAAGACATCGTATAGAACAGGTTAGGTATAGCTGGGAAACACTCACCAAAGAAACAGGAGTAACCACAGAAGATGTGGCCTACAGGATGGCTGATTTTGGTTTCCATCTATGGTCAAGCCATCATCCTTTTATAGTTCCAGAACCCTTCACGATTGAGCCGACTGAATCCTACTCCAAGGACGAGATTGATGAATATATCGCCGGTCTGGAGAAAATCGTTGAAGAGGCATACAAGGATCCTGAAAAAGTGAAAAACGCGCCTTACAACAGTGTTGTCCACAAAATTGATCACAGCACTTTAGATGATCCTGAAAAGTGGGCTATAACCTGGAGGGCTTACCTAAAAAAACACAAGGAAAAATAACAGGGGTTTGTCGCATTTGAAAAAATTAGGGCTGATCGTCAATCCTATCGCTGGAATGGGGGGGCGCGTTGGTCTGAAGGGAACAGATGGTTTAGATATTCTGGAAAAGGCTATAGAGCTCGGCGCAACACCTCAATCTCAGAACCGTACAGTAGAAGTCCTCGAAAAACTTAAGCCACTCAAAGATGATATAGAATTAATAACCTATCCCGATAAAATGGGAGAAAAAGCAGCCATTCGGTGTGGCTTTTCTCCTAATATCATCGGAACCATAACAGACCCCACGACAACTGCTTCCGATACCAGAAAAGCGGCCAAAGAAATGCTGGATTTGAAAGTAGATTTACTGCTTTTTGCCGGAGGGGATGGAACGGCAAGGGATATATACACTGCTGTTGGCGATTCAATGGTAGTTTTAGGAATACCTACAGGGGTTAAGATTCATTCTGCTGTGTATGCCTGTAATCCGATGAGGGCAGGGGAGTTGGCCCTTTTATTCCTTCAGGGCAAGGCAAAAAATATCCTGGATGCTGAAGTGATGGATATCGACGAAGAAGATTATAGAAAAGGAAGGTTACAAGCTAAATTATACGGGTATTTAAAAATACCCTTTGAAAGAAGATACCTTCAGAGAGTAAAAGCAGGGAGTCCTGTCAGTGAACAATATTCTCAGGAAGCCATCGCGCATGACGTTACAGAAAATATGTCCGATGAGTTTTATTATATCGTCGGACCCGGAACCACTACCAGGTCAATAATGGAAAAGCTCAATTTAAGTGATACCTTGTTAGGAATAGACGTTATTCTTAAGAAAAAGCTTGTGGGGAAAGATTTGAATGAGTCAGATTTACTCGAGAAAATTAAAGGGAAAAAAACTAAACTGATTATTACACCAATCGGCGGCCAGGGCTATCTATTCGGAAGAGGAAATCAGCAAATAAGCCCGGAAGTTATTAAGCAAGTTGGAAAGGATAATATAATCATAGTAGCGACAAAGCATAAAATAAATTCACTGTATGGTCGTCCCTTATTAGTCGATACAGGGGATAAAGCAACTGATCGACTGTTAAATGACTATTTTAAGGTTATAACCGGTCATCGAGACGCCATAATCTATAGAGTGACATATTAGGCGCTCTTAAACTCAGGAACATGATTTGGGGGTCAAATATTGATTTGGGGTCAGGTCTTGTTTTTTGCATTTATTAAATATTGGTTTTAGAATCAATTTTGTTTCCAGCAGAAATTAAAGAAGATTTGAGCAATTTTCGTTATAAACCTCGTCATTCTCATAGATCATAGATAATAGAATCTGTTTTAGTTCTAAGTTCTTGATATTTTAAAATGGCGAGACCTTTAAGAATCCAATATGAGGGAGCATTTTATCATATAACTGCAAGGGGTAATGAAAAGAAAGATATATTTACAAATGATGTTGATAGAAATAGGTTTATTAAGATCTTAGAATCTGTGGCAGAAAAGTATAGATGGATTGTGCACGCTTATTGTTTGATGGGTAATCATTATCATCTGGTTATTGAGACTCCTCTGAAAAATTTATCAGCGGGGATGAGACAATTAAATGGTGTTTATACTCAAAGTTTCAATAAGAAACATGGGAGAATTGGACATCTCTTTCAAGGAAGATTCAAAGCTTATCTGATAGAAAAAGAGAGCTATCTTTTAGAAGTTTGTCGCTATATTGTTCTTAATCCAGTTCGAGCTGGGATTGTTCATGACCCTTTAGAATGGGAATATTCTTCATACAGAAAAACCTTTGAAGATAGAAAGCGTTACATATATTTATATCCGGATTTAATCCTATCGTTTTTTTCCAACTCTTTAGCCGATGCCCAAAAAGGATACATGACATATGTTAGAGAAGGAATAGGGAAAGAAAGTCCATTCAAAGAGGCGCATGGAGGATTTATTTTAGGCGGAGAAAAGTTTGTAAAGAGTGTGATGGAAAAAAACAAAATTATAGATTGTGAAGAAATTGCTAAAAGGGAGAAGTATGTTAGTAAGCTGAATCTGAAAGACATATTTACTGGGAAAGAACGGGATGAAGGCATTGCAATCGCCATTAACCGGTGGAGGTATAGCTTAGAAGATGTAGGTAAGTTTGTAGGATTGCATTATTCTTGCGTAGGTAAAATCGCAAAAAAGGCAAAAAACAATGCCTGATCCCTATTGTATGATCCCTATTGCACCCATTGCAAAAAACAAGACCTGACCCCAATTGGAGATTTAATTTTTTCAATCTTTAATCTTTACAAATTCAAAACTTTTTTAAGGGCGGAGATGCACGCTTTGTTTTCTTCGGGGAAGCCCATGGTTATGCGCAGATAGCTGGGCATCTGCCAGTCTTCACCTTTGCGAACAAAAACATTTTTTGAGGCCAGTTTTTTTATAGCTACCTTAGACGCCATATTCACCTTGACCATTAAGAAGGGGGTTGTGCTGGGGATGTATTTTAAGCCCATGGAATCAAACTGATGATAGAAATATTCCAGGCCCTCGTTGACAAGCTTCTTGTATTTCTGGACGTGTTTTTCATCTTCAAGTGAGGCAAGGCCCCCGGCAAAGACTGCCTGGTTAATCCCCAAGTTCCTGAAGCCGAATGCCCTGAGTTCTTTGATGATTGATGGATCGGCGATGGCGTAGCCCAGGCGCATCCCTGCCAGTCCATAGACCTTTGAAAAGGTTCGGCTGACTAGCACGTTGTATCCCTTCTTGATCAGGGTTAGCCCATCCCTTCCCTGCTTATCTTCGAGGAAGTGCGAATAGGCTTCATCGATGAAGACAATTATCGACTTAGGAAGGGATGCACAGAAGTTTCGAATTGCCTCGAAGTCGTGGCGAGTGCCAGTAGGATTGTTCGGGTTAACGAGGTAAACCATTTTTGTCTTCGGAGTCAGAGCTTTTTTTAAGGATTGGAGGTCAAAATAGAAATTCTTGTCGAGGGGAATCTCGTTGACCTTTGCCCCTATCTTTTTTGCTTCCCTGGGTAAAGTTTTAAATGTTTGCAGGGTTGTTACCAGTTCACCGCCATCACGGAGGAATGCCCAGGGAGCTATTCTTAAGAATTCTGTAGAGCCACAGCCTGCAAGGATCATATCTGTGGAGATTCCATGGTAGGAGGCCAATTCTTTTGTAAGCTGGGTGGCCCGGGTGTAACGGTGACCCTCAGCGAGGCCTTTTTCCATAGCTTTTATGGTGCTTAGAGAAGGGCCATACGGGTTTTCGTTTGCATTCAGTCGAATAGCTCCTTCAGGATAACCCCAGTCAATCTTTTTCTCAGAGGCAAGGGCTATTTTTGAAGGGTGAGCCCAGGAATAACTGCTCAGGGGAAGGACTGCAGCACTGGCTGCAATGCTTCCGATGAAATTTCTCCGGGATATTTTTAGGTTTGCCATGAGTCTTACTCCTTTTTAAGCAAATATTATTGGGAGAATGGGGATTAATCCAATAAATCTTTTTGTTATTTTGCTTGGATTTCAGCCCCTGACATGTTTCAGATTTATACAGCAGTAATAAATGAATGTCAAACTTTGTCCTTGCCTTGTCATATGATGGGGTCAGGTCTTGTTTTTTGCTTTTCTCAAAAATCTCATACAAACGCCTTGAAATTTCATTGCAAGGATGAAAATGACATAGATATTTTCTATCCTCAGTATGAGATTCTGCCACGCTCTTCTTCCCATTTATAAAAAGAGCTGGATCGTACGCAATATAATGCATTAGTATAAATGGCGTTTGTATGAGTAAAGGCAAAAAGCAAAAAACAAGACCTGACCCCAAGTGTTGTTGATAAGTATATGCTGATGAGGCTGTACGAAGAGAATAGAGGAGAATGGGGTCAGCACTTATCAAAATGAAGCTTGAAAAATCAGAAGTTGATGGGTTTTTCTCTTCAATAATAAGGCTGACCCCAACAAGTAAAAAAAAAGGAGGTTAAGGAGAAGGAGATTTAATTCTTCTTTCAAACTTTTCTCTCTTGAACCAAAATGCCCCCATCCCTGACTACAATTTTCCCGTTCTTTATGACATGTTTAAAAGGAGGGAACGGTATCGAGAAGTTGCTCATAGTTTACAACTGCAAGGTCAGCTGATTTCACGAGGGATTTTCCTTATAGGGGCTTGTTTGTTTTTTCGGATGAAAGAGGGCGTTTCGTAAGGTTCCCATTGCTTTTCCCAGGCCGGTCTGTTCCAGAGAACCTCGCTTCCCTTAGGCTCGAATAAATAAGGAGGCGTATCACTCTTAACCGTGGGGGAAGGAGCTTCTTGTGAAAGGGAAGAGATGTCTGTATGAGGTGCAATTTCCCTCCGTGGTGCAAGCCCAAAACCTGTGGCGATGACAGTAACTTTAGCCGTTTCTTTCATGCTTTCATCGATCACTGTGCCAAAAATGATATTGGCTTCTGGATGAGCCTGGCTGTGGATAAGCTGCGAAGCTTTAGAGACTTCGTGAAGAGTGAGATCTCTCCCGCCGGTTATATTGATCAGGACTCCTTGAGCTCCCTCGATCGAGGTATCAATTAGAAGAGGACTGGATATTGCCTTTTCGGCAGCATCTACAGCTCTGTTTTCGCCGGATGCTAATCCTGTCCCCATGAAGGCCATACCCATGCCTTTCATGATGGATTTGACATCAGCAAAGTCCAGGTTGATCAGCCCGGGCTTGGTGATGAGGTCAGAAATTCCCTGGGCTGCCTGCCGTAATATGTCGTCAGCCATTTTGAAAGCATCCTGGATAGAAGTATCCAGCATGACTGTCTCGAGCAGCCTTTCATTTGGTATGGAAATAACCGTGTCAACAGTGGTTTTTAATTCCGCCAGGCCTTCTTCTGCTTGCTTAGATCTGATTTTTCCTTCAAATTGAAAGGGCAGGGTTACTATGGCAATTGCCAGAATGTCCATTTCTGAGGCGAGATTTGCCAGGACCGGAGTCGCGCCTGTTCCTGTGCCTCCGCCTAAGCCAGCGGTCAGAAAGACCATGTCTGAATCTTCAAGGATACTGGCTAATTTTTCCGTATCTTCCAGGGCCGCTTGTTTTCCGATATCCGGCCTTCCGCCGGATCCCAGTCCTTTTGTAAGCTGCTCCCCAATCTGGATCTGAGTCCCTGCTTTGGTGTTGTTGAGAGCCTGAAGGTCTGTATTGACTGTGATGAATTTCACTCCTTCGATTCCTGCCTCGATCATTCTGTTTATGGCATTTCCACCACCCCCACCGATACCAACAACTTTTATTTTGGCCCCATAACGTTCTTCTACCAAGCGAAATTTTAATTTACCTTTTACTTCTTCACTCATTCTTACCTCCTATGCCTCTTTGAGCCACTCTTTAAATTTGACCCAAAGACTTCTTTTTCTATCCTTAGATAGGGATTTTTCTTTCCACTGGTCATACCCGAACAGGATAAGACCAACTGAAGCGGCATAATCCGGGGTGTTGACTCTTTCTGCCAACCCTCCTATGCCGCTTGGATCTCCGCGCCGCACAGGTAAATCAAAAATTTCCTCTGCGACTTCTTCCAGTCCTTCCAGCAGCGCTGTTCCGCCTGTGAGGACTATTCCAGAATTAAGAGATTTCTCGTATCCCATCCTTTTGATATCATTATCAACCAAACGGAAGATCTCCTCTGCCCGGGGATGAATGATATCAGCTAATAACTGTCTGGATAGTATACGGGGCTTTTTCCCCCTGCCCACTGAAGGGACTTCAATAGTATCTTCCTCCTCCATGGGGGGGCTGGATACACAGCCAAATTTCTTCTTTATCCTTTCTGCTTCAGGGATTGGTGTGCGGAGTCCGACAGCGATGTCATTGGTGAAATTATCTCCTCCGATTGGGATTATGGATGTGTACCACAAGCTTCCTCGTTCAAAAATGGCTACTTCCGTTGTTCCTCCGCCCATATCGATCATGCCCACTCCAAGCTCCATTTCGTCATGTGTAAGGGTAGAGCTGCTCGCTGCGATCTGGTTGAGAACAATTCGCTCGATTTCAATCCCAGCTCTTTCGATGCATGTTTTCAGGTTTTGAACAGAAGTCGTTGCGCTGGTCACGATGTGAACATTGACTTCGAGCTTTATTCCGCTCATGCCGAGTGGGTCTTTTATTCCATCTTGTTCATCAACAACAAATTCTTGAGGAATAATATGAATGATTTCTCTATCAGGAGGGATGGAGACAGCCTTGGATTGGTCGATAACTCGTTCGATGTCTTCCGGGGTTATCTCTTTGTTTTTGCCCGAGACAGCAACAACTCCTCTGCTGTTAAAACTTTTTATATGTGCTCCGGAAATTCCAACAAAGGCCGAATCTATTTCGACTCCTGCCATTAGCTCCGCCTCTTCCTGGGCTTTTTTGATCGCACTCACTGTGCCTTCCAAGTTGACCACAACTCCTTTTCTGAGTCCTCTGGAGTCGGTTGTCCCTATGCCTATAATCTCGATTTTTTTATCCTCTGCGATTTCACTGATAATAACTGCGGTTTTTTTTGTCCCTATATCAAGTCCGACAATATAATTATTTTTAGGCATTAGTTTGCCTCCTTCTTAGGCTTGGGAATGCGTGCTTTGTACGGATTTTTCTCTGGTTTGATGATGAACCGATCAGGAAAGCGGAGATCAACATATTCGAGGTATCCAAACTTTCCTAACTTGGCGCTGTAGTTTTGGAACGTTTTGAGCTTCTGAGAAAAATTATCATTGCCAAGAATTAGTTTTGTCTTTTTCTTTTTAAGTTGAACAGTAATATTTTCGTACTCACTAAGGTCCAGAACCTCAAGCTGCTCTTTCTCCGAAGGAGATAAGCTGCGAAGACATTCCCAGGCTAATTTTAGTTTTTCCTTATAGTCTTTTTGAAAATTATTCGAATCGACGAGAAGGGGAAGATCTAATTTTGCTATTGATTCGATCTTCTCGAGATGAATACCTTCTTCGTCAATAAGATAAAGATTTTCTCTTTTCAGCAGGGCAAGGGGCGTTCTATCTTTTATTTCGATCTTTAGAGTAGAAGGTAAAATTTTCCTTATACGGACCTCTTTAACCCACCTGTGAGCTGTCAACGCCTCCTGAAGATGCTCGATATCTAAAAGAAGAATATTTCCCCAGTTTATATTCTCTAAATTTTGTTGGATTTCTTCTTTTACGACAGGATTGCGGCACACGATTATCATATCTTCTACTTCCAGATTATCCCATGAAATCAGGAAAAGATAAGATTTCTGGACGAAATAGAAAATTCCGCCTATAAGAAGGAGATAGAAAAAGATGTGCCAGAATTTGAGCTTCGCTTTTTTCTGGGCTTTTTTTGTCTTTGTTTTCCCTTCTTTTCGCTGGAACTGCATATGCTGGGAAAAGAAGGGCCCTGCTCTTGTCTTCAAAGGCGGATTAAGGTAAGAAGCCACTGTTATCCTCTTCCCTCCAGGATTTTTATGATATCCGGAATAATCTTGTAGATGTTTCCTGCTCCCAGGACAAGAATTAAATCCCCGCTCTGAGCAACTTTGCCTACGAGTGGGGGGATATTTTTCATATTATGTTCAAAATAAACATTTTTATGCCCGGACTGTTTAATTTCCTGATAAAGAACTCTGCCGGAGACGCCGGCAATGGATTTTTCTCCTGCCGCGTATATTTCTGTAGTGATGAGAACATCTGCGTCGGTGAAGGCTGCAGCAAAGCTTTCCATGAGAAGAGAGAGGCGGCTGAAGCGATGTGGCTGGAAGACTACAACACGCCTTCGTTTCCAGCCTCTCTTCGCCGCCTCTAAAGTGGCCATTATTTCTGTTGGGTGATGGGCATAGTCATCGACGATCATGATATCCTGAACTATTTTCTTTAATTCAAAACGGCGGCCGGTGCCTTTAAAATTTTCTAAAGCCTGCAGGATAAGGCGCGGGGGGATATCTAAATCCAACCCGACAGCCACGGCTGCCATTGCATTGTAAATATTGTGATTCCCGGGGACGTTGAGCCTCAGCTTCCCCAATTCCTTGCCCTTCCAGTAGAGTGTAGAAGTGGTCGAGAAGTTATCAAAGTGTCTGTATCTGGCATAAATATCGGCGTAGGGAGAGAATCCATAGTTGATTATTCTCCGATCAAGCGAGGGAATCAAATTTTTGAGATTTGAGTCGTCAAAGCAGAGAATTATAGGGCAATAAAACGGAACTTTGTTGGCAAAATTGATAAATGCTTTTTTGACCTCATCCACTGTCGTGTATTGATCTAAATGTTCCTCATCCAGATTAGTAAGCACAGCGATAAAAGGAGATAAATAGAGGAATGATCTGTCGCTTTCATCTGCTTCGG
The DNA here is from genome assembly GCA_011049545.1 of Candidatus Aminicenantota bacterium. Taxonomy (GTDB): domain Bacteria; phylum Acidobacteriota; class Aminicenantia; order Aminicenantales; family Aminicenantaceae; genus SOIV01. The sequence goes on along the minus strand of DRHQ01000161.1, from coordinate 71,738 downwards.
CTACGATGAAATCCCCACTTCCCAGTTTTCCGTGGGAGCCGATTGTGCTCAGACGGCCGCCGACGATAATGGTCGGGTCAAAGCCGCCCGTTTCGAGGACCTGAGCAATCATCGAGGTAGCAGATGTTTTGCCGTGGGATCCTGCTACAGCAATTCCATACTTCATCCGCATCAACTCTGCCAGCATTTCTGCCCTGGGAATAACAGGTATTTTGCGGTGCCTTGCTTCTTCGACTTCGACATTGTTCTTTTTTATGGCCGAAGAGATAACAACTACATCAGCCCCCTCCACTTTTTCTGCGCTATGACCGATAGATATCTTTGCTCCAAAGCGAGCGAGGCGTTGAGTAACGTCGCTCTCCTCAATATCTGTTCCTGAGATATTGTAATCCATGTTCAAGAGCACCTCTGCTATACCGCTCATGCCCGTGCCTCCGATGCCGACCATGTGAATGTTATTGAGCTTTTTGTAAACGCGTTTTACCACTGGTACACTCCTTTAGCTATGCCTCCATAAGTTTAAAACAGAGATTCGAGATTTTCTCTGACACTTTTTCTGTTTTCAGCCGAACCAAGTTTTTTTCCATTAGGGTTATCTTGTCCCTGTTTCGCAGAAAAGAAAATATTTTATCGGCAAAGATATCGGGCGTGAATTCCTTTTCAAGAATGATCTCAGCACCCCTTATTTTTTCCAATTCCCTGGCATTAAAATACTGGTGATTATCCGTAGCTTGAGAAAAAGGAATCAGCAAAGATGCCTTTTGAGAAGCGATGAGCTCGGCTATGGTGGTCGCACCTGCTCGGCATATGATTAAATCTGATTTCTGAAAATAATCGGCCATTTCAAAAAAATAGGGTGCGACGGTTACTTCCTTAAACCCGTTTTGAGCATAATTTTTTTTGACCCATTCATAATCTTTTTTTCCAGTCTGATGGAAGATTCTTAAATTCTTTATTTCTTTTTTTAGAAGAGGAAGAGAGGCTATCAAGGTCTTGTTCAAGAAATGAGATCCCTGGCTTCCTCCGAAGATAAGGACTGTGAATTTTTCCGATTTTTCCTTGGGAGAGAGATTGTAGAACGCCTCTCTTACAGGATTTCCTATGAATATCCCTTTTTTCTTGAAAGAGGGAAGAGAGCTTTTAAAAGAAACTACTGCCTGGCGCACCCAGGGAATAAGAAGGCGGTTGGTGAAACCGGGATAAAGATTCTGTTCAAGGATAAGTGTTGGGATTTTCATCAAGGAGGCAAGAAGCACAATGGGTCCTGAACTATAACCACCTGCCCCTATGACCAGCCCGGGTCTTAATCGGAGGAGAATAACGAAAGATTTCAAGAAGGAGAGAGGAAGGAGAAGAAGAGATTTTACGGCTTTCAGGCCTCTTCCCTTAATTCCCTCGATTTTCAAGGCGACAAAATTCACCTGATAATGCTTCATTATGTTTTTTTCCACTTCCCTCCTGCTTCCGATAAAAGTCAAATGAAGAGCAGGATCTTTTTCTTTTAATTTATCTCCCACAGCTAAGGCCGGGTAAAGATGGCCCGCAGTTCCTCCGCCGCTTATGATGATTTTTTTCTCCTTCATTTTTAATTATCCGTAAGGGTTCGATTTATCAAATCCGCCTTTTCTTATTCGACTGGTACTCCTTCTCTGCGAGATATTGAGAAGAATTCCTATGCTGAAAAGAGTACATATCAGGGAAGACCTTCCGAAGCTGATCAGAGGAAGAGGGATGCCGGTCGGTGGACCCAAGCCCAGGACAATGCTTATGTTCAGCAAAGCTTGAGAAAAGATGGCCATCGTTAGTCCTGCGGCGACAATTTGCGAGGAGAAATTGGGTGCCCTTTGGGAAATCACCAGTCCTCTCCAGAAAAAAACAAAGAAGAGAAGCAGGGTGAATATGGCGCCAATAAAACCTATTTCTTCCCCCAGGATGGCATATATGTAATCGGTGTGAGCGCAGGGAAGAAAGAAAAGTTTTTGGGTGCTTTCTCCGATACTTACCCCGAATAAACCTCCTGAGCCGACTGCTAGCTTTGATTGGATACTCTGGAAACCAGCGCCCTGGGGATCTTTTGCAGGCGATAAAAAGGTAAAGACTCTGTCTATTCTGTATGAAGCCTGGAAAAGATAAAAGGCAAAAAGACCCAAAAACAGGGTTCCCAGGTAACATAGGTGTTTGAACTTCACTCCCCCGATGAAGAGCATTATCGAGCAGATGATAAAGATGAGAAGGGCAGTGCCGTAATCAGGCTCTTTTATGATTAAGAGGATAAACAGAAAAAGAACTGTCAGCGGGAAAATAAGGGTTTGAAATTCATTCAATTTTTCTTTTTTCCGGTTAAAATAGGAAGCAAAAAACAAAATAAGACTGATTTTTGCCAGTTCCGATGGTTGGAACCTGAGGCCGAAGAACTGGACCCAGCGGTTTGTGTTAGCCACAGCTGGCATGAGTAAGCAGAGCACCAAGAGAGCAAAAGAGAAGATAAGAAGTCCATGGACAAAGTAAAAATTTTGGAAAAATGGCTTCCTTATGGGCATCATCAGAAAAATAAGGATTATTCCAATCCCAGCCGCAATGCTTTGATTTATGAAGAAATGGAAAGAATTATCATATTTTTCACTGGCTAAAATGGCTGATGAACTGTAAACCATAATTAGCCCCATGGCGATCATGATGAGAGTCGTGAAAAAAAGAGGTTTATCAAAGCCGTAGGGTCTGAATATTTCCATAATTCTTATGGCCTCTCTTTCCCGAGCTCTTTGGCAAGGGATAGTACTTCGCGCTTGAAAACCTTGCCCCTTTCTTCAAAGTTTTGAAACATGTCAAAGCTTGTGCAGGCCGGCGCAAGAAGCATCACTTCTTGCGGTTTCGCTCGTGAATAGCCGAGTCTCACTGCCTCTTCGATAGAGGAGACAGTTTCCATCGGGACAATTCCCTTGAGGGTAGTTCTTATTTTTTCCGTGGCCTCGCCAAGGAGGATGATCCTTTTTATGTTTTCTTTGACAGGTTTTCTTAATTTTTTAAAATCACCTCCCTTATCCCTTCCTCCTAAGATGAGAATGATTTTGCGGTCAAAGCTCTGGATAGATTTTGAGGTAGCGTCCACGTTTGTGGCTTTGGAATCATTATAAAAATCAACTCCTCTTATAGTTGCAACTTTCTCAAGCCTGTGCTCAAGACCTCGAAAGTTTTTGATCGGATCTTTTATTATGGAGGGCGGGATACCCAGGATATGACCCACCAGGGCACTGGCCATGATGTTTTCCTGGTTGTGGATTCCGAGAAGAGGAATAGCAGAAGTTTTTATGAGCTTCTCCTCTTCTTTGTTAGAGAGAAAGATCCAATCTCCGTTAAGAAAACATCCTGGGGAAACTTTTCCGTTTCGGCTGAAAGCGTAAACCTGAAATTCCCCTTCCTCTTTTAATGCCCAGACCAGCGGATCATCTCGATTAAGAATAGCTATATCGTTCTCTCTCTGAGAGACTATGAGTTTCTTTTTTGCCTCGTAATAATCTGCGAAGGAAGGATGCCAGTCCAGGTGATCCGGAGAGATGTTGAGAAGAACTGAGATTGAGACTCTGAATTCTTCGATATGTTCAAGCTGGAAGCTTGAGATTTCCGTAACATAAATATGATCGTCGGCGCTGTTATCGACAAAACTTATCAAAGGTGTTCCTATATTGCCGGCAAGATAAGTTTTGAGTCCCCCTTCTTCCAGGATTTTTTGGGTTAGTGTAGCTGTGGTGGATTTCCCGTTCGATCCAGTTATCCCCACAATTTTTCCCTTTAAGAATTTGTAGGCCAGCTCTATTTCGGAGATGATTTTTACTCCGTTCGTTCTGGCGGCTTCAAGCTCGGGGAGCCAGGGAACTCCTGGGCTGGGCACTATCAAATCAGCTTCCATGAAGGATTTTTGATTGTGCGTTCCGGTTTCTACTGCAACGCCTTTTTCCTCCCATAATGAGATTTTCTGACCCATTTCTTCCGGCTTCTTCTTTTCGCTGACCTTTACCCGGGCTCCGTGATGGAGAAGAAAAGTGCAGAGAGCTTCTCCTGTACTACCTAAGCCTACGACCAAAACTCTTTTTCCTTCCAGATTCATTTTACCTCAGTTTCAGAGCGGTGAGGCTGAAGAGGGCAAAGACGATTCCAGCGATCCAGAACCGAATGACGATCTTCTCCTCAGACCATCCTATGAGCTCGAAGTGATGATGGATTGGGGCCATCTTGAAAATTCTTTTTCCTCCGGTCAGTTTGAAATAAGAAACTTGAAGAAGAACAGATATTGCTTCCAGGATGAAGACTCCAGCAACCATGAAAAGAAGAAATTCTTGTTTTATCAGGATAGCGATGATACCGATGGTGCCTCCCAGAGATAATGCTCCGGCGTCTCCCATAAATATTTGGGCGGGATGGCAGTTAAACCAGAGAAAGCCTAAGCAAGCGCCGGCCATAGCTCCCGCAAACACCGTGAGTTCGGCTGCAGCAGGAACCCGGACTATATTCAGGAATTCAGACCAGTCAGCGCGGCCCACGATATAGCAAAGAACTATAAAGGCGCTGGAACTGATGAGAGTAAGACCGATGGCCAGTCCATCAAGTCCGTCAGCAAGGTTGACCGAATTTGATGATCCCACCAGAATAAGCATAATCCAGGGGAGATAAAACCAACCAAAATAAGGAAACCATTTCTTAAAGAAAGGAAGACTCAAATGAAGGCTGAATCCCCCTGTAAAGCCAAGATAAATAAGAATAAGTCCGATGACTGCAGATATGCCAATTTGAAAAAAAAGCTTATGGCGGATGATGAGTCCTTTAGGTTTTTTCCTTTTGATTTTCAGGAAATCGTCCCAGAAACCGAGAAGACCAAATAACAGCATGGTGCTCATTGCAAGTTTCACATAAGAATTACTCATATCTCCCCAGAGAAACGCAGGGATTATCGTTGCCCCGATGATAAGAATTCCTCCCATTGAGGGAGTCCCTCTTTTTTCCAGGTGAGATGCGGGTCCGTCAGGGCTGATCTCCTCTCCTATCTGGTATTTATCAAGCATCCTGATGACCCATGGGCCAAGAATAAGGCATATAAGAAAAGCTGTTATTCCGGCCAGGGCTGTTCTTACTGTGATGTAGCGGAACACATTGAAGAAAATAAAGTATTCTCTCAACGGAACCAGAAGATAATAAAGCACGTTATTGCCTTTCCATTTTTAATCTTTCGATAATTTTTTCTATTTCTATTTTTCTTGAGCTTTTGACCAGGATAAGATCTCCTTCTTGGATGAGAGATAATATTTCTTTTGCAGCCTCTTTTGAATTTTTAAAAGAGAAGATTTGGTCTGCCCTCATTCCTGAAGAAAGAGCTCCTTCAGCCATATGCTGGCTAAGAATACCCACTGTTACCAGGAAGTCCCATCCCGATTCTGCAACTTGTTTTCCCGCCTGAATATGGTATTCAATCTCTTTTCCTCCAAGCTCCAGCATATCGCCCAAGACCGCTATTTTTCTCTTGGAGGGGAGAGGAGCCAGCGCCTTCAAAGCTGCTTCGAGTGCTGCCGGGTTTGAGTTGTAAGAATCGTCTATAAGCCTGATGTTTTTTGCTAAGCAAACGAGGGCACCTCTATTGGATAATAGCTTGAGTGTTATTATTTGAGGGAGAATATCCTCGAAGGGGACGGATAGAGCTTTTGCTGCGGCCGTAGCTGCCAGGAAATTATAGAGGTGGCTTTTATAGAAGAAAGGAAGGCTTATTTTCTCCTCCCTGTTTCCGTATCTTAGCTCGAAAGACATTCTTTCCCAGCCAACTTGTTGGATGTTCTGGGCACGAACTTCACATCCCGCAGAAAGACCGAATAAGATCTTCTTGCCCTTCCAATCTTCTGCTATTTTTTTGACCAGGGGATCATCTCCGTTGATGACCGCTATTGCGTCATTTTTGGCCCCATCGAGAATCTCTTTTTTGGCTAAGGCGATCTCTTCTAAGGAGTTGAAAAACTTGAGGTGAACAGGTTTGATGTTAGTTATGACAGCGATGTCTGGAGGAGCAATCTTTGTCAGAGTTTTTATTTCACCTGGAGCGGACATGGCCATTTCCAGTACTGCGACATCATGTGTATCTGTCAGTTTAAGAAGGGAAAGGGGAACGCCCAACTGGTTGTTAAAGTTTCCTTCAGACTTGAGGACGTTTAAATTTCGAGAAAGGAGGCGCCAGGTGAACTCTTTGGCTGTTGTTTTTCCTATGCTTCCTGTAATCCCGATCACTTTGACAGGATGCTCGGAGAGGACCTGTCCAGCGAGCTTATGGAGGGCTTTGAGAGTGTCCTTGACCTGAATCAGAGCGATGTCCTTGTCGGGAATGGTTATCTTATTGGAAATAACAGCACCTGAAGCTCCTTTCTTGACTGCTGCGGGGATAAAATCATGGCCGTTCCGCTCGGAAACTAAAGCAAAAAAAAGTTCGCCAGGCTCTGTTAGACGAGAATCTATATTGAATTTATGAAATGAAAGAGAGGGCGAGCCCTGAAGGATTTTCCCCCCTATTTTTTTTGCTGTTTCGCTCAAGCGGAGATTAACCAATTTCAGGTTGACTCCTTTATTCCAAGAATGCCTTTTATGACATCGGCATCCTTGAAAGGAATGATTTCATCCTTGATGATTTGGTAGTTTTCGTGTCCTTTTCCGGCAACAAGGATGTAATCTCCTTTTTCTCCAAAGGAGAGAGCATGTTCGATGGCTTCTTCTCTATCTGGCAGAATTTTGTAATTCTTTGCCCCGGTTTTTTTAATACCTTTTTCTATATCTGAGATTATAGCCAGGGGATCTTCTGAACGGGGATTATCAGAGGTGAGAATGGTCCAGTCAGCAAGGTTTCCGGCTACTTCCCCCATCCTTGGTCTTTTTGTTTTGTCCCGGTCTCCACCTGCTCCGAAGATTAAAATGATGCGCTTGGGATTAAGTTCGCGAACGGTTTCCAGTAAATTCTTGAGGGCCTCGTCAGTATGGGCATAATCGACAAAGATATGGAGTCCACGGGTATTTTTGATTTTCTCAAACCTTCCCGGTACCTCTTGAAGTGAGGCTATGCCTTCTTTTATCGCAGATACAGGTATTTTCAATGATAGAGCCACGGCAATCGAGGCCAGGATGTTGTAGAGGTTAGGCTTACCCAGAAGAGGCGAGGAAACAGGGAGCTCTCCTGCTGGATATTTAGCCGAAAACTCTATTCCTTTTTCGGTGAGTTTGAAATTTTCGCCTCTTATGTGCGCGCCTGGCCCGAGGCCATAGGTGACTGCTCCTGAGGGAAGCTCTGATATCAGCTTTTTTCCCCATGGATCATCGGAGTTGATTACTGCAGCTCTTTTATTATGGTTGAGGAAGAAAAGCTTTTTTTTGGCTTCGAAATATCTTTCCATGGTGTGATGGTAGTCCAGATGGTCACCGCTTAGGTTTGTGAAAAGGGCAATATCAAATCCTATGCCCAGGACCCTCCGGAGGTCTAAGGCGTGAGAGGAAACTTCAATCAAACAGTGTGTCACTCCCTGAGCAAGCATTTCCGCCAGCATTCTCTGCAAATCAGGAGCTTCGGGAGTGGTTCTTTCGGCGGAGATTTTTATACTGGGACCTCGGTAGGAGATTGTTCCGATTACCGCAGGAAGGAAATGAGATTTTTTTAGTATTTCCTCGAGCAAGTAGGTGATTGTGGTTTTTCCTTTTGTCCCTGTGATGCCGACAACTTTCATTTTTTGGGAGGGTTGAGAATAAAAATTGGCCGAGCACAGGGCGAGTGCTTCTCGGGCGTCAGAGGCTTGAAGCCAGGTTTTCCCGAAAGTTTTTGGTTTGGGCTTTTCTGAAAGAAAGACAGCGGCACCGTTGAGGAGAGCTTCATCGATAAATTCAAAGCCGTTTTTTTTCTCTCCTTTTAAAGCGGCAAATAGAAAGCCTGGCTGGACATCCTTTGAAGAGTAGGCAATTCCTTGAATTTCTTCTCTCTCGTTTCCGTTAAAGCGCACATAAGGAACTCCTTCGAGCAAGTCTTTGAGTTTCATCTTTCGACCTGCCTCAAGGGGCGTTCGGCGATAATAGTATTTAGTTGTTCTTCTTGCTTGGGAATGCGCAGCTGGCGGAGAACCAGGCTGGCAATTTCCCGGAAGACAGGAGCGGCAACTTCCCCTCCGGAGTATGGACCTTTGGGTTCATCAATAACAACAACCATGGAGAGAACGGGATTGTCTGCGGGAACAAAACCGGCGAAAGAGGAGGTATGAGCGTCGGAGGAATAGCCTCCGATGGAAGGATCGAATTTCTGGGTTGTTCCAGTCTTTCCGGCAACTTTATAGCCTCTAATCCGGGCGGTTGTCCCTGTTCCTCTTTGGACAACTTTTTGAAGAATGGAGGTTAATAATAAAGCTGTTCTTTCTGATATTATCCTTCTTCGTCTATAAGGCTTTTCTGTCGCAACGTCACGGGAATCCAGGATTTTTTTTACAACCCTGGGGCTGATGATAAAACCTTTATTAGCGATAGCGTTTATTGCTTGGAGCATTTGGGTTGCTGTTACTGAGATTTCGTAGCCGATGGAAAGTGAAGAGACGGAAATATTGGTCCAGTTGTCGAGCGGCCTGAAAATCCCCTTTTCCTCAGCAGGGAGATCAATTCCTGTCTTTTGGCCGAAACCAAAGGCTCGTATCGTCTTGAAGAAGATTTCTTCTCCTATTAATTGGCCGAATTGAATTGTCCCCACATTGGAAGAATGGATGATGACTTCAGGAAAAGAGAGAATTCCGAATAGTTCATGGTCTCTGATTGTCTTCCCTGCAACACGGATGAATCCTTTACTGCAGTCAAAGGAGTCGTTGAGGTTTACTTTTCTTGCTTCCAGGGCTGCCGAGGCCGTGATGATCTTAAAAGTGGAGCCGGGTTCGAAATTGTGGTGGATGGCTTTATTTCTATCGAGTGAAAGCGGCCCCGGGGGAGGATTGTTCAGGTTGCCGGTGGGATAATTCGCCATAGCCAGGATTTCTCCTGTTGAAGGTTGAGAAAGGATAACGGTTCCCCAGCTAGCTCCGGTTTTGAGCATAGCTTTTTTTAGCTCTTTTTCTGCGTAATACTGGATGGTTTCATCTATTGTTAGGACCAGGTCTTTGCCGGCTTCTGGTTCTTTCAAGATCTCAAAGCGGTACTCTCTCTTTTTGGCGTCTCTCAGGATAAGATGTTCCCCTTTTTTTCCTTCTAATACTGAATTGTATTTGTACTCAATCCCGCTGGCTCCGATATCGTCAATGTTTACTCTTCCCAGGAGATGGGCGGCGAGCTTTCCGTGCGGGTAGAACCTTTTGTTTTCCTCCAAAAAATAAATCCCGCTCAAGGAGAGTCTCCTCACTTTTTCTTCTTTTCCTGGGTCAACTTTTCTTTTTATCCAGATAAAAGAAGCATTTCTTTCTATTCTCTTATATATATTCTTAAGCTCGTTCTCGGATAAGTTTAAAATTTTCCTGAGCTTCTTTATTTTTTCGAACTGAAGACGAGGGGGCTCGCCTTTAAAAGGAGAAAAAAAGATGGATTGGATCGGGAGGCTGCGGGCTAGAATATTGCCCGTGCAGTCGTAGATCGTTCCTCTTTTGGGATGGATAGTATTCCTGTTTTGATTTTGCTCAAGAACCTCTGTTTTCAGGCGGGGATGTTCAAAAACCTGAAGCTGAAGAAGGCGAATTGTGAGTCCTACCAACCAGATCATAAAGAAAAAACCCAGAACGATAATTCTTATTCGTGCTTTTTTTTGATAGAAAATGCTCATAAATTCTTTTTTTAAAGTTAGGGAATAAACTCATCGTAGACAAGCTGCTCTTTTTTTGGCTCGACAAGATTCAGTTCTTCTTTGGCAATTTTTTCGACTCTGTCAAGAGACAGGAGGTAGGATTTCTCTGTTTGCAGTTCATCAACTTGTCTCCCGAGAGTAAGAACTTTCTCCTCGAGTGTGCCTATTTCATAACCTATTCTGATGGATTCCATCTGATGCCAGATGTAGAAAGTCAGAATAGAAATAACGATAATTGTGCAGGATACAAAAAGCATTATCTCTTTTGTGTTGTATTTTTTTCTTACCATCTAAATTCTCTCAGCCGCTCTAAGCTTGGCTGATCTTGATCTGGAATTGATGGCAATCTCCTCTTGGGAGGCAGTCACGGGTTTTTTTGTCAAAATTTTAAGGAAAGGATGGGAATTGTTTGTAGCAGCAAGGTGGACAAAAGTATGCTTGATTATTCTATCTTCTAAGGAATGAAAGGAAATCGCGATGATATGGGCTTTTTTGGGAATTATTTGAGTGATCCTTTCTAAAAAACCGGAAAGGCTTTTTAACTCCTGGTTGATTTCAATGCGTAATGCCTGAAAGACTTTGGCAGCTGGATGAATCTTTCCTCTCTGTGGTCTCCAGCCACAGATTCCCTCGATAATGCGTCGAAGCTGGGTTGTTGTTTCGATTTTTTCTGATTTTCTTCTTGAAACAATTTCTTTGCCGAGTCTTTTTGCCTGCCTGAGTTCGCCGTATTCTCGAAAAATTTGGGCGAGTTTGTTTTCTGAATACTTATTGATTATTTTATAAGCCGTTGTTTTGTTCCGGAGGTCCATCCTCATATCGAGAGGGCCATCCTGGTTAAAGCTGAATCCCCTTTCTGGAGAATCAAGCTGAAAAGAGGACATTCCTAAGTCCAGCAAAACTCCCCTGATGTTGGAAAATTCTATTTTAAGATCTGGGATATACCTGAAGTCTGAGTGATAAAGCGTCACTCTATCTGCATATGGATTAAGCTTCTCTTCTGCTTTAAGAAGAGACATTTCATCGATGTCGAAACCGATGAGAGAAGCCTTAGGATTTCTCTTGACTATTTCGAGGGCATGCCCGCCCAGGCCAAGAGTGCAGTCTACATAAATCCCTTCTCTCTTTATATCCAGGTATTCCATAACTTCTTCTACAAGAACCGGGAGATGGCCGTTCCCGCTCATTTAGGTTTTCCCCGGGGCATGAGTTCTGCGATTTTTTCAAAATCTTCGTTTGTTAGAGGCTTCTCTTCGATTGTCCCGTCGAGCTTATATTTGTTCCAAATTTCTAAGTGATTGGAAAGACCGATAACTTCAACTTCATCTTCCAGTTTTGCCTTTTCTCTCAAAGTCTGGCTGATCAAGATTCGTCCTTTTGAGTCAATACGAATTTGGTTGCCTTTTCTGTTAACCCGGAGCATGAATTTTCTCACCGTGGGTTGGAGGTGAAGGGCTACCTCTTCTGAAACGCCTGACAACTCTTCCCAGACTGGGAGAGGGTAAACCTGGACGGATTCATCCGTTAGAGAAGTTATGAATATTTCTTTTCCGTATTCTTCTTCCAGAACGAGGCGGAATTTTTCTGGTATCTTTATTCGGCCGCTTTTATCGACCCTTACTGTGTAGCTTCCTAATAAGAAATTTCCCATTTTGTCCCGTTTTATCCCATTTTGTAAAATATAGGGGAGATACTGTCTGTTGTCAAGGAAATAATTCAAAAAAAAACCATATATTTTTTTGTTTTCTATATATTGTGGGAATTTATGATTGGCTACTATATAGAGAGTTATATTTTGGTTGTTCTGTGGATGTTTGGTTTATATTATGTAGTGGGTTTTGTGGGAATTTTATTCTTATGTACATATTCTTCTGTAGGGGTTTGATTCATCAAACCCACCTTTTTGAATATATCAATAAACTGAAAGGTTTTTTATTTTTCTTATGTCTGTATTTGGTTCTTCTTATATACGGATTCATCTGTCCGGATCCTTCTTCTGTTGGGATTCTTCTGTAGGGGTTTGATTCATCAAACCCACCTTTGTAAATATATAAATAAACTGAAAGGTTTTGGTTTTTCTTATGTCTGGATTTGATTTATCTGTGCGGATGTTTCTTCTATTGATGGGGTTTTTCTTCTGTAGGGGTTTGATTCATCAAACCCGCCTTTTCAAATATATCAATAAACTGAAAGGTTTTGATTCTTCTTAGGTTGGGATTTTTATGTAGGGGCTTGATTCTTGTAGGGGTTTGATTCATCAAACCCACCTTTTCAAATATATAAATAAACTGAAAGGTTTTGATTCATCTGGCGGGATTCTTCTTCTGTAGGGGCTTGATAAATAATGTTCCTACAGTCAATATTGATTCCCTGAGCTATCCCCTTATTTGTTTTTAAGGAGTTTTTTGGCAAGGGCATAGTCTTTTTTGGGGACAAGAATTTTTACCTCTCCCAGGCCATCCGTGGAAAACGGATGGACAGATTGAACCACTCTTCCTCTAAGAAGGCAGGAAATTCCGTTGCTTTGGAGAAAACTTTTAATCACATCAGCTTCAACCGGGCCCCAGACTGTATGAACTTCTTTTAGCCCTAAATCTTCTTCTGATTTTTTCTCTTTTTCTTTTATTTTATCCATTTCCCTTTTCTATTCTTTTGTCATTGTGATCGAAGGAGCGTGATTGAGCATAAGAATGTATTAATAATATTCATTTATTTGATTGAAATAGTCAGCTAATATCTTTTTATGGTCGAAGGCAAGAGGAAAGTTGATTTCCTCCTGGGTGAATATCCGGATATCCAGGGCATCATCCTGAGCTCTCGGCCTTCCCTGAGCCGTGGCCACATATACTGTTGAAATTGTATGCTTCCGGGGATCGCGCTTCGGGTCCGAATAGGTGTGGAACTGGTTTTTTAGTTTGATATCAAGAGATGTTTCTTCCTTAGCCTCCCGAACAGCTGCTTCTTCTAAGGATTCACCGACGTCAACAAATCCTCCTGGCAGAGCCCAACCATGAGGAGGATTTTTCCTTTTAATAAGAATAATCCCTTCCTGCCCGTTCTTTCTTGTGATTTCGATGATAATATCTACGGTGGGGATTGGGCACTTGTTTTTTTTCATGATGATTCTAATTAGATTTATATTGCTGAGGACCTTAAGAGAAATATGACCGTTTGGAGCGAATTACAGTTTCAGAGCTTTTTTAATCTCGAATTTTGAATTTCTTTTCCAGCTTTTCTAACTTCTCGACAATGCCTCCGTATTCAAGCTCGCTGTAAGGAAGCATTGCTGCTCCGGAGAAACCTTGCCGTCTTATGGCAGTTGCTTTTTCAGATACCTGATCTCTCACATAATCCCAATAAGGATGATCGAAGGCATCAGCAGGTTCTGTAAGCTTTCCTTCTTTGACACAAAAAGCTGCTGCTGTTACGACTGGAGGTCCGTCAAAAAAGGAGATGGTTGCATTCTGCTTGCAGGGCATGAGAGGTCCAATGTGACTTCCTCTCATAAATCCGGCTACATAGTGACCGATTTGATAAGGAGCCAGCACCTCTCCAGTTGCAGGGAATTCTCCCTGAACACGGCATAAAGCCACCGGATCATCTTTCCCAGTATATTTTCCAGCGATGTTGTGGAGGCGCGTTGTGGAAATAGCTACACCTTGATTTCCAGTGTTCCGGGAGTAGATACTCTCGATGACATATCTTTCATTGTCCCGGAGTAAAGCTGCGATATCATAAATTTCTTCAGGAGCGTTCAGTTCAACAATTTTATCCTTTTCCGTGTGTTCGACATCGATAATATGGAAAGTGAACCCGTCACTCATTTTAGGGCTTAAAATTAGCCCTGCGCAGTACATGGGATCAACAAAGCCTAAGTAGAAAGGAAGGTTGTAGGCACCAGGATCAGTTTTGTCAGCGGCAAAAAAGAGGAAGGGCTCGTTGGGCCGCTCTTCAAATTCCATCTCGGCAACAGCAGGGCCCATTCCTTTTATGTTTCCGCTGAAGGAATCTTTCAACAGGTCCTGTCCTGCCCCATAAAGTCCTTGTTTTTTGGCAACTTCGGTCCCGGAAATAAATGCGTCCCAGGCCATTTTATGTATTTTTTCATCAGAGACGCCTCTCTCATGAGTGCTTAAAATTGCGATATCATCTCCAGTATGACTTATGAAGAAATCAATAATAAGATTCTTGCCGTTCTCCTTAACAAAGTTCTTGACTTCATCAAGAAGGGCCTGGCTGGGTGTTATGTGACCGCCAATGCTGCCTATGTCTGCTTTTATCACACTAAGGGTGATTTTCATAGAAACCTCCTCCTAGGCATATATTTTTTTGGGGGAAAAATCATTCTAATTTCTCGCTCCTCAAAAGTCAACAATAAGTGGAAATAAGTGGGGTCAGACTTGCAAAACTTGCATTATTTTGCCGAATTGAAATAAGTGGGGTCAGACTTGCAAAACTTGCATTATTTTGCCGAATTGGGGGTCAGGTCTCCACATAAGTGGGGTCAGGCCTCCCAAACTTCTGTAACTTAGATTTTTTTCGAAAATTGAAAATCCAAGTTTTCAAGGTCTGACCCCGTTTGGACTTGCATTATTTTGCCCCTGCCTTAAAGGTCGAGCAGAATTACCAAGATTTTGAAAGTCTGACTCAGCCGATTATTAGTTATACAAGTTTCGCAAGCCTGACCCCGTTTGGACAAGTTTCGCAAGCCTGACCCCGTTTGGATACAGCTGGCTGTAAAAGAGGACAAAAAAACAACTTAGAAGCTTCGCTTTAGCCTAATACTATTTGGCATAAAGATTGCAGAAGCTTTATATAGAATGTCCAGCAAAAGATCCTGTTTACGGAGGGAACCATGAGAACAAAGAAACTTGTTTCTCTCGGAGTTTTTGTTTTAATCCTTTTTATCCCCTGTTTCACTTATTCCAAATCCAATTATAAATATGTCTATTCGCCTGAAACAGATATCTATTTCGGACACATTAGCTACACTGAGGTCATGCATGATGGAAAAGACCCGGTAGTCCTGAGAGTGGGGGCGAAAGAGGCTGAAGTTGCTGTCCTTAATTTTCCTCTAGCCCCCGGAGATATTATCAGGACGACTGAGAGGAGAAGATGCGAAATTCAATTTGACACAGGAACAATCATAAGGCTTGACGTGGCGACGGAACTGAAGATTGAAACCATTCTGGCCCAGAGCCTCAGTTCATCGAAGAAGCTCACCAATTTTGTTCTTAATAAAGGCCAGGTCTACATCATGTATAAAAGGTATAGAATTCCTGAGATTTTTCAGGTGATAACTCCTACCGCTGCTGTGAAAATGAAAAACCGGACAGTGACCATGATAAATGTCAGAGAAGATGAAAGCACAGACATCCAGGTCAAGCTGGGGAGGGCCTATGTGGTCTACGGACCTGATGAGCAAAACATCGACGAAAAAAAGATAAAAAAGTTAGGGAAATTAACTATCACCAAAAAGCACCAGGCTCTTGAAGGAGAATACAAGGAGGATGTTGATTTTGAGCTTTGGAATGAATGGGTGAATACCAATTTCGAAGACCTTCATGAAGGAGTAAGTCCTATCCCCAAACCCATCCATAGATATCCCAAGGCTGTCATCTATTTTGCTCAAAAATACTCGAACCTCTATGGAGAATGGGTTTGGGACGATTTTTGCGGCTATGTCTGGCGGTCCTCTTACAACGATTATTACCCCTGGGGAAACTGGCAACCTTACTATTATGGGAGTTGGAGAGAACTTAACGGCCAGCTCTTCTGGGTGCCTGAAGAGAAGTGGGGCTGGGTTCCCTATCATCTGGGAGTCTGGTTATGGAGCAAGAAATATGGCTGGGTATGGATGCCTGGATCTGCCTTTGCTCCAGCCTGGGCGACTTGGGACCTCACCATGGATTATTATAGCTGGAGGCCCTGGACGTTATGGGATTGGAATTCCTCTTATTATGGCTACGGGGGAGGGATTGGTACGATTTCGGCCACGGGAAAAAGCGTAAAAAAGATTACAGTCATTAGTAAGAAACAGTTGAAAAAGAAAGGAGACCCTACCTACACAATGCCAAAAGAATTAAAGAGAGTCTACAAAAAGGCAATCTCGGCATTAAAGAGGGGAGATACGAGAGTTCTCGATTCCTTGGGTAAAATTCCTGAACATATAGTTATAGTAAAAAAACAAGATTTAAATTCAAGGAGAATCCAGGAGAAAGCCCTAAAGCTTCGAGAAATTCCCTTAAAAGAACAAAAAGAATTCCTTTCTAGGAAATCCTCTAAAAACGCTTATCAAGAGGCAGTTGATACTTTCAAGCTGAATGCCTTCAGAGGTTCTCTTAGGGATAATAAAGGTCAGATAGAATCTTATTACAGGGGTTATATAACTTCTTCATTGAACAAGAATAAGAAGTCCGCCTTTGATAAAGCAGGAAGCCTTAAGACTCAAAAGATGCCAGTTGGTTCCAAAATTAAAGTAAGCAAACCAAGAATCACTTCGCCCGCGAAAAAGACTTCACTTCACAAAGTGGAAAAGAGTATATCAAACATCTCAAAATCGACTAGCCTTGGCTCTTCCATGCGTTTCAGAGATTGGAATCCTGATGTTGGAATGGCCCGCAGAATAGGAGTTACTATCAAGTATTTCAGCAGAAACAATGAAATCCGCTGTCCGGAACTGCTCCTGTCTTCAAAGAATGTGGGTAGCCGCGGTTCTATCGGTCGCAAAGGGAGTTTTTCTTCCTCAGGAAGCGGCTCTTTCTCAAATTCAGGAGCGTCCTCTTCTTCGTCAGGATCCTCCTCTGGGTTCTCCCAGAGCACGGGCTCTTCAGGCAGCAAAAGCTCTGGAAGCAGCTCCAAAGGAGCCTCAAGCGGCGGCGCTGTGAAAAAATAGGAACAGAACAACTCTGACCCCATTTGGATGAGTTATGGGATAAAAAAATTGCTGAAACATGAAAATATGATCTGAGGGGCCTCGAAACAAAGAGAATAACTCCCGGCTTTTTTCTTAAAATCATCCAGAAATTCTGCTCTTAGGGGTTTTACGGGTTCGGGATTGAAGAGTAGAGGATTGATGTATCTTCCGTCTTTCTTGATTCTGTAGTCCAGATGGGGGCCGGTCGACTCCCCCGATGAACCCACGTACCCGATTTCCTGCCCTCCCTTGACTTTTTTCCCCTTTCTTACCCCTGCTGCATAACCTCTAAGATGGAGGTACATGGTTTCATACCTGTTTTTATGACGGACGCTGATCATGCGGCCTGAAGCTCCTCTCCGTCCGGCAAAAGTGACGGTTCCGTCTGCAGTTACCTGGACCGAGGTTCCGACGCTGGCCGCATAATCCACTCCGTAGTGGGGGCGGTAAACCTTGCGAATCGGATGCAGCCTCCTGCGGCTGAAGCGGGAAGTGATCCGGCTGTACCTTATCGGAGATTTCAGGAATTGTTTCCTTAAAGACCCGCCTTCAAGATCGAAATAATCCGAGCTTTTAGTGTCAGGGTAGGTGTAGTGGAAAGCCAGGGATTTCTTGCCTTGATTGACAAATTCTGCAGCTAGAATATTTTCGTAGCCGACAAATTCGCCGTTGAGATATTTCTTCTCGAATATGATTTTGAACGAGTCACCGCGGCGAAGATCAGCATAAAAATCGATATCCCAGGCAAAAAGTTCAGCGAGGTTAAGAGCCAGGATAACTCCCTCGTTTTTATCTCGTACGGCAAAGATGAGATTCTCCTCGATGATCCCCCAGATCGCCTTGACCCTTATATCATAGGGAGTTTTTTTTATTTCAGCTCCATAGGTGCCCTCTTTTTTCTTGATGTGAAGATAATTTTCCTCATTGATATCGTACTCTAAGGAAAAGAAATCTCCCTGTGGAGAGGAAAAAATTCTGAGCTCTTGGCCAGCTCTTATTTTGGCCAGGTCATAGACAGGTTTTACATCTTTTATCAATGCATGTATTTCAGCGGTGGAGAGATTGTAGGGCTTCAAAATATCTGTCAGGGTCATCCCTCTTCGGATGACCTCTTTTTTTTCTTCCAAAGGCGGGAGGACAAAAAAAACTTCTTGTTGCTGAGCATCTTTTTCCTCTTCGAGCAAAGGTTTTTCCTTATGAAGGAAGGTCAAAATAATGAATAGCGAGAAAGAGAGGAATATAAATAATAAAAGATGTATACGCCGAGTTTTTCTTTTTTTCTTATATGTCTTTATCTTGACTTGCATGAAGTATAATTATTTGGAGGAAGTCCTAAATAAAAAAAATAGTTTATTTCGCACCTTTAGTCAACATTGGGAGTTGTCTAAATTACTTTAAGCGGAGTATCAGCTCCCAAGCAAACACCCAGAGTGGCGGATAGCTCAGTATTTTTTATGAGATTCCTTAGCCTGTCATTGCGAGGGACGCGGAAGATTCCTTCGCCTGTCATTGCGAGCGACCGAAGGGAGCGTGGCAATCTCATAAAAAAAGGTTGAGATTGCCGCGTCGCTGTGCACCTCGCAATGACATATCCTATTAGATTGTCGGGCTGCGTACGCAACGACAAATATTGCTAAGGGATAAGCTTTATCAATATTTTTTATTTTTATCGGCGTCCAATTTTTTTAAATAGCTTTTTACCAACATAAGCGCCATTCCTGACAATCCTACCAGGCCGATTAGGTTTGTAAAAGCCATCATTCCATTGAATACATCACCGATAGACCAGGCCTCCTCAACCTTCATCACAGCTCCGGCGAAAATGACGAGGCAAAAAATCCAGCGGAATGGTTTCTTTATCCAGGAACCCAGGAGATATTTAAAGGAAATTTCTCCATAGTAAGGAACTGTAATCAAGCTGGAATATCCGAAAAGAAGAGAGCTCGCAGCTACGATAAGGCCTCCGTACTTCGGCAAGGCGGCGTTAAAAGCAGCAGCGGTCATCGCTGTGCTGGTGATTCCTGTGTTCCAGACTCCGGTTACAAGAACTGCTAAAGCCGTAAGGGAACAGATAACGATTGTATCAATAAAAACATCTAAAGAAGCGATTAATCCTTGCCGTACAGGTTCGCTGGTTTGGGAGGAGGCATGAAAGGTAGCAGCTGTTCCGGTTCCGGCTTCGTTGGAATAAGCGCCTCTGGCCAGGCCGTAACGGATAGCCCGTGCTACTGTCATACCTGCCACTCCTCCTGCGATAGCTGAGGGTTTGAAGGCTCCGACGAAAATGAGGTAGAAAGCGTGGGGGAGCTGAGGGGCAAAGGCTATTAAGGTAAAAAGGGCCCCAAAGATGTACAAGAAGACCATAAAAGGGCTTAAAAATGTTGTCACCTTAGCTATGGATTTAATTCCTCCGACGATTACCAGCCAGGTCAGAACAGCCAGGCCAAGGCCAGAAATCCACGGTTCTAATCCGAATTGTGTCTTTAAAGCCAGGGCTATTGAGTTGGATTGGATGGAAGTGGTTGCAAAAAGAGGCTTACAGCCCATAAAGAAAGCATATATGCCTGCCAGCCAGGGGAGTTTCAACCCATCTCTTATGTAGTACATGGGACCACCCGCCACAGAGCCATCTGGAGCGATTGTTTTAAATTTCTGCCCCAAAACAGCTTCAACAAGCTTTGTGGCCATGCCGACAAAGGCAAGGATCCACATCCAGAAAACTGCTCCGGGACCGCCCATGGCGATTGCAGTGCAGACTCCTGCGATATTTCCGTTTCCAACCGTGCAGGCCAAAGAGGTGGTTAAGGACTGGAAAGGCGTAATATCGCCCTTGCGCTCCTTTGCGGTTTCCCCAAAATCCTTCTGCCCAAGACCAAAGCGGAAAGAAAGTCCCAGACGGCGAATCTGAACAAAGCGCAGGCGGATGGTTAGAAAAAATCCTACTCCTAAGAGGAGGATAACCGTCTGAGGGCCCCAGACTATAGTGGCCATGGTGCGGAGGGCGTTCTCAAAAAAGTCCATATCTCTTTTTCCTATTTCAACTTTGTGTCTAAGCGCACACGATAATTCTTTTCCTCTGTGGCAAAAATTTTCCCCAGGATTCCTTTAAGATAAATTTATCGGTCCTTTCTTTTTTATGTTTTCCTGATTCATCCGAGAAAGCAAAAAAACTGGCATAGAGGATTAGTTTCCTTTCAAGTCTTTTTTTTATTCTTTTTTCTTTGGATTTCCTTTATTACCGCAGAATGGAGCATGAAAAAGTACCAAGAGCCTAAAAGAATAATAAGAAGGATGAATCTTGAAACATCTCCTTGAAGGAGAGAGTAGACAGCATAAACAAAAGTAGCAAGGAAAGCAAAAAGGTGAAAGAAGGTGAATATCCAGTCGAACATTGCAGTCAGGAGAAGTTCGGAACTCCGAAGATGACGGAATTATCAGCCAAAAAACTAATCGTTTTCCACCCGGCGGATGGAGATAATGGTTATGGTTTCCTTCGGAACATTCGCCCGGCCGCTTTTTGTCATTATTGTAACGTTAGCTATGGCATCAACGACGTCCATGCCATTTATAACTTTTCCGAAGACAGCATACCCGTATCCTTCAGGAGTATTGTTTCTGTGATCCAGGCCAGGATTGTCCACGTGGTTTATAAAGAACTGGGAAGTGGCACTGTCTTTGTCAGGCATTCGAGCCATGGCAATCGTTCCTCTTTTGTTTTTTAGCTTATTCGCAGCTTCGTTCTTTATGGTAGGCTTGGTTGATTTTTCTGTAAAATCCGGGGTTAGTCCGCCACCCTGAATCATGAATCCTTTCATCACCCGGTGAAATATTGTTCCATCAAAGAATTTCTCATCAACGTAGGAGAAAAAATTCTTGACAGTTATGGGAGCTTTATCTGGATAGAGTTCGATGGTTATATCTCCCATGCTTGTTTTCATGATTACTTTTGGATTGGTCTTGTTAGCTTGGATTGTTGTTGCAAAGGCCATGAGCACCCCCAATATTGAAATGATCAAAAAAAGCTTTTTAAACATGAAATTCTCCTTAATGATGTTTTACAGAATTGGCGAAATCAAGATATCATAAAAAAAGGGGACAGGCTACTTTTTTCTCAAACCCCTACAGAAGAATCCATACATGAGAAGGATCAGAACCGTTCAGTTTATTGATATATTCAAACAGGTGGGCTTGATGAATCAAGCCCCTACAGGAGAATCCATACAGAAGAAAAACCAAATGTATATATAAGAAAAATTAAAACCGTTCAGTTTATTGATATATTCAAACAGGTGGGCTTGATGAATCAAGCCCCTACAGAAGAATCAAATCCATACAATCAATTTGGATTTCATTAATCAATCGATACGGAATCGACAGGTGGGCTTGATGAATCAAGCCCCTACAGAAGAATACATACATAAGAATCAAGCCCCTACAATATTATATTGTTATTTTTGGTAGGAAGGGGCTGAGGCTGATCAATATTTTGTAAGATGAAACTTCTGCCCAGCCGGCGATTTCCTCTGCCGTAATTTTCTCTTTTCCCTGATTGCCGAGCAGAACGACTTCATCTCTGGGAGAAACGGGCGTGTTTTCTTCCAGAAGGGCAGCGCAGTGGTTGGCAGTAACAGCAGCAATCAGAGGAAATCTTTTTCCCTTGATTAAAACAAAAGCCTTATTGACGACATGGTGAGGGTAGCCGTCTGAATAGCCTACAGGAATAATGGCGATTTTTTCCATCTTTTGGGCGGTGTATTTTCGGTGGTAGGATACGGAATCTCCGGGATGGAGAGTTTTAACGTCCACAACCCGGCATTTTAGTTGAAGAACGGGCTTAAGGGCGAGTCTGTCTTCCTTCTGAGTTTTCTCCGAAGGGTAGTAACCATAAAGCGCTATCCCCGGCCTCACCATATCGAGATGGGAAGAGGGTAAGTCCAGGGTTCCATCACTGCTTGCAGCATGTTTAAGCCCTAAAGAAATCCCTTCTTTTTCTGCTTGTTTACAAATGTTCATAAATCGCTTGAGCTGTTCTTTGTCAAAATCGTCATCTTCGGTCAAGGCTGTCGAGATACCCTCTACCAGAATTCCCTTCAGCGAAGAGACAGTTTTTATATAAGGAAGAGCATCTTTGTAGGAAATTCCCATTCTTCCCATGCCTGTATCCACATGGATATGGACTTTAGCCTGCTTTCCAAGCTTGAGGGCAGCCTCGCTGAGGCTCAAGACATTTTTGTTAAACACGGATTGAGAGATATTGTTCTGAACGATTATCTTAGCATTCCCGCTGCCGAAAGGACCAAAATTTAGGACAGGAGTGGAAACTCCCTTTTCCCTCAACAAAAGGGCTTCCTGCAGCTTACCTACCATAAGATGAGCAATGCCGGCCTCTTCCAGGTGTCTTCCTATCTTGACTAATCCATGACCGTAAGCATTAGCTTTTATTACAGCCATTACAGGCACTTTGGCTACCTTCCTTATTTGGCTCAGGTTCCAGGTCATATTTTCCAGATTTAGTTCAATCCACGGATCACAGGTTTGCTGCGCAGCCGATTTTCCCCGAGATTTCTGAAGAGTTCTCCGCCTATCTATGGCATGAGCATAAAGAGAAGTTGAGCCTATTCCTGAGATTAGCAAAAAATTCCTTCTTGATATTTTCGACATTTTTTACTCCATGATAAGAATAACTACCCAGAAAGCGCCTCTTGGATATTTAGAATCTTTTTCGAAGCGAATGCCTATCCCGATTCTTTTATAGTAGATAAAATTCTCTTCAAATTGTGATTTTAATCCCCCGGGTAAAAGGGTAGGGTTTTCTGTGACGTAGGAGATTACTACTGCTCTCCCGAATCTCGGTATGGCTATTGATGAAGTATTCTTCTGGGCGTAGATCATTTTTAATGCTTTCTTTGCATTGGTTGCGAGCCCTATATCCTCTTTCAAGAGGAGAAGACCCTTGTTCTTTCTTGTATTATTTATAGTGCTGAGGACAATCTCCTTAAGATCTTTATTACTCCTTGACTTATACTCACTTTCTGGGAAGAGGAGTAGAGTAATAAAATAAGCGCCCCCAGGGGATTTTTCATGACGGCTAAAATCAATCCCCAAGCCTGCAGTCTCATAATTCTTATCTAAAAGTTTATCTTTGTACTTAGAATAAACATGATCAAAGGAAGGAGTCCTGCTATAAAAAACGTGGGTTTCTCCAAAATGAGATGGAATGGGCGGACGAGACCTATCTTTAGCTTCATTTGTCGAGCATTGTTGAGCAAATCTATTAGCTTCTGCTAAGAACAAAATAGGAGGAAGAGAATTCACCCGTCTTATCCTATTTATATTCTCTTCGACTTCCACTTCTGCCTCTATTCTCCCCTTAGGTGCCAGGGCTCGGATGAAATCCTGAGTAACGTAATATCCCTTATCCTTTATGAAGACTACTCCGATTCCTAATTCATCAAAGTCCGGATCCACAATATTTGCCCTGTGCCCGGGACTGTCCATGAAACCTTGGTGGATGAACTCAGATATAAACGTTTCGCTGTAAGCTACGTTCTCTCCACTTTTTATAAAATAGAATCCTCCTTCCACCAGACGCTCGCTGTAGGTTTCGCCAGAGGTTGAAAGATGAGATATATCTCCGCGAAGAGCCATATTCTGGCTGTGTTTTCGCGCATGAAGGCGCAGAGGCGGAGAAAATATAACTGGGGCGAGATCAAGTTTTTGCCTTTCTATGTTAACCAGATTAAAAAGATCCTTCTCCATAGTAGGGGCGTCTTTTTTTTGAGAATAGGACTCTTTTTCCTGTTTAAGACATAAGAGGTTTTTAGCACAGGGCAGGGCCAATAAAAGGAAAAGAAAGACAGGAATGGCAATTCTTTTCAATTGAACTTATATTTCCTTTACTTTTTCAAAATTTATCATAACATAAAAGGAGAAAAATGGAGAGGAGGTCAAGATGAAGAATAAAAAGCTTTTTTCTTTTTTATTTTTATTGGGCCTTGGTTATTTTCTTGCTGTCCAGAGCTTACCAGCAGAAGAGAAAGAAGAGGAAAAACTTCTTCAGAGTATGCATTCTATTTCCAGCCACAACCTCTTTGATTATGTGAAAGAGTTAGCTTCTGATAAGTACGCTGGCCGGCTAACCGGGACAGAAGAATACAATGCCAGTGCTGAATGGGTGGTTTCTCATTTTAAAAAGTGGGGGATTGCTCCTGCCTTAAGCCAGAACTCCTACTTACAGGCATTTCCTATTCCTTATACTCTGGTCTTTAAAGGCTGCGAGGTTTACCTTCACCTTCCCAGCAAAGGATCTGCCATAAAAAAGTACTATCAGTATGAAAGTGAATTCATCCCCGGCTCAACTTCTGGTTCGGGCGAAGTGACTGCTGAAGTCATTTATGTCGGTTATGGAGCCACTGCTCCAGAGCTTGGCTATGACGATTACAAAGGAGTGGATGTAAAAGGGAAGATAATTTTGATGGAAAGGGAGGCTCCTGTTTCTCCTGATAAGGATCCGGAGCTATTCAAGAAATGGCGTCCTTATTCCTTCCATCAGTATAAAATGGAGAACGCCGTTGCGCACGGCGCAAAAGGGATGCTTTATAACTATGGCCCTATCTCCAATCCGAATAATTCATACGACAAAGGTTTTATATACAGCCATGTCGGCAGCGCGGTTGTCTCGGATGTTTTTTCGGGCACAGGGCGGAAACACAAGAATGTTGTCGCCAAAATTAAAAAGACATTAAAGCCTCAGTCTTTTGCGACTGGTAAGACCTTCACCATAAAGAATATTACCGAGCATCACCCTGAAGGCGTTGGCTATAATGTAATCGGCATTCTTGAGGGATCTGATCCTGTTCTCAAAGAAGAGGTGATCATTCTGGGCGGGCATCTTGACCACCTCGGTCGCTGCTATGAAATCATGCCCGGGGCTAGTGATAATGCTTCGGCAGTCTCAGTCATAATGGGAATTGCAGAGGCTATGTCTAAATGCCCCATCAAGCCCCGTCGCTCTGTGATGTTCCTTTGCTTTGGTGCTGAAGAGCAAGGTATTGTCGGGTCCGGGTATTACCTCGAGCATCCTGTCGTGCCTCTTGAGAAAACTCTGGCTTTTGTTAACATAGATGGCGTTGGCTGTGGGGATAAATTAGAAGCCTTAGCCGCAAAAAATTACCCTGAGTTCTGGAAGTTTATTGAAAAGGCAAATCAAAAATATATCCATCGTGTCGTAAATCCTGGTTATTTTGCCAACATAGCTCGGCCAAGGCTCGATGCAGCCCGTTTCATGTGGAAAGACGTTCCAAGCATATCCTTCAGCGCCTACGGATCTCGCTCTTACTACCACATAACAAAAGATGATGTAGACATGATAACTCCAGAAATCATGCAAGACCTGGCTCAGCTCCTGTTTATAGCAACGCTTGATATGGCCAATCAGGATTCGCTTGATTTCAGAAAATGATAGGTGTCTGAAATGAGATTTCATCTTCCTACCAGGATCTTTTTCGGCTCGGGTATGATTTCCCGGATTAAAGAAATAGTTGAGGAGGACTTTAAAGATGCCAGTCTTTTTCTGGTCACTGATAAAGGGATTAGAGAAGCAGGCATCGCCGATAAAGCCCTCAGCCATTTTCCGGGGATTCCCGTATTCGATGAAGTTGAGCAAAACCCTAAACACACCACGATCAACAGGGCTGGAGAAATAGTCCGCAAGATAAAGCCAGATCTGGTGATCGGTCTCGGCGGAGGGAGTTCCCTGGATGCTGCCAAAGCCATAGCTTTGCTGGCAACCAATCCCGGTAAAATAGAAGATTATGAAGGAAAGGGAAAATATAAATCACCTCCTCTTCCGGTTCTCGCCATTCCCACGACCTGCGGCACGGCAAGTGAAGTGACCTGGGTTTCTGTAATAACCCACACCGAACGGATGTTTAAGATGAGCATAAAAGGTCCTCATATGTTTCCTGCAGTGGCTCTCGTCGACCCTGATCTGCTCATTACGCTTCCTCCTCCTCTCGTTGCCTCAACCGGTTTAGATGCTCTAACCCATGCGGTAGAAGCTTATACTGTAAAACCTGCGACTTTTCTCACGGATATTTTTGCTCGTGAGTCCCTGAAGCTCATTTTCGAATCGCTTGAGAGAGCTTACGGAAATATAAAAGGTGATAAAGAGGCAAGGGAGAAAATAATGCTGGGCAGCACACTTGCCGGACCAGCTTTCTGCAACAGCGATGTCGGGGCTGTTCACTGTGTAGCTGAAGCTGTCGGCTCCCTTTTTGATACTCCCCATGGCGTTGCCAACTCAATCTTTCTTCCCTTCGTTATGGAGTTTAACCTTCCGGTCGCCAAAGATCGCTATGCTGAAATAGCTAAGATAGCAGGAGTTGAAGAGAAAGATAACGAGACTGCAGCACGGGAATTGATCCGGATGATTAAATTCTTGTCCAGCTCTTTGAATATTCCTTCCTTCAAGGAATTGGGTATAAAAGAGAATCAGTTTCCTGAAATTGCCCAAAAGTCGTTCGAGAATAATTCAAATCCTTCTAATCCGAGAGAGGCAGGAGTTGAAGATTATTTAGAAATCCTAAAAAAAGCTGCTTAATTGGGGTCAGGTCTTGTTTTTTGCTTTTTGTCATAATATTATTTAGCGAATGCTAGCAATTTCTTTTCGATGCCCTCTTTTCTCGTCTTATTACTATATTTCAAAAGTTGAGATGCAAAAAACAAGACCTGACCCCCAAGGATACAAATGGGAGTCAAAAAATAAGTTCTATTTCCGCAGTGATGCTTTAGTAAAAACATGCTCCGGGATGTCGGCGTTAAACTCGATGGATTCGAGGATAAACTCCGTGCCCTTCCCACTTTTAAGTACATCTTTGAAGACCATGCGGGTCGGAACCCAACGGTTTTGGATCCGGCTGACCTCCTTCGCTTCAAAGGTCTTGAGAAGTTTCCCGCTCCTGGCAAAGCGATCCTCCCTTAGAGAAACGAACCTTTCCTTGTCCACCCAGATTTTCCTTGAATGGTAGGCAATATTGCCTCCCTTGGAAGTCAGCTCTAGCACCCAGCAGGGGCGTTCAAGGATTACCTCTTCGGCAGCAACTTGAGCGTCATATATCTTTTGTAAATCCTGATCTTCCATCATATCTTCGTAGGAAAGATCCGATCCCATAACAGACTGTCGCATCATGTGTCCTGAGATTTTTATCGTTCGATTCGTCGAGGGCAAGTATATCCACAACTGATCGCCGAGTTTAAGCATCTTGGTTCCTTTTTCGCGGGCTGGGGCAAGGTATTCGGTGAAAGACTCGTCTTGTCCTCGAAGCCATGATTTTGACTTGACCGTCCGGCTTCCCCGACGTCCATGGATGGTCATCTCGGCAACAGATATCTTGTTATCCGAACCGATATTGGCATCCACTTGTTTGAGGATGTCTTCTCCAGATGGTGGTTCTTGAGCCGTGACAGCAGCTGTCAACAGGCAAACAAAACTTATATAGCATATGATTCTTTTCATACTTCCAACTCCTTAATCAATTGGGATGTCTGTCGTTTATAAATGCCAATGCCGGAGATGGATGTCCCGAGAAATGTGGCTATAAGGCCGGGGATAAACCCGATCACAAAACTGAAGGGGGTGACTTTCGCCCTTATAACGTCATTTATCATCATGGAGGCATTCTGCATCATGCTTCCAATATTTATTCCTTTGACCTGAAGATAATAGGAGAATGCCAGGCCTAAGGCAGTCCCAATGATTGAACCGACAGCCCCGATCATCAAGGATTCTGTGATCATAGACCGGTAAAGATGTCCTTTGCTTTCTCCCATAGCCAGGCGCACACCGATCTCTCCATAGCGTCTGAGGCTGCCCACCAATCCAGCGTTCCACAGAACAATAGACATAATGGCGATAAAAGAGAAAATCATTATACCCATCATGGAGTCCACCATGCCCATGGTGTCTGCCATCCCTCCCTGGCTGCTGAGAGAATTCATCACTGGTGAAAACTCATCGTTTTCATCGGAATATTTTGCATTGAACGTTTCGGCGATGATTTCGGCCTCTTCTTCCCGGTAGACATAGTCATTGAAGAAAACCAAGATCTCCCCTGCAGCATCTTCCATATCCAGAGCCGCCTGGATATCGGCTATGTCTGCCACCATGGTCCCGCGGTCCATGGCTGCAATACCGAAGCGAAGAGTTCCGACGACCGTGAAGTTTGCAGTCGCCATATTTCCATACATCGTCGATCCGATGAGAGTCGCGGACTGTCCAAGTTGAACATTCAAGCGGCGGGCGAATTCATCGCTTATCAGCATTTCTCCATGTTTTTCAGGCAGACGCCCTCGCACCACCGCGTTTTCAAGATTTAACATTTCCCTCTCCGGGCTCTCTTCGGAAAGAAGGTCTACGGCAAGTCCCATCACAGGACCTTGAGCCTTTGTCTCTCCGTTTTCATCGGGGACATCAAAAAGCCCTCCAAACCGGATTCTGTTGACGAAAATGAGTTCGGGGAAATCCTTTTTTAGATCTGCAGTAAGATTTTTGGCGCCGATGAAGGCCAGATCATTTGGCACCTGGTCGGCGATTTCAGCATAAGCCCGGGACATGATCTTTAAATGCCCGGATTCAAATTTAGCACTGGTCTGAATCCAGCTGGTCATAACTCCGCTAAAATAGCAGTAGCCCAGGACTGAAAGTGCCACTCCGAAGGTTATGGTCAAAACAGGAAATAAAAAGCGGGACCGGTCGCGGATTATTCCTTTGAATATGAATTTGATCATGACAACCTTCCTCTCAACGCATCGGTAGGTTTGAGTTTAGCGATTTTACGCGTGGGCAGGAAACTGACGATTGTGGTGACAATCAGGATCAGCATCACGGTTCCAAACACCAAACCTGCAGTGTAAATGGGAAAAAGCTTTTCTCCCAGCGCAATACCGAAGTCGTCGTAACCCTCTGGCATGGCCCAGCCTTTCTTAGCAAACCAGACCAGAAACGGAATCCCATAAATAGCGGCAACGATTCCTGCCAAAACGGAATGGAACGCTCCTTCCAGGGTGAATAGCTGAATAATTTTGCCCCTGGTAAAGCCCATGGCCATCATAGAGCCCATTTCTTTTTTGCGACGGAAAATGGATAAAACCTGTGTGTTGAAGATAGCCAGCATGGCGAGCAAGAGCAAGAACATGTATATGATCGAACCACCGGTTTTTTTTGTCTTAATCAGGTATTCAACGTCTGCAAGCAGGAATTTTAATGACTTAAAATTCCATCCTGAGACAACAGGCAATTCTTCGATATCCTTGGCCATAACCACAAGACTCGCCTCGTTTTGCATTCCCATCAATTCTCTCATTGTCTCAAGAGGGATCCATATCTGGCTCTGATCGACCGCAGGGACAATGGTTTTCATGATCTGCGCGATGTAGACGTCCCTGGCATCAAAGGTCCCCTGCGCATCCCGCCAGCGCACGATGACCTTATCCCCAATTTTTAATCCCGCGCTTTTTGCCATCCGGGTTCCAATCAGAGCAGGAATTTCGCCATTTTCCTGGACCAGAAATTGTGAGGGGAAATTAACCACCGTCTGTGCAGGATCGATCCCTTTAAGGAGAATAACCTGCAGACGGCCTTCAGGATAAATTGTCGCTTGAGCTATAAGAATGGGCGTTGCTTCACCCTTGTCGATTTTATTCTGTATGGGATCGGGAACGGCTCCATGGGCATCCTCCAGTGTGAGAGGGTCATAGGGATCATAACTTTCATGCCAGTACTGGCCCCCCCCGTAGTCAACATCGATTTGGGCTTCTTTGATTTGATCGCCCATTCCTATATACAAGCCCTGAAGCCAGATGATGAGCACGAAAGAAAGGGACAGCACCACCACATTCAACCAGGTCCTGAGTCCCGCTCCCAGCAAATTCCGGAGTGCCAATTTTGGGATAATCATCAGATATCTCCTTTGCTGTTTTTCTGTTCATAGACCTCATCCTTGGTCACTTTCCCGTCAACCAGAGTGATCTTCCGCCGCAGGTACTTGATGACCTTTTCGTCATGAGTGGCGAAAATAAAAGTTGTGTTCAGCTCGTGGTTCAGCTCTTCCATCGTATCCAGAATGTTGAATGAGTTCTCCGCATCCAGGTTGGCTGTGGGCTCATCGGCAAGGATGATGGATGGCTTCTTGACAATAGCCCGGGCCACGGCCACCCTCTGGCTTTCTCCTCCGGATAACTGGGCGGGCTTGGATTTGGCTCTGTCCGCCAGTCTGACCCACTCCAGAGCTTTCATGACCTTTTCTTTGCGTTCTTTCGGAGGCAGATTAAGGAGAAGCAAAGGAAACTCGACGTTTTCATAAACAGTATAGACAGGAAGCAGGTTAAAGGTTTGAAAAATAAACCCGATGCTCCGATTGCGCAGCTCGGCTGCCTGTTTATGCGAGAGGTCTTCGACATTCTTTCCCATCACAACCGCACTCCCTTCCGTAGGCGAATCCAGAGAACCAATGATGTTGAGAAATGTTGTTTTTCCCGAACCGCTGGGACCCACAAGGCCGGCAAACTCTCCCGGCTTAAAACCGAGGCTCACTCGATTGAGGGCGAAAAGCGTTGTGTGACCCACCGGATAGGTTTTAACAAGATCTTTTGTTTTAATTAAAAACGAGTTTTCCATCTTGACCTCACTTTAATATATATGCTGATTTTTCATCACAGAAATCCTCAGTAGTTAAAAATGACCATGATCTGAATCCCCTTTCCCGCAAACAGGTTATTCTCCGGTAAGTTCTGGTAGATCTGAAAGTGTTCCGGGTTCCAGAAGCCGATGACATTGATAATCCATTGATCATAGGTTCGCTTCCAGTTCACGAAGCTGTAGAGATCCCTGTTTTCCAAATCATAATAGAAAATGCAGCTCAGGTTGTCCAGAAGGCTCAGAGGGTAACTCAGGGATAGCGCTGAAAATTTGATGCCCTCTCCCGATCCGAAGGCGTCTTGGCTGCTTTCGAAAATAAAATACTCCCCGATTAGATTCAAGCCATTCCCCAGGCTGAACGTATAATCAAGGCCAATATTAAGTGCTCTTTGCCAGGGGAAGGGCAGCCATTCGCTGCGCTGATGAATAAGCATCCCCTCGAACCAGAAACCGATTCCAATATCCCATTTGCCGTCCAGCGCATAACGGTTCTCAGGAATCTGGGAATCACCCGCAACATCCAGAGCGAAAGGGCCCCGGCTCGGATCGGTTTGCCGGTGATGATAGGTGAAGGCCAATTCCCCCTTCCCGATTGGGTACTGGAAACGTCCTCCGAATTCAACGGATTCAGCTTCAGAAGGTAGGAATTCCCATCCTCTCAGGTCGTCGTTGCCGTAAAGCCCCCAGACCCAGATGTTGGCATTATTCAGGAAATAGTACCTCAGCAGAAGGCCGTAGACGCCGTCTGTAAGCTGCAGGGGGTCACGAGGATCGATGCGGTCAAACCACATCAAAGGCCTCAACAGGGTTGCTGAACCGAAATTTATCTTCTGAAGCCCCAGCCTGGCCTCGAACTGGGAGGATGAAAATCGGCCCCACATCCTGTAAAGTTTAATATCTCCATCCGTTTGGACCTCATCCAGGGAATGTACATGAGCCGTTCCATAGGAATTCAGGGAAAGGTCAAAGTAAAGGGAATAGTTTTGTGAAAGGGATTTTTCGATTGAAAATTCGGGAATGTAACGCAGGCCAAGCTGTGGTTCGGTGATGCTGGCAGCATTGACGGTTGTCCATCCAGAAACAAGACCCTTGAGCTCGAAGGTTTGTGGCAAGGTTGTTTTCTGCAAGAGAAGAATCATGCATCCCGCAAAAAGCAATTTTATCCCCCCAGTGATTGAGTTCAGTTCATTTTTATTCAATTTCTACCTTCTGACCTGCTCTGTAGATAATAATAGATAGAGGAAACATACCCTGTCAATGAAAAATCTACGGATGCAGTAAATGGGATCAAGTCTTGTTTTTTGCTTTTCAACTTTTGACATGCAGTAATAAGACGGGAAAAGAGGGCATTGAACTGAAATTGATAGCATTAGCTAAGAAATATTGTGACAAAAAGCAAAAAACAAGACCTGACCCCAAGCGATAAATGTCTCTAGCCGGGTTCCAGTCGCTCTCCCGTCTCTAGATAGTGATTGATAGCCTCTTCCCAGTCCTTCAGATCTCGACGAAACATCGTCTCCAGAGCTTTTACATTGGTTGCGTTGCCTTTCTTTGTTAATCCTGTGTACGTGTAGGTAATCTCCGCCTTGGTTGTTTCTTCCCCAATGCCTTCACGACATTGGATCGTTATCCACCACAGCCTTTCCGGCGCGAAAACTGTATACTCAATGAACGCTTGGTCAGGGCGGTATTTCGATACTGTCCACGTAAAATCAGGTTCATGTCCAAGATTGGACTGCGTCTTGAAGACCATATGCTCTTCCACAAAGTCGGTGGTCAGGTAAAGTACTTGAGGCTCCCACCCAGCGGCCCATTCTTTTTCTCTTATAGGACCGAATAAGGGAAACACTCTTTTCAACGGAGCATTCAAAGTTATGACGCTCGTCCTTGATATTCTTTCCGATCTAGAAGCCGAGAATACCATGTTCTCCTCCAAGTCTTTTCTGAAACCCAAATCTGCAAGCGCCGCCGCTGCCTAACGACAAAGTTTACTGGCGGCAATCGAGCGTAGCGTTTTGTTCTGTGCTACCTTCTGGAAAGAACGCGTCCGGCCAGATCGCCGGTGAACGCACCATCCCGGATGGCGAACCGGCCGTTCACGAGGACATGCACCATCCCTTCCGCCAGTTGATGCGGGGCGCTATAGATAGCCGTATCCCGCAGGCGATTCAGGTCGAAAACGACCAGATCGGCAAATGCACCGGGCCGGATCGATCCGCGGTCGGGGATCCGGAATACGGTGACCGGCAGGCTGGTCATGCTGCGGATCGCGAACGGCAGGTCGATCACGCCCTCCTCCACTGCATACTTCCGGATCTTCCGGGGAAAGGTACCATATGCCCGGGGGTGCGGCACGCCGACGTTCATGCGGGGCAGCGATCCGTCCGAGGCTGTCATGGTCCAGGTCTGCCGCATGAACGTCCGGATGTCGTCCTCGTTCATATTAAATGAGACAATTGAGGGGCTGCCTTTCTTGAACAGGGCCACCGCCGCGTCCACCGCCCTCAAACCCATGTCATCGGCAACCATCTGCAAAGTTCTGCCCTCAATGGTCGAGTCGGGCTCGAACCGGCGGAACTGAATCCGGCCGGCCCCGCCCCGGCGGTCCAGGTTCTTTACCATTGCACTCCGGATGCGCGCCATGATCTCCGGGTCGTCGAGCCGGGCCCGCAGTGCCCGCGGACCGCCAGCCTGCGCCCAGCGAGGCAGAAGCGCCGCCGATAGGCCGGTACTGGAGGCCTCGTAAGGGTACTGGTCGGCGAAGATCTCGAGTCCCTCGGCCCGGGCGGCCTTGATGCGTTCCACCACAGCCTCCGAATAGCCCCACACATGTGGGCCGAGCGCCTTGATGTGGGTGACGATGCCGCGCACGCCTGTTTCCCTTGATACTGTGATCACCTCTTCCACCGCATCGAGGAGCCCGATCGTATAGTCGGATTCGTCGCGCACGTGACTCTGGTGCGTGCCACCGAACTCAGCGGCTACCGCGGCCAGCGCCACGATCTCTTCCGTCTTGGAGAAGCTGCCGGGCGAGTAGAATGGCGCGCTGGAAAGGCCGAACGCCCCCTCTTCCATCCCGGCGCGCACCAGCAGTTTCATCGAATCCAGTTCGGCGGGAGTCGGATCGCGGTCCTCGCTGCCGATCACCCGCGATCGGATCACGTTGTGCCCGATCTGCATCCCGACATTGACCCCGAGGCCGTCCTCCAGCAGGTCCCGGCGCTGCTGCGCCAGATCAACCGGGCCGCCGCCATCCGGGTTCACAAGGACCGTGGTGATGCCCTGGGCCAGCAGGGGTTGCCCGGCACTCCGGTCGGGCGTGTCGAGACCCGAACCGACGTGGGTGTGCACGTCTACGAATCCTGGTGCCACGTAGAGCCCGCCGGCGTCGACGATCCGGGCGGCTCGTGCCGTGGAGAGATCGCCCACAGCCGCGATACGGTCACCCCGCACGCCGATATCGGCGTAATACCAGGGATTGCCGCTGCCGTCCAGCACCCGGCCACCACGGATGATCAGATCGTATGATGGTCTGCCCGAGCAGCCGGTGATCGCCAGGAGCGCTACCAGCGCTCCGGCAACGAAGCCGGAACGCCCCCGGCCTGCCCTACGGCCAGATACCCAGGATAATCTTGATAATGAGCGTCGAGACGGAGCGGTAGCCGACGTCGATCCACCACAACTTGACCTTCTGGTTCTGGTAAAAACATAGGAAATTGGTTTTTGGGACTGCATTGATTTCGGCTCATTTTTATTCAATTTCCACCTCCTGACATTCTCTTTAGATAATAATAGATAGAAGAAATATACCCTGTCAATGATAAATCCACGATTATTAGAAAGAATCACCTTATTTTTAATAAAAGATATTTACAATTTTCCTGATTTAGATTATAAACGAGATACTCCTTTTAAGGGTATAGATGAACATTCTTTTATCATTCCTCAGCACATTCATCATTTTATTCCCATCGCCCGTCAAAAAAGACGTTCATAAGATGACATTGAATTATGTTGAATACAACCGAGGAATGTCCTTTCCCACTCGAGCCTGGATCAGGATAAACTATCCCGGATACTTTGATCTGACTTTTCACGATGTGTATATGAAAGGTTACTCATTCTATCCTGATGATTCAATCCTGCCCAATGCATTCTTGTCTCCACTTTTACAGGGGAAGATCGGAGATGCCATCGGTGCGTTTACCGAACCGTATTATGGGATTCGGTTCTATCACTTCTTTAAAAAGAAGCCGAATTTTGGAATAGGGTTTGAGTTTGTTCATTTAAAGGTTTTTATACCGGATGAAGATCAGCAGGTTTATACAACGGGAGTGGATGAAAATGGACCAGTGGACGAATGGAAGTCTGCTCATGAGTATATCAGTTCTTTTAATGTATCACATGGTGTCAATCATCTGAGTTTATCCTTGGTTTACAGGATTATGCTGTTCCCGACAGAAAAAATTCTTGCAGGAAAACTGCAACCCTATTTCGCAGTCAGTGCTGGAACGTGCATCCCTCATCCTCAGCTGAGATTGGTCGGGAGTGCGGAATCTAAGGCCTTTTCCTATCAAGCGGATTTTTCAAATTTCAATTTCGGAGCAAATTTGGGAGCGCGCTTTCAATTTTCAAAACATTTCGGCATGTATTTTGAGTATAAATACACGCAGTCCTATTTGAGGGGGATGCGCTTTGATAATGGAGAAGAAGGCACAATTCAGATGAGATTTCCTGCCCATCATCTTGCCTGGGGTTTATCTTACATTTTTTAAAAATAAGCAAAAAACAAGACCTGACCCCCAAGATGTTTGATTGTTCTGTAGGATTTTGATTCTTCTTCTGTAAGGGCTTGATTTATCAAGCCCACCTTTTCGATTATGTAAATAAACTGAACGGTTTTAATTTTTCTTATGTAAGCGTTTGGTTTTTCTTGTGTAGAGGTTTGATTTATCAAATCCTGTGTTATAAGCTTTCCATCGTGACTGAATGTCAAGAGTCAAGACTTACTCCCAGTTTCAATAGACTATAAATAAATACGGAAGGAGGAAAATATGAGAAGGGCAAAAATATTCTGTATAGGGCTGTCATTTCTTTTTATAAGTCAGGCAGTTTTCGCAAAAATTCCTAAACCTGAAGAAGTTCTTGGATTTAAGATAGGAACGGACAGGAAAGTTGCGGATATGCATCAGATTCTTGATTATTTCGCCAAACTTGATAAGGCGAGCGAGAGAATAGTTGTAAAAGAAGTCGGTAAAACCACTATGGGAAATCCATTCATAGTAGCCTTCATAACCTCAGCAGAAAACCATAAAAACCTGGAAAAATACCGCAAGTATCAGCAGCTGCTTGCCGACCCCCGGAAAATCACAGACAAAGAAGCGGAAGGAATCATCTCTCAGGGCAAAGCCGTAGTGATGATCAATTGTTCCCTCCATGCCACCAAGATCGGGGCGTTCATGATGTCCATGGAGCTTGCCTATGACCTCGCCGCAAAAAATGACAAAAAGACAAAAGAAATTCTGGATAACGTGATTTTGCTTCTTGTGCCCATGCACAATCCGGACGGGACCCAAATGGTTGTTGATTGGTATAAAAAGAATCTTGGAACAAAGTATGAAGGATCGCGCATGCCCTGGCTTTATCATAAGTATGTAGGCCACGATAACAACAGAGACTGGTATATGTTTACCCAGGTCGAATCCCGCCTGACGATTAAGGTCCACAACGCCTGGCATCCCCAGGTCATCCTGGATATGCATCAGATGGGAGGAAAGGGAGCAAGAATATTTGTGCCTCCTTTCGTTGATCCCTATGAGCCCAACATCGACCCGATACTCAGGCAGCAAGTGGCCATGATGGGGACTTTCATCGCCTCTGAAATGACAGCAGAAGGAAAAGCAGGTGTCATCCACAGCAACATGTATGATGCCTGGACACCGGCCAGAGCTTACCATCATTATCATGGAGGAATAAGGATACTAACCGAGGTAGCCAGCATTAAGCTGGCCACTCCTGTTACGGTTAAATTTGAGGACCTTGCCGCCTACGCAAAAGAGCCATCGGTTAAAATGCCCATGCCCTGGAAAGGGGGAAGATGGGCACTGAGAGACCTTGTGGATTATAATTATTCTGCTGCCAAGGCTGCTTTAACCAATGCAGCAAGACTTAGAGAAAACTGGCTCCGAAATTTCTACCGAATACATAAAAAAGCTGTTAACCGGACAGAACCCCCCTTCGCTTACATCATTCCAGCCAAACAGAAAGACCTGTCAACGACAATAAAGATGATGACTGTTTTGCAGATGGGAGGAGTTGAAATTCACAGAGCCAGCGAATCCATTATGGCTGACGGCCATGAATATCCTGAAGGAACATACATTGTTTTTCTAGCCCAGCCCTATGGGGGATACGCAAAAACCCTGCTTGAAAATCAGGTGTATCCGGAAATAAGAGAATATCCAGGTGCTCCGCTTAAAAGTCCTTATGATGTGGTTGCTCACACTTTGCCTCTTCTAATGGGTGTCGAGGCCATTCAAATAAAAGATCCTTTTAAGGCTAAATCAGTTCAGGTTGATAAACTCTCCAGGCCAAAAGGCAAAATTGAAACAGTGGATAATGCCTTTGGATACGCCTGGGGACATGCAACGAATGATGATATTGTTGCTTTAAACAGGCTGGTGAAAAAAGGATACAGCGCCTTCTGGTCTTCGGAGGATTTTCCGGCGAAAGGAAAGACCTATCCTTCGGGGACGATGATCGTCCGGAATAAAAAAGGTCTGGCTGAGGACATGAAGTCCATTGTCAATGATCTGGATGTTCACTTCGAAGGATTATTGGCAAGACCTGAGATAAAAGCATACGCCCTAAACTCTGTCAGGCTCGGCCTTTACAAGAGCTGGGATGCCTCGATGGATGAGGGATGGACAAGATGGGTTCTTGAGCAGTATGAATTTCCCTACAAGAGCATCCACGACAAAGAAATAAGAAAAGGAAACCTCAATAAGAATTTTGATGTCATCATTTTTCCGGATTTGAAGACGAACACAATAATAAACGGTGCGCCTAAAGAATCCATCCCTCCTGAATATTCTGGCGGCATAGGTGAAATAGGAGTAAAAAATATAAAAGAATTTGTTCAAAAAGGAGGCACTTTAATCACGCTGAACTCAGCTGCCGATTTTCCTTTGAAACAATTTTCCCTCACCATAGAGAACAGTGTGGAGAAAGCGGACAGGAAGAGCTTCTTTGTGCCGGGCTCCCTGCTTAAGGTTTTAATCGACACGACCCATCCGATTGCCTACGGCTATGAAAGGGAAGGAGCTGTTTTTTTCAGGAGAAGCCCTGTTCTTGCTGCCAAGGAGGGAAAGAGTATTGTCGCCTATCCTCCTCATAATCCCTTGTTAAGCGGCTGGATTAATGGAGAAGACTATTTTTACAACAAAAGTGCCCTTGTTGATGTGCCTTTGGGTGACGGGAAGATTATCATTATAGGCTTTTCTGCTCTGTATAGAGGCCAGTCCCACAGCACCTTTAAGTTACTTTTCAATTCAATCCACTATGGTCCTTCTTCTCTTGGTGAGCTGTAAATCATATTAAGAAGAAAACAATATGATATTGCAGGCAATTGACTGGGGATTTGTAGTCGGATTTTTTATCTTATCCCTGGCCATAGGACTGGCTGTTTCCAGAAAAGCGGGGAGGAGTTCCTCAGAATTCTTTCTCTCAGGCAGAAATATGCCCTGGTGGCTGTTGGGGATCTCTATGGTCGCCACTACTTTTTCCAGCGACACACCGAATTTGGTTACAGATATAGTCCGCCAGAATGGCGTTGCCGGGAACTGGGTCTGGTGGGCATTTCTCCTGACCGGAATGCTGACCGTCTTTGTCTATGCCAAACTCTGGCGCCGCTCAAACGTTCTGACCGACCTCGAATTTTATGAACTGCGCTACAGCGGAAAAGCTGCTGCTTTCCTGCGGGGTTTCCGGGCTCTGTACCTGGGCGTGTTTTTTAACGTTCTCATCATGGCCACGGTTTCCCTGGCAATCATAAAGATCGGCGGTGTCATGTTTAATTTGACGCCGATTCAAATCCTTTTAATTGCCTCGCTGGTAACGGTTATCTACAGCGCCCTCGGAGGATTGCGCGGTGTTTTAATCACGGACTTCTTCCAGTTTGCAATTGCTATGGTTGGTGCGATCGGTGCCGCTATCATTGCGCTCAGGCTGCCCCAGGTTGGAGGATTAGGCGGATTATTAGCAAATGAGAATGTAGTTTCAAAATTGAATCTTCTTCCTGACTTTTCTAACACGGAGGCATTGTTAGCAATCTTCATTCTTCCTCTGGCAGTGCAGTGGTGGAGCGTTTGGTATCCGGGAGCAGAACCGGGAGGTGGAGGTTACATTGCCCAGCGCATGCTGTCTGCAAAGTCAGAAAAACACGCAGTGGGTGCTACCTTGCTTTTTAATGCCGCCCATTATGCTCTCCGTCCCTGGCCCTGGATAATCGTGGCCTTATGTTCCCTCCTGGTCTTTCCCACTCTGGATTCCCTGCGGGCTGCATTTCCGCATGTTGATCCAAGCGTGGTAGGTCATGACCTTGCCTATCCTGCCATGTTGACGTTTCTCCCTCACGGTCTTCTGGGGCTCGTTGTCGCCTCTTTGATCGCAGCTTTTATGTCCACAATCTCTACGCATTTGAACTGGGGTTCTTCTTATATAGTCAACGATTTTTATAAACGCTTCATAAATCCTGAAGCGAGCGAAAAAAGGCAGGTTCTCGTTGGGCGTTTATCAACTGTCGGCCTGATGATACTGGCCGGTCTTATAGCCTTAGTGTTAAGTAATGCCTTGCAGGCCTTTAACATTTTGCTTCAAATCGGAGCTGGGACAGGATTGCTTTTTATCCTGCGCTGGTTCTGGTGGCGGATCAATCCGTACAGCGAGATTACCGCCATGGTTGTTTCGTTTGTCGTAGCTGTCTATTTACAGTTGATACACCCGAGGACAGGTTTACCAGAAATTTCCACTCCTGTCCGGTTGGCTGTGGGTGTTGGTATCACCACATTCTGCTGGATTACCGTAACTCTCCTGACCAAACCAACGGAATCAAAGACATTGCGCTCTTTCTACCGTTTGGTCCAGCCCGGTGGACCCGGCTGGAAAAGAGTAATCGATAAGGCAAAAAAGGAAGGCGAATTCCTTGAAGCAGCCAAACAGGCTTGGGATGTTCCTACCGGCATATTGTGTATGGTTCTGGGGTGCTTTGCCGTGTATAGTGCGCTTTTCGCCACAGGATACTGGATTTATGGCAGACACACCTTAGCAAATATTCTGACTGTAATAGCGCTCGTCTCAACTTACGTTTTGACCAAAGCCTGGAAAAGACTGAGGCTGGCATCCTGACAAAATCGCATGAAAAAAGGGGAAGCTTGCGAGCTTCCCCTTTTTTTGTAGACTGCTTGAGCTATTTAGAAAACGACGCGAATACCTAGCTGAGCTCTCCTGGGCAAAATCCGACCTCCTGGTGCCAAGTAGGCGCTGCTATCTGCATCAGTTGATCCGACCCAAGCGTGGTAGTCGGTATTAAAGATGTTCCATACGTCTATCAAGAATTTTAATCTAAGATTTCCCCCTAGTCTAAATTCTTTTTCCAGTCTCAGGTCCAAATATGTCTGGTTCGGATATCTTTGGCTGCCTCTTTCTTCAGCTGCTATATCTCGACGTCCCTGATCCAGCCCTACATTTATCTCGCGGTTAAAAGGTCTCCCTTGCTCATGAGCAAAATAGGCGCTGACCATTATTCCGGCAGGAAAGATGTAGGTCCCATTGAACTTGAACTGATATCCTCGGTCATAATTGCCCAGGACATTGTACATATTGATTAAATCATTTTTATCCCAATAGCTTATGGGGAAGTTCAGTCCCTTAGACAGGGTAAAACTCCCCCTCACCTGCCAGTTGTTGGAGAGACGCTTATTGAAAGTAAACATCAATGCTTTATAAGTCGTTTTACCTTCTTGATTGGTGGTTGTATAAAAACTGTCATTTGTCTGATTGTAGATCTGAATCGTCTGGTCCCCAAATGCATCGTAGTAATCTACAAGCTCATATTCTGCACTAAGATTATAG
Source organism: Candidatus Aminicenantota bacterium (assembly GCA_011049545.1). Classification (GTDB taxonomy): domain Bacteria; phylum Acidobacteriota; class Aminicenantia; order Aminicenantales; family Aminicenantaceae; genus SOIV01. Next base: position 31,178 of record DRHQ01000161.1, on the reverse strand, counting down.
TTGCCGGTACTATCCTTTGATACCTTATAGATACCCGTTAAAGAAAGAGAGAAATCAGGGAATATTTCCCTTTCAATTCCTAAGGAAATTTGGTCAGAATACGGATTTTTCAAATTCTCGTCAAAACCTCTATCAGCTATGGGATCTATATGTTCGGTTTGCCAAGTATAATCTTGTGTGGCCGGGTCCCACCAATACCAGTATTTATGGGATCTCGATGGGGAGCTACCATACATGATTCGTGTTAGCAAATGGCCATAATACCGACCATAGCTTGCTTTAAATACTGTTTTCCTATCCGCAGTCAATTGGTAAACAAGTCCCAGCCTTGGTGACCATGAGTCCCATTTGATAAGGTCCCTATTCTCCGCAAATGTTTCTCCTGTTGGGTTTCCGTCTGTATCCAGTTTATTGAACTCGGGGTAGCCGCCTCGAACACGATCAAATCTGAGACCCAAGTTCAAGGTTAAGCGGTCACCTATAGACCAACTATCATCGAGAAAGGTACTTAACCTGTTTTGAATTCCTCCATATTCTTCAGGGTCCATAAAAAAGGCATAATAAGGTTCCCCATCCCAATCGTAATAATACACGCCGCCGTGGTAGCCCCATTGCCATTCCGCATAGGCGTGTTGGTAAACAGCCCCAAATTTAAACTCGTGGTCGCCCCCGAGAAAATCATCGGCAAAATGGGAAACTGTGCCCTGGACTGAATGCTGGTATTGGGGCCAATCACCCCAATAATAATAGTTTTCTGAATACATCCCAGTATAACCATCATAGTGTGCGGGAGTCTCCCTGTCTCCATCTGCAGCTTCAATTACGAGTAAGACCCACCATCCGGTATATTTGAGCTCAAAAAATGTATTTTGACTGAGGACTGATGTCCAGTAGGCACTTATTGTAGTATTAAAGGGGTCATAATCTTCAGAAATCATGGTTTCATAAGGTGCAAATTCATTAGGCGTATCTTCCCATCTATAAAGGGCTAAGTCAGTTGAAATGGTGAACTTATTATTTTTATTGATCTGCCAGTCAAGTCTCCCGAACGTGGAATGATAGCGATACAGGCCAGCTCCAAAAGATGGATCGGCCCCCACCCCAACTAATTGATCAGTCATGAGCTGTCCGGCCCAGAAAAACCAAAGTTTATCCTTTACTATGGGGCCCCCTAAAGTAGCAGTCAGCTCATTATACTTATCGCGATAGAAAGGAAATTCTTCGTCGGGCGTATTATTTCCTACTAGCCAGTTAGCACGATAATAAAAATTGAGGTTGCCTGTAAATGTATTGGAACCAGTTTTGCTGACGAGGTTGACAACCATGCCCTGAAAGTTCCCGTATTCAGCCGGAGCTCCTGATATGATAACATCTATTTCTTCGATCTGATCGGGGTTTGCCCATAACCAGGAACCTGCGTTTTCCGGGCTGGTGGTTTCGACCCCTTCCCAGTAATAGGTGTTTGCACTGCTACTAGATCCCATGGCCGATTGCCAATTAGCCGAGACGTCAGATCCAGAGTTTGTGACACCTGGCGTCATTCCCACATAATCGAAGAAGGTAAAACGGCGCGATGGGAGGACTTCCATCAATTCTGAAGTGATATTGGTGGAGATAATCGACTTTTTCACATCCACTATGGGAGATTCCGCCGATACTGTGACGCTTTCCTCTAAGGTGGCTAAATTCAAGGTGACATCCACAGTAACAGTTCCACCGAGGTTTACCTTGAGTTCTGTCCTTTTGGAAGGCTGGAAGCCTTCCATCGTCACAGTCACCTCATATTCTCCAGGCGTTAGGCTTGGAAACCTGAACTTCCCTTTCTCACTTGTTATAAGAGAACGCACACCCCCCATAAGCTTCTCACCTGATAATTCGACAGTCGCCCCTGGAAGAAACTCTCCTTCTGTATCTGTGACTATTCCTCTTATACTTCCAGTTCTTGTCTGGGCATAGCTCATGCTACCCATGAGTAAAAGAACTGTAGAAATAGCTACCATTGATTTGATTGTTCTTCTCATAATTCTCCTCCTTTTAATTTTTTATATATTGATGATGGAATTTGTCTATTATCTTTTTTGTAATTATCACAGGTTTGCTTGCTTGTCAATTCCGAAAGCAGCAAAAAGGTTCACCGACATTCCATCTCCATTAATATGTTTGGATTCAGAACGATCAGGATTATCTTCCCTCCAAATCCTTTGTCATGTGCATTTTATAAAATACTTATAGCAAAAAATATGCCAAAGTAGTCTGTTTTGTAATTATATTATTTTCAATAGGATAAATTATTCTGAGATATTACTTTTCATGCAAAAATTCAAATAATTGAACTTCAATCCAATAAATTGAAGAAATTGCTTACTCCGAACTCCCTTATGGATTTAATGTATCAATCTGGTAATTTATCCATCTAAATTGGATGCGTGTAGTATAATTATGCAATTAATTTATCCTGAGCGTCACTAGTCCCATGAAGGAGTTCACTTATTTGCAATTTCTCAAATATTAGTAATACAATGATTTATGAATATGAGTGAGATAAGCTCAATAAAGTGACGGAAGGTTGAATATAATAAAAAAATACATACTAATTCTGTTCATATCTTTACTGGCTTTCCCACTGGAGGTTTCATCCGGTATCCAGTCAGAAGGAGAGCTCCCTCCCCGATTCAAAAACTGGCTGGAACAGGAGGTAAACTATATTATCACGCCTATAGAGAAAGAGGTTTTTCTCCAGCTTCAGACAGATCGAGAAAGAGATTTTTTTATAGAAGCATTCTGGAAACACAGGGATCCGACGTCAGGAACGCCAGCAAATGAATTCAAGGAAGAGCATTATCGTCGCATTAAGCATGCCAATCATCAATTCGGGAGAAGTGTCCCCTGGCCTGGCTGGGAAACCGACCGGGGAAGGATTTATATCATTCTTGGTGAACCCAGGGGTGTCGATCGCCACACCGGCGACTCTGAGATATACAACTCTGAAGTCTGGTTTTATCAAGGCTTAACCCAATACGGTCTTCCCGCCGGGTTTAATCTGGTTTTTTTCCAGAAAGATGGGGTGGGAGAGTATGTTCTTTATAGCCCTAGTGCTGATGGCCCTCAGGCTCTGCTCACATCCTATTTTGGCGACCAGGGGGATTATATCCAAGCCTTCAAAACTTTAAAGAAAATAAACCCCACCCTGGCTAAAGTTTCTTTTTCCCTTATTCCCGGAGAATCATCTCTATATGGTCGCCCCTCGTTGGCTTCTGATATGCTGATCCAGAATATTTATACCGTTCCCCAAAAGGAATTGAAGGACAAATATGCCCAGAAGTTTTTGGCTTATAAAGACAAGGTGGAAGTGGAATATTCTGCCAATTACATAGATAACGACTCTTCGATCAAAATCCTTCAAAATCCTCCGGGAGTTTATTTTGTTCACTATATTGTGGAAATCATGAAATTTTCAATGCAGCAGTATCAAGATAAATATTCTACCCATTTGAAAATAAACGGAAATGTTTCCGATTCAGAGGGAAATACAATTTACCAATATGAGGGATCCATTTCTATAGAATTGGATGAAGACCAGCTTAAGAGCATCGCCTACAAGCCCTTCGCTATTTATGATATGTTCCCTTTGATTGCTGGCTCCTACAAATTTTCGGTGATCATAAAGAATGAAGTATCTAAAGAATTCACCTCGGTAGAAAAGGATATTATCATTCCTAAGGATGATTCTGCACTGGGCATGAGTTCTTTGGTATTAGGTTATAAGATGGACCAGGTCTCATCTGAGGCGCAGAATCTTAAGGCCTTCAAATTAGGCTCTTTTCAAATTCTTCATCAACCTAAAAATATCTTTCGTCCACAAGATACACTCTTCCTGGCCTTCCAGATCACCAGTTTATCTTCTGATTTGAGGCAAAAAGGTCAGTTGAAATATGAATTTTTCAAAGACGATGAGCCGTTTTTAAATTTCACCAGAAAAGTCAACCAATATGAAGGAGGGGTGAATTTTAAACATGAATTCTCTCTCCAGGAATTTCCTCCAGGCTACTACCGCCTTCAGGTTGGGTTGTGGGATGGTGAACAGGAAATCCTTTCTGAGGAAGAGAATTTCGGGATTTCCTCTGTCTCAGCGTTCCCCCGCCCCTGGATTCACACCAAAACACTGCCGCCCCCAGATCACCCTGTCTATTCCTTCCTCTTGGGAAAGCAATTGTTCAGCAAGGGAGAAGTCAATAAAGCACAGGCCAGATTAGAGGAAGCTTTCCAGAAGAAGCCCGGTTCCTTAGATTTTGCCGTGAATCTGGCCCAAGTCTATTCTGTTCTAAAAAAACACCACCAGGTTAAGCAGGTGCTGATGGCTTTCTCTGATGTGTCAGAGGTTCCATATCAGCTCTATTTTCTTTTGGGAAAATCCCATCAGGCTTTGGGGGAATTCGATCAGGCCATTACCGTCTACAACAAGGCTCTCTCCCATTATGGGATAAATTCAAGCCTTCTGAATTCAATAGGAGAATGTTATTACCGCCTGGGGATATGGGATGAAGCCCTGGCCGCGTGGGAGAAATCATTGGAAATCAACGACCATCAACCTGATGTTGAGGAAAAGGTAATAATCCTGAAAAAAAAAGATATCTGAGTTAGATTGAGGATATCCTTTTACCACTTCGATTTTGATTCTCAGGGTCAAGCAAAACCAGTCACCACCAAAGAACTGCTGGCCAATTCCATTGGACAGCGTTCAATTTCAACAAGATCATTGTGTTAGGGGAAGCTGATGTCAGGTAAAGAAGGCGTGTCGTTTGTCCGGGCATCGGACATCATGATTTCTCTGAGAGCCTTTTGTGTTTCCTTATCTGGAAGAGGGGGGGCATTCTTTTGCAACAGATTTTTGACCTCTTCTTTGGCCCGGGCAGTTATTGATTTTCTCCCTTTGGATACCCAGGTATCATACGGATCTCGATCGATCAACTTGGGAAATGTATGTTCTTCCCTGTACCATTTTCTCGTATGGGGCATAGATAGAAACTGTGTTTCGGCAGAGAAATCTTTAAAAAGATTCAGGGCGATCGGTTCATCGCGCTGTGCTATTCCGTCTATCAATCGATAAGCCATCCCGCAGATCTCATTGTCCACGACCAGCTTTTCCAGACTCTGGCACCTGACGAAATCTAAAATCCCTGCCCCGGATATCACGTTAACACCTGAAAGCGCGGCCATAATCACGCCTATCCCGGTTTCAAAACCTCCCTGGGCATCGTTGATCTTGGCGTCACTCATTCCCATGTACGCGTGTGTAGGAAGGTTGAAATGTTTGCCGATCTGTGTGTGCGCTGAGTCGATCATCATCGTCTCTATAGCGCCGATAGGAGTTGTGCCCGTCCGCATGTCGAAGCTCACCGGACAGCCGCCGAAAATAACAGGCGCACCTTTTTTTGCGAGCTGGCAGATCACCAGTCCCGATAGGTTTTCAGCGACATGCTGGACGAGTGTACCTGTGATCGTGATGGGAGAAGTGGCTCCCGTCATCCCCATAGAAATCAGCTCGGACGGAATTCCCGCCCGGGCGCTATCGATCAAGCTCTGTGCTGTCAAATTGCTCCATTTCAGAGGAGGGGAGGGGCAAGCGTCGAATATTGCCAGAGGTTTTTCCGCAAGATTCCTTTCACTTCCCCTTACGGCGACGAGCATTCTGCGCATGGGTTCGAACCCTTCTACCCGAAATGTCCCGGTGACTATGGGTTTTTTGGAGAATAAGAGTCCGATATAAAGTCGATAGCTGTCCGAAATGATCTCGGAGACATCGGTGCTTACAATTCCGGTGCTCTGGAAGTGGAGATGCTCGAGGCAATCTGTCAGATGAGTAAACCGGATCAAATCATCAGTGATAGCCTTTCTTTCCTGCTGAGTTTCGGAATCCAGTAAGGTGACTGCCCCAGAGCCTGGATCAAAATGGACTTCATCACCACCGAGGAGATACTCAGTTTCTCCGTCCCTGTCGTACATTTTCAGAGAGGGAGGTGTTGATGAAAGAGAGTCTTCAACGAGCTGTGCGGTGATTTGAACTCTCTGCGAGGAGGTGTCGACCCTCATTCCCGCCTCTCGAAACAGAGCCAGGGCCTCTTTGTTCTCGATAAAAACTCCTTGATTTTCAAGGATGATGTATGCCTCATCTATGATTTTTTGGATCAATTCATTGCTTAAAAGCTCAAGTTTTGGTCTATGTGTTTTAATCATGATTTTCCTCTCATCATAGATGTATTTTATCTTAGTTTTTTTCCTCTTGCAACGAAACCAAAGACATGACTTTCTTTAGAATCGTTCTGATGTTAATGATAAAGGTTGAAAAATTAAAATGGAAGAGTTAAGATTTTTTACCAGAGAACGCCGTAAAGCCCCTTGCTTTAGCAATGGGGATATAAGGCGCTTACTTCACATGAAAAAATGAATGGAGAACAGAATGAAACTTATTGACAAGGTCGCTTTAATAACGGGAGGAAACTCCGGAATTGGGAAAGCAACAGCTATTCTTTTTGCCAGGGAGGGTGCTAAAATTTGCCTTACCGGCCGCAATGAGACAAGGTGTAAAAAGGTCATCGAAGAGATAAAAGAGGGAGGCGGCCAAGCTATATACGTCATCGCAGATGTTCGATCTTCCGCTGAGTGCCAGAAAACTGTAGAGACAACGATGAAGGCTTTCGGCCAGCTGGATATTCTCTTCAACAACGCTGGTGTGTATTTCCCGAACAATGCTATAGACTGTTCGGAAGAAGAGTGGAATCTCACCATCGATATCAATCTCAAAGGCACATTTTTAATGTCCAAGTTCGCTTTGCCTCACATGGTTGCCCAAAAGAGCGGTGTGATTATCAACAACGGTTCCGGATGGGGGATTGTGGGCGGCAACGAAGGCGTCTCCTATTGTGCGTCCAAAGGCGGTGTTGTTATCATGACAAAGGCTATGGCCATCGATCATGCAACCCAGGGCATCCGGGTGAACTGCCTCTGTCCCGGTGACGTCAAAACCCCGATGCTTGATGAGGATGCCAGGATGCGCGGAATGACATGGGAAGAGTACCACAAGCAAGATGTCGATCAACGTCCGATGGGCCGGATGGGGACGCCCGAGGAGATAGCCAAAGCCGCACTCTTTCTGGCCTCAGATGACTCATCCTTCATGACAGGAGCAAATCTTGTCATAGACGGAGGTGGGACTGCAGATTAGCGCTCTGTGGCTGCTTTTTTATGATTTGGGGGCCGAGCCTATCTTAAACTTGATGGTTTGAGCTTTTGGTTGTTTGTTGCTCTTTTCCAGCCGTTGACTTGGTCGTTTTGGGCGTGATAATCTTATTTGAGAATGCCAGTGGGTGGATATTAGGGAAAGTCGGACGGGATTCGATGCAGCTCCAAAAACCAAATTCTTATATTTCAAAGTAAGCGATGTTGACAGTTGTATCCGGGTATAAGAAGATAGAGTGCGTGAAATGTTCTATCGTAACAGTGCTATTTCTAGTACTTCTACTATCGTTCAGTTCGTGCAGTGAGCCGGGCACAGAGCCCAACGGCCTGGATACGGAACCAGACCCGGAGCCGAGTTCAGAGTTTGATCCCCAAGAGGAGTGGTGGCTGAAAGCACAAAGCTACACCTATCTGACCGATATCGATCAGATGCTGAGCGAAAACAGTTCCGTTGTCTGGTGGGGCAACGGGCTGACCTCCCCCGAGAAAATTCGCACCGAAATAAAGGACGAGATAGACGCCTGCCATGATAAGAGCATCAGGTACATTGTCCCCATATCCCTGTTTGACATTGAGGATCACACCGATTTAAGCGTGATAAAGGAGGTGTCCGCCGCGATGATGCAGGCCGCTGTGCTCAAGCTGGATGGCTCTCCCTTTGTAATAATCGATAATTTCGGGGGTGACCCTGATGCTACGCAGTACGCCTATGACATCAACCACCCCGATTGGCGCCAGTACATTAAGGAGCAGGCGCTGGCCGCGGTCGATGCCGGTGCCGACGGAATCAACATTGATGATATCAACGGCAACCGCTGGTGGGTGGAGAACGGTTGGGGCAGCTTCAACCCGTCAAGCGAAGCTGGATTCAGAGCTTATTTGAAAAACAAATATTCAATTGCCGAGCTCAGCGGCATGGGAATCGCCGATATCGACAGCTTCGACTACTCCGATTTCCTTGCGTATTACGGCTGGACGGTGGACAGTATCAGGCTGGAAGAATATCCTTACCACGCCGCTTTTCCCCTTTACGACGACTTCTTTGATTTTCAGGCCAAGGCGACCGCCGAGTTTGCCGACTTCATTATGCAGACGGCAAAGGAGTATGCGCAACAGCAGTACGGCCGGAAGCTGATGGTCACCGAATGCTGCGAGTACCGGGACTGCACTGCAAAGTATATAAGACCGTACTTCAACGCTTTATCGGCGGGGGCATTGTACGGCAAGGAAAGGTACTGGCAGCATATTGCCGCTTACAAACTTGTTGTGGCGGTCAACAGCACACCCATGATTGCCTGGCTGGGGGACACCGAGGCACTGATGAACCACTACGATATCGCTGACCTTTACTCCATATACATAGCCGAAAGCTACGCCAATAAGGCGCAACTGGTGGCGTTTCCAGGCCGGGGCAGCCCGGCAGAGTACAACGATTTCATTTTGAGCCACTCCGATATCTTCAATTTTGCCGATTGGGAAAGCAAATCACGCATCGGGCTGCTGTATTCGCTGACGACGATGGCCGGCGAGGAGTTTTACAGCCAGACGCACAATCAGTTTTTTAACTTGGGGCAACTGCTTAACGACAGCCAATATCAGTATGACGTGGTATTCAGCCACGGCGACGACCTGACGGTGGAGCGTTTGGCACAGTACGATGTGGTTATACTTCCTGCAACGTACGCTTTGGCCTCCACCGAAAAAGAGGCACTGCTGAGTTACTGTCAAGGCGGGGGCCGCATAATATATATCGGTGAAACCGACGTCAATCCGTCTCCTTTCAGCGCAGAGCAGAGCGTGCAGGCTGGAATAATCTATGAGCCGGAATGGGTGGCCAGATTGGACCTCTACGGTCAGCATATTCAATATCAGGCGATGGTCAATCTGTCTTTAGCCCTGCCGCAGTTTTACCAGCCGCTGGAGGAACAGCCGCCGCCTATGAACCAGTCTCAGGTCATAGCCGACTTTACCGCCCTGATAGACGGCAACCTGAGCAAAAGAACCATACGCCTTTTATCCGAGAGCAAGATGGGACTGGTAATGTGGGATAACAAGGGCAAGCTCAACCTGCATATTATCAACTACGATCTTGATTATTCCGCAGCACAGATTAATGAAAAGAGCTACCTGGCAATTGAGGTGGACGCCGGGCTTGTTTCCGCGGCTTCCACGGTCACGCTGGTTTCGCCGGACTATGCCGAGCCGAGCATACTGCCCTTCAGCATCGAGGACGGGTTCATTTCCTTCACCGTTCCTTATCTGCATGTCTGGGGTATCATTGTCATCGAGTAAGGTGAGCTGGCGTTGAACACTGGTATGCGGAGGAGTGAGATCTTGGATCTCAGGAGGGATAAGGTTGATTTTAAACGCAGATTTATTAGAGTAGAGAGGAGCAAAAATAACCGCGTGCGCAAGAGCCTCATGAATTCAGCTGTGGAGCAGCTTGTTTCGAAGAAGGAAATGGAAAAGGAAGAGAAAAAATACAGAGTGAATGGTCACAATTTGGTTACAACTGAGGACGGAAAGCAGACCTCCCGTATTGTAACCCATTGAAAATAAATGTGGTGCGCCCGTAGCTCAGCGGATAGAGCAGTGGACTTCGAATCCGAAGGTCGGGGGTTCGAATCCCTCCGGGCGTGCCAGATTTTCCCTGAAAAATCAGCAACTTAGAGGAGTTCTGAATTCAACACTATTCCTCTATTTTCAATCCTTATATGGCACAGGAAAGGCAGAGACTTAGAGCCTCGGATTGTGGATCCAAAGGTTGGGTGAGCGAGGGATCTCGAATCCTCTTTTTTAACAGGGGTATTTTATTTTTCTCGGGAAAAGCCGTTAGCAATCGTAGCCGTAAGTAGGCGATAGTAAGCAAACTTAGTGACAAATGGTGACAAAGGGGGAGGTCTGTTCTTTTTTCATTTGACTTCAAACTTTGCTTTTTTCAGATTTTAATACTACAACCCTTCTCTCTTTTACTCTTACCTCTAATTGTGTGTAGTAACGTGTACCCTCAATGTTTTCGTAGTGTACGGTCAAAGGATAATCTTTAATATTCTCATGGGTTTCAAAAAAGGGAAATCCTATGTTTCCACTACCAAAACCCCTTATTATTTCGTCAGCCTCTGCATCTTTACCTTCTAACAGAAATCCTGCTTTCACTTTTTGACCCTTCCTGACAAGATGACATGGTTGAAGCCGAACAAGAAATACGTCCATATGCTGTACGTCAACAGAAACGTCAAGAGCGTGGCTGAGACCAATATTTTCGAAACTGAGAAGACCAGAGCCAGTATGAATGAGGATAACATAAGGTCTTTGACTTAATTCTGTTTGCCTAACGGCCTCCTTTCTTAATCCTCTAGTCTCCCATGCGTACCAAATTAGCACTCCGAGAGTTATAAGCAAAGCTGTAGTAGAAATTATATGACCGTAGCTTTCAAAGAAATTCACTACGCACATTATCGACTCCCTTTTATTAGGATATGTGTCTATTGTACAGAAAGCTACTAGAAAACAAAAGCCTCCGAATCTCCATTGACTTCACGGACACCTGAGCGTAAAATCACTCTGAGATTGCAAATAAGTAAAATCTCAGTAAAGGGAGGTTAAAATGGAGACAGAATTAATTTATGTATCAGCCGAGTCGAGTGAATACATAACTTTTACCTGTGGCAAATGTAAGAAGGGGGCGAAGCTCGTAACCATACGCCCAGACGAGCCTAATCCTTCTACAGATTTAAAAAACATCACTATACTTGGCTTTGAAGTAGAATGCCCAGAATGCGGAGAAGAGGGCTTTTTCAAAATGAACCTAATGGGTGCAGAAGCAAAGGGCGTTGGAGGTTAAATCTGGTTAAAACAGCAAGCTAGGTTTCACTCTATTGCGATAGCTTTAATTCGTCGCTCTCAGGCAATCTGAGAGCCTTGGTTTTGAGTTAAATGAAAAATTTAATAAAAAAGGAGGTTTCAAAATGGGAATCAAATTCGGAGAAATTGATGCTTCTCAGATTCTTCAAAATGAGTTCAGATTGGCGGTGTTAGAAAAAATTGTTGAGATGATTGCAAATAATAATACGCCTATGTTGAGGATTCCAAGCGGAGATGATGTTAATGGAATAAAGAGCGCTGTAGTTGAAGATTTGAAAAAGAAATATCCTAAATCTGATATCGCGTTAATGTAATATCATGCCTGAAAATCAAAACCAATTAGGTGAAATCAGGTCTATTGAAGTCACAGTACATACACGAGAAATAGATTTGTATCATGTAACTAAAGCTGAGATTGATGATATTGCAACTATGACTATATTCACTGAGATATTTCTCTCCTTTGCTTCGTTATTGGCAGGCGGTTTACTGACAGTAATTTTAACAAAAGCTGTATATAACAATACGCAACAGAAGTTACTGCCGTATTAACCACTTTATTTTGGGTGTTTCTGATAACGCTTATTATATGTGTAGCTATTTTCATAATTTTTCTGGTATTGAGAGGAAGTAAGAAGAGCGTTATTTTAAAGGGAAGCAAAGTAAAACTGCCTTCGGAATTTCTTAACATTTAGCTCCGCACCGCCGTTCCAGACAGTATTCCTGACAAAACAGTCTTCCTTGACTTCACGGAACGGACACCTGAGCATAGAATCAGGATAAGTATGTCAAGCTAAGGGAGGTCAATAAATGGAACAAGCTCTTTTAATATTACTTGGAGCATTATTAGCAATGGGAGGAGGTTTTATTAACTTATACTACCAAAGCCACCTTGATCAAAGGAGGCGAGATATAGAGCTTTTCCATCAGGCAGAAGAGATTTTACTTGAGATGCGACGTTATATAGATGAAATTATGACTCCTCCTAGCAAAGAATTATATGAACTAAGTAAAAGGCTTCTCTATATTGCTATGAGAATTAAAACAAGAGCTTATCTTGCCTTAGCGGAAGGATTAATTGAATTTGCTAGTATGGATACCAAAAAGGAAATGAGCGAATTATTTAATCTTATCCAAAAAATACCAGCAATAAGTAAAAGTCCCCTTGCTATGCATCACAGAAAACGAAATGAAATGGTTAAAAAAGCCTGGGAAGAAATTAGAAGGATTGGAGGGGGATAGCGAAGAGAAGCATTGATTAATTCACTCCCAATAATTCAATAAATCTTTTGTTCCCGATTTTTACTCCCTCTCTCTAAACAGACAGCATCTCTCAGGCAATACTTGCAATAACTCAAGGAGATTCAGACCAATATTTTTCATTCAAGGGATGCGTGACCCCTCGCTCACTCTATAACATCTCTTTTATTTTCAGTTGATTAGCTTGGACTGATTCTCGATTGTCACCAACTTTGTCACTATCTTGACCGCTTTTATTACCTTTTCATTGTCTTATCGTTTCTACAAAAATCCTTCATGAATCGGCCTTGAATAACGATCGAATATGGTTGTGTACTGTAATCACAGGTTGAAAAATGGATCAATTAGTTTGTGAATCCTCTCGGAGAGGGGAATGACATCTCTTGAATTTCATGTTTAACCAATGAAGCCTAGCCTCATGTCTCAATAATCAATCCTCCCAATCCCCAAGCTTAAATTTGCGTCGAATAAGAACTATTATGTTAACTCCTGGAATTTATAATTGGAAAGATATCAATTAGGTAGAAAGATTCACGAAAAATGGTAAATAATTTCTTGTCAAATCATGCTACCAAATGCAAGTAAATTTGCATATAGTGTCACTATTTGCAATATTGATGGCAAAAGGAAACAGAAAATTAGCAGATTCTTTAAATCTGCCCTCACGCGAAATACTTATGCGAGGTTGCTGCAGCTATTATGTTTTCTTCGAGATGTTTAAAATTCTGCATGTCGGCATTGACCACATCCAATCCGTGCTCCAGGACATAGGCGTAAGCACGTTGGAATGGAGTTAGTGGGGAGGACATAAAATTCTTATGGTAGTATTTGTCAAAGGCGCTGGGATCCGCCTTTCCCATGGCCGACTTGGGCGCCAGATGTCTGACCGTCTTCATGCCGACGAGTCCGATCCCGGCAGTACGGGCCTTTTTGAGCAGTGCTTCTAGCTCTTTGAGAACAGGTGTTCCGGAAAGCAGGTCACGAGCTTCCCAATCGTACCACCCGGCCGGCGTAATCCCGAGCATGGCAACATCATACCATCCGGTCTTTATCGCTGTTTCTAGGACTTTGTGGGCATTTTTATGCGTGCTCAACCCGAAATATCCGACTTTCCCGGCTTTTTTTGCAGTCAAAAATGCATTATTGATCTCTTCACTGCTAATAAGTGAGGGATTATCAGCAGCCATTAGGTAATAAAGGTCGATATAGTCTATTCCGAGGTCTTTCAGGCTGGCATCCATCAATTTTGTCCAGCTGGCGGCTGCGGATTTGGCTTGCTCCACGGTGATCGTGTCCTCAGGTTTCACTCTAATCATCAGAGGAGCTTTCGAGGCTACCCAGATTTTCCTGCGATTTATCTTTAAGAATGGAGCGAAACTTCGTTCCGCACCTCGGTAATAAACGTTTGAACCAAGGTCGAAATGGTTGATCCCAGCTTCGAGGGCACGGTCCAGAAGCCGCACAGCTTTTCCCCCTGCCAGTGCTGCCCCACCCCCAAAAACCAATCTGCTGGACATAAAGCCGGTCCGGCCCAGCTTACGATAAGTCATGGGCGGCTTTTCTTGGAATAATATTGCCTTGCCTCCAACCGCACTCACGGTTAAAAGCTTGATAAACTCACGGCGATTTATTGAAGTGTGACTATCTTTTTTCTCCACAGAGGTTTCCTCCAAGAATTGAATTGATAAGAATAGTTTTTTCATTATAACGGATTTTGTTATACTGATTCAATAGGGCCTATGGACTGAATCTCCTATACAAGATTGAATAAGTTGAGGATTTCAATGTGGATAGTAAAGACCGGAAGGATAATCATGCTGCTGACCTTGGCCGTGGCTTTGTGGGTATGTGTCGATAGGCCGCAGACAACCTCAGATTCAGAGCCCTTCAACCTGTCCGATCTGCTGGCGAGGCTAGCCCCGGAAGGATGGACTATTTACGATCAGGTCGGTCAGTTTAAGGCAGATAATCTCTATGAACGTCTAAACGGAAGAGCTGAGCTCTATCTTGCCTATGATGTGATAAGCTTGACTACAGCCACTTTTGAGGATGAAAACGATATCAGGAGATTTGTCGAAGTTTCCGTTTTTGACATGGGGAATCCCACCAATGCCTTCGGGATCTTTTCAGTGGAACGGTTTCAGGGAGATCCACCTCTGGATTTGGGTCGGATGAGTTACCGTTCGGACTCAAACGCCTACATTTGGAAAGGCAAGTATTACATTACTATCGTAGTTGCAGACTCCACGGAGGAGTTTCAACAGATAGGTCTGGATTTAGCCAACAAGGTAACGGCCCCCCTGATTGATTCGGGTGAGCGGGTCTGGGGCTTGTCAGCACTTCCTCAGGACAATCTGATCACCGATTCTGTTCAATACTTCAAGGTTGATGCCATGGGTCTTGATTTTATGCAAAACACTTACACAGCGGAATACCTTAAAGGGAAAACTACTATCAAAGCTTTTCTATCACAACAAGCCAGCCCTGATGCTGCGCTTGACCTGGTTGAACGTTATGCTGAATACAGCCAGAAGTATGGCCAGGGCTACAAACGTACGAAAATAGATGGCGCTGAGTTTATTCTGTGTGATATGGGCGGTACATTTGATGTCATTTTCCAGAAAGGCCGAATTGTCAGCGGGGTGATAGCGGCAAATCACCAGGTCAGGGCCATAGAAATCGCATCTGACCTATGGATTCAACTGCAACTCAATTAGGCAGCTAACTCGATATCCTGTGGCTTAGATTTCTTGAGAGAGTTCCACAGTATCCCTTGGCAATTGAATGTTTCGTTTCAGCAAAATTCGGACAACCCATGATATTTCTTAAGCGATGGTTTGCATATTCCTCTCCGTCTAGAAAGACGCTGATCCTGGTATTGATGAGGCGGAGGATGCTAAGAAGAGGGTGGCTGGGCTGATAAGGCAGTAATCGACTTTATTTCTTTGTGTCGCCTAAGTGAGACTATGTTAACTCTTTATTTAAATATTCTTTTAATATAAGTACTTTTCTAAATCTTTTGGATCAATTGGTTCTTTTTGTTGTTTTTCAAGAACAGCATCAATGTTCTTTTGGTCTAATGAATACCATGCGCCTGTTGCAGCATCAATGATGACAGGGAATAAACCTGCCAAGATATCTAAAACGATCCATCCCGCTCCAACTTTGTTATTAATTTGAACCGATTTTGATTTATAGCCTTCTCTTTTAAACTCAATTGCATATGTTTGTTTAGTTACAAGCCTTAAGGTAAGTGGTGTTTCGCCCATACGCACTCCATTCACATAGACTTCCGCTCTTTGTGGATCGCTTCTAAAGCTTACCTCTTCCTTGGTTCCTTTGAAGACTAATGCACAGCTTGATAGATAAATACAAATCAAGGCAATAGCTAATATTTTGATTTTCATGTCAATCTCCTTTTGTGTTCCTTTAGTTTAGTATCAAGAGTTTAAATAAAATTCAATTGGAAATTTAAATTCTTTCAAATTATAAGCTTTGGGTGCGTCTTTATCAAGATAGAAAACTTCTTCAAACGAAACTTCAAACACTTTGGCGATTTTTTACGGAGTCTATTATAAGCATGATTCGAAAGATTTGAGGATGCAAAAATGAGATTAGTGGAGCTGAGAATTCATTAATTTTTTATAGATTGATTCAGAAACGTGGCTTCGAATCCGAAGGTCGGGGATTCAAATTTCTCCTGGGACGTTACGTTCTTAAGTATTTCTTAATATCGTCGTGAGTCCCAGCCAAAATGAAATCAATATTGTCGGCTTTCCATCGGAAAAGGACTCTCAGCTTTAAACCTTTACGAATCTCCCAGAAATTCTTTCTTACATTTTTGAGCCCCAGGCCTCCGGAAAGATCCTTCTCTCTGGAGAGGACATCGACGAGGTGTAAACATAACTCCTTTACTTCTTGTTTAACGCTGGGAGAAAGCGACTTAACAGACCGATCAAAAGACGGTTTAAATTCGAATCTCATAATGATTCGACATGTTTTTTGGCAGCAGCAGAAGTCTTATAGGCTTTACCTTTTTCTGCGACCAGCCTTTCGATCTTTATCCATTCTTTTGCAGTATAAGGGGATTTCTCACTAATCTCACAAGGAGAAAGGATAACTCCCCTGTCGGTGACCTTAAACATAACTGTGGATCCCGGTTCTAATTTGAGAATTTCTCTGATTGTCGAGGGAATTGTCACCTGTCCCTTCGACGTCATTTTTGAGGTTTCTGTGTAATTCATAGAAACTCCTTGATTCCTTATATCCTTACATTCTTACATAATGTAAACTCTCTAGAGAGAAATGTCAAGTTCTAAAATGGGGGTAACCAACACCGAATTGACATCCTCAAAATTTCGACTTTTTACAAAAAGCGATTGAATTCAGAAAAAAACAATTTTCATGTTTTAATAAGTTAGATATTTCTTGCGGTAAATCAAGAGTTAGACTTAGAATCCTAAGATCGGGAGTTCAAATTCCTTCGGGACAGCCAGCTTTCCTTTTTATATGAATAAAGCTATAATTCGCTGCTCATCTCTTTCCAGAGATGAGGCCGGAAAGAAATCCATGCCTGGCAGCGTCCAGCCCGAACCAGGGCATAAACACTTAAACGAAAGTTCGTCAAATGAGATAAAAAATAGAAGATGAGAAAGAGAAAAGATTCAAGAATTCTGAACTTCCTTTTTGGCATGCAGAATCCCGTAAAAATTATCCCCGGGCTTGCTCTTACAGTCGCAATTGCCATAATCGGGATCCAGCTTACAAAATGGATAAAAGTGCTTCTCAACCTCAAACAAAGCCCGGTGAGCGCCATCATGATGGCTATTGTATTAGGCATAATAATCAAGAACACAATCGGTGTTTCTCAGAGTTTCCAGCACGGGCTTGGTTTCGGTCTTAAGAAGCTCCTCAGGCTCGGCATTATACTCATGGGAATACGACTTAGCATCTTTAACGTGCTCCAGATAGGAGCCTTGAGTGTGGGGATAGTCGTTGCCTGCATTTCAACAGGAATATTTTTGACTCTTTTTGTCACAAGAAAACTCGGTCTTCCAGAAAGACTCGGTACTCTGATCGGAGTCGGCACAGGAATCTGTGGGGCGAGTGCCATTGTGGCCACGGGTCCTGCTATCGAAGCCGAGGAGGATGAAGTGGCCTACGCTATAGGAACCATAACAATATTCGGCATAATGGCTATGTTTCTCTATCCCTATCTGAGTCATTTAGTTCTATCCCTTTCTCATGTGGAAGCAGGGATATTCATGGGCACTTCCATCCATGAAACAGCCCAGGTGGCCGGCGCAGGTATCATGTATGATCAGCTTTGGCTTGGTCAATCTCAGGGGGTAACTCCTACAGGAGCAGATGTTGCCATCGTGACCAAACTTGTCCGCAATGCGTTTATGGCCCTGGCTATTCCCTTTATGGCCTATACCTATATCAAAAGGAATAAAGTGAGCTCCCGAAAAAAGGTGAGCATTATTTCGCTCTTTCCGGTTTTCATCCTTGGATTCATCGCCATGGCTGTGCTCAGGTCCATGGGCGACTATTTTGTTGTGAGCAGGAACTTATTATGGAATGCAGAGGCTTGGAACAGTCTCTGTTCAATAGTCAAACAATGGGCAGGATATTTTCTCGCCGTTGCTATGGCCGGGATAGGACTCGGAACAGATATTAAGAAATTGAAGAAGCTTGGAGCCAAACCTTTCTGGGTGGGACTTTGTGCTGCCGTTTCCGTGGGAATTGTCAGTTTTTTACTGATAAAAATTGCAAGTCCTTTCCTGGCAGTCATAAAATAGAAGAAGCTGGCTGTTTTGGGGATTAAGTGGGTTTGGAGGATGGGTGAGGAGTCCTGCCAGCCAGCATCACAGAACTCTTAATCATAATTGTAATAATATAATGCAAAAAAAATGCCAACATTTTAGGAAAAAAAAGTTAGAATATAGAATGAGTGTAATTCTTTTGTTTTAAGCAAAATAAAAGCGCAAAAGAAGCGAGAATTAAGATAATTACTTAATCATCCATTCAGGAAAAAATTCCATAATTATGGAAATAAATCCATAGATTTAGGGACGGCCATCCTGTATTCTTAACGCGCTTAGGAGCTTAAAAAAGAGAAGATTTTCATTAAAAATTGATATAATATATCTTACTTAAGAAAAATTTTCTATTCGTAGTGAAATGAGTAATTACGCAATTCAGGTCGATAATTTAACCAAAAAGTTTAACGGGTTTACTGCCGTTGACCAAATCTCGTTCAAAGTAAAAACCGGAGAGCTTTTTGGACTTCTCGGACCAAACGGTGCCGGAAAGACTACGACCATAAACATGCTTTCCACTCTGCTCAAAGCAACCTCAGGATACGGAGAAGTCTCCGGGTATGATATCTCCAGGAATAAAGACAATATAAGGCGCTCCATCGGCGTTGTTTTTCAGGAACCTGCCCTTGATACAAAGCTCACAGGAAAAGAAAACCTGGTATTTCATGCGATGATGTACGGAATAAAAAAACAAGAGAGAATAAAAAGAATTAAGGAAGTCCTGGAGCTTGTTGAGTTGACAGAGAAAGAAAAAGTGTTGGTTGAAAAATATTCTGGAGGCATGAAAAGAAGATTGGAGATTGCGAGGGGACTGATTCACGAGCCAAAAGTTCTGTTTCTTGATGAGCCAACCCTTGGCCTTGATGTACAGACGAGAAGACACATATGGGATTACATTAAAAGATTGAATAAAGAAGGCAATGTCACAATTATTCTAACCACACATTATATGGAAGAAGCGGACTTCCTTTGTGATAGAATCGCCATCATAGACAGAGGGAAGTTCGTGGCCATGGATGCCCCAGGTCGATTAAAAGATATACTCGGTGGAGATGTTGTTTCCCTGGAAATTGAAGGGAATCCCGATGCTCTCATTGAACAAATAGGCAGTTTGGATTGGATAAAGAATATAACGAGGCACGATGAAACTTTGAGTCTGACGATGGATAGGGGAGAAAGAAGAATTCCGGAATTGATTCATGTTGCCCAGAAAAACGAAGTAGAAGTTACCTGCGTCCATCTGCGCAAACCAAGCCTCGAAGATGTTTTTCTCCACTTTACTGGAAGGACTATGAGAGAAGAAGAGGCCAGCCAGACCGAGCGAAACAGAGAAATATTAAGATCAAGATTTGGAAGGAGAAGATGATCAATAAAACCGCTATTTATGTATTGTGGATGAGAGAAATGAAGCGGTGGTGGAGAGCAAAGTCTCGAATTGTCGGATCCTTAGCCATGCCGTTATTTTTTCTGGCGTTTCTTGGATTGGGGTTTAGAAGAATGACTATTCCAGGATTATCCGACGATGTGGGTTATATTCGGTTTTTAGTCCCCGGGATAATCGGGATGAACATTCTTTTCTCATCAACTTTTGGTGGATTATCAGTTTTATGGGACAGAGAGTTTGGATTTCTGAAAGAAATCATGGTGGCTCCTGTGAGTCGAGTTTCTATCGTCTTGGGGAGGATTGCAGGAGGAGCAACCACAGCGTTGATTCAGGCCATCCTTATTCTTGGCATCTCTTGTATCATGGGTTTTAAGATTACCAACATATCATCGATTTTTTTGGCGATTGTTTTTATGATCCTGATTGCGGTTACGTTCCTCGGCCTGGGGCTGGTATTCGCTTCGAAAATGAGAGACATACAGGGATTTAGCATTGTGATGAATTTTGTGATATTCCCTCTTTTCTTTTTATCCGGGGCTCTTTATCCTCTTGAAAATCTTCCTGTTTGGCTAAGATATATTTCAAAGCTGGACCCGCTTACCTACGGGGTTGATGGTTTAAGAGCGGCCTTGATCGGTGTGTCCTCGTTTTCGATTTTTTACAATTTCATCTTTATGGTGATGTTTTCTTTGGTGATGATCTTCTTAGGTGCCTATTTCTTTGAAAAAAGTGAAAGTGTATGAGGAAACGCGTAAAGAATAGCAGCGAAAATTAAGGAAGCTTTTTCTTGCTGGCAGCTTTTTCCGGAAGTTCTTCAGGCGTGTCTTCGCTCACGAGTTCCAGTTTATCCGAGAATCTGTCCAGACGCTTATCCGCATCATCAAATTTACTTTTGGCATTGACCAGGTGAGTTCCTAGAATCTGGAAGTCGTTCTTGAAACGGCCTAAATCCCCCTGAAGCCGAGACAGAGACTGAAAGATGTACTGGGCTGATTTTTCAATTTGGAGGCCCTTAAGTCCGAGCACTATGACCTGTAAATAGGCAAATAAGGAGTTAGGAGAGGCGGGGAGAACTCTTTTCTGGATGGCATAGGAGAAAATACTCCGCTCTTCGCCCAGGCTCTCATCCTTGAGGATAGTCTCATAATAGATGTTTTCAGCGGGGATGTACATCAGGGCAAAGTCATAGGTTCCCTCATCGGGGAGAATGTATTTTTCGCTAATATCATTGATATGTTTTTTAACATCAGTGATAAATTTTTTCCTCAAGTCTTCCTTTGCTTTGCTGTCTTCTTCATCGAGATATTTTTTGAAATTTTCAAGGGGGAATTTGGAATCTATAGGAACAAGATTTTTTCCTATTTTTATGATGGCATCAACTTTTTCCCCGCTTTTAAATTTATACTGGAGCTCATAGTGGGCAGGAGGGAGGATTTGAGAAAGCAAGTCACCGAGGAAGAGTTCTCCAAAGCCGCCCCGGAATTTTGGAGCGCGGAGCAGATTTTCCAGGCTTGAGATGCTTTTCGCCTTTTCCAGGACTTCACGGGTTACCTCTTCCATTTTTCCCAGGTCTTTTTTAACATCACCTAAAGTGCTGCCGATGTTTCCTGTTGTTTTCTGGAATTGAGTGTTCATGTTCTGCAGCTGCTGGTTTATGCTCTGGGTAAGTTGACCGATCTGCTGCTGCATGAGAGAAAGGGCCTTGTCTTCTGACTGAGAACGCTTCATCTCATCGATTTTGGAAGAGGTCTTTTTCAGAGACAAGAAAAGGAAGATAACAAAGAAGACAAAGAGAAGGATAAGTACAGCTGCGAATATGATTAAGAAGATGTTCAAGTTCATTGAGGGTCTTTCCTCCTTGCTGCCATTATAAAAGAAAACCTTTCACCTGTGCAAATCTTATGTAGGAGTTTGATTCATTCGCAGGGATTCTTCTGTAGGGGCTTGATTTATCAAGCCCACCTTTTTGAATATATAAATGAACTGAACGGTTCTAATTTTTCTGATGTCTGGTTTTGATTCTTCTTATGAATGGATTCTTCTGTAGGGGCTTGATTTATCAAGCCCACCTTTTTGAATATATAAATGAACTGAACGGATTTGATTTTTCTTACGTATGCATTTGGTTTGTCTTATGGATGCGTTTGATTTATCTGTAAGGATTCTTCTTATGTAGGGGCTTGATTTATCAAGCCCACCTTTTATTTACTACTATATAATGACTATTTTGTAATAAGGAAAAAACAATAGGAAATTTGACAAGGTTTGAGGACTTCTCTAAACTTAAAATGATTCCTATGGCCCGTTAGCTCAACTGGTAGAGCAGCGGACTCTTAATCCGCAGGCTGAAGGTTCGAGTCCTTCACGGGTCATACCCTGTTACCCCCGTGTCTTAAGGCGATTACCCTGTTTTTGTTTTTCAATCTTAATACCATAATTTCAGCACAATTCAACAATTTTTGTTACATATCTGTGACATGGGGAGAGGTCTATTTTAAGATAGAGCGTCTGACTACGAATCAGAAGGTCGGGGGTTCAAATCCCTCTCTCACTCAGTAAAACGTATCCATAATTAGGCAAGTTTCAGCAAAATCTGTGACGCATATGTGACGTGGGGAGCGGTCTATTTAGAAATCTGAGCGATGGGGAGAGGGTTTGTTCTGTGATAATTGATTTCAATCTTGGAGTATGGTATATGTCTCCATGAAATCAGTAAAAAGTAAAGTAAATGGGGAAAAAAGAATCTTGTTATCTATGCGGTTTAGAATCTGATTATTTTCCATCTAAAGGAGTCTTGCACGGAATTTCTTGTAAGAGATGTCGTGATTATTATATGGATGATTTTCTTATTGATTGTGGTGAGCCAAGGAAAACAGAATACAAAGCCATCTTGTCTGGGTATACAAGATGGGAGAAGGAAGTGGGACATCCTATACCAGAAATAAAAAATGAAAATTATGAAGAAATCATACAAGACAATAAAAGCTATTCGGACATAGAAAAGGTTGATAAACTATTATTATATTATTCAAAAAAACAACCAAAGAGAGGTTCATTAATACCTTACGATGTTGATATAGATTACCCCATAACTTTTTCTAATGGAGGGCAAGAATTTATTTACTTGATTAATGATTTAGCAGATAAGAATTTAGGGCTAGTAAAATTTGAAACTAGAGATTCTATTAGAATCATGCCTAAAGGATGGCAAAGGATAGAGCGGCTTAAAAAGGTTGAGCTTGCTGATGCAAAATATAATTTTAGTAGAAATGAGATTATGAAAAGGATTAATTCTAAGGAAGCAGACATGAAAGAACAAGCAGGTTTTAATATGGGTAAGAGGTGGTCGAGTGTCTTAGCTAGAGAAATAAAAGATTTATACTTGCAAGGAACGAGAGAAAAATTAAAAAAAAAGCTAGAAGTTGATAGAGAGGTAATTTTGGGACTACAGATTGTTTCGAAAACCGAAGATATTAATTTCTTATCTGGACGTGTGGGAGAATTAGCAAAATTTGAAAATTTTTTTTTAGATAAGAGATTAATAGAAATCTATCAAGATTGTAAAACTTCACAAGGTATCTTTGAGCATGATATTGAAGAGGTACATAAAGAGGTTGATAGCAAAGTGAAAGAAATATTAGTTGATTTAAAAGTTGGAGGATTAAAAGGAGAAAAAGTGAAAATTCCTGAATTGCTAGAAATAGATATTGATACTCTAATTGAAATGGATGAGAGTATTCAGCTTGAGTTTAAATCAACCTTTCAATGGGATATTTTTCAGAGGTGTGAAAACAAGGAATTAAGGAAAGAAGTTGTTAGAACTATTGCGGCTTTTAATAATACAGAAGGAGGATACCTTATAATCGGTGTGAGTGATGATAAGACAATATTTGGATTAGAGAAAGATTATAGTTCATTTAAGAATCTTGGTGAAAGAGATGAAAGAGATGTTTTTCTTCAGACGTTATCCAATGTTATCGAAGATAAGATAAGCAGAGAATTTGTAGCAGCAATAAACGTGGAATTTTATAATTTAGAAGGTAAGGATATATGTAGAATAAAAGTTAGTTTCGGAGATGAACCTGTCTGGATTAAGGAAAACAAGAAAGAAGAAGTGTTTTATATTCGGACTCAAAATTCAGGAAAGTCATTATCTCCTAAAGCAAGTTATAATTATATAAGAAGGAAATGGAAGAAACCTTAGATAAGAAAGCGAATGGATGGCAGAGACCATTGAAAACTTTGGAGGATTGGAATAATGAATAAGCTTGAGAAATTTATCACAAAAATCCCTTGGTCTTTTATCGGAGTTTTAATTGCTCTAATTTTTGGGATACTTGGAATATATTCAATGGTTCGTGAGAAGAAACCAAACATTATCTATGAAATTATAAATGAAGCAAATGTGTTAGATGTTCGAAAACCTCTGAAAGACCTAAGCATTTTTTTTCAAGGAGAGGATATTCAAAAGGGAAATCTTAACCTTCGTATTCTTACAGTGCGAGTCGAGAATAATGGCGAAGTGGACATTTTACAAGGTCAATATGATGCTGGTGGTATTTGGGGAGTTCAGGTGCAAAATGCGAGGATTATAGAAGCAAGACTCATTAATAGTAACTCTGAATATATTAAGTCAAAATTAAATCCAGATGTTATTGAAGACGATAAAATAAAATTAAATAAGATTATTTTCGAGAAAGGGAAGTTCTTTGTTCTTGAGCTTCTGGTTATACACGAAAAAGTCTTAAAACCAGATATAATACCATTTGGTAAGATTGCAGGAATCGATAGAATTGTGATTGTCAAGTCTTGGGAAGAAGAGGAGAAAGAAACTTTCATGGCGAGACTTTTTTATGGGAATGTGTTTATACATTTTCTCAGGTTTATAGGTTACTTTCTAGTCTTAATTGTAATTGGTGTTACCTTTGGATTAAGTGCAAGTAAATTTTCTGCTTTGATAAATAAAAGAAAAAGTGAATTAAGAAAAATAGAAATTATAAAAGCTTTTGGCAATGCTTCTCTTCAAGGAAAAAGTAAAGGAAAATTTCTATTTGAATATTATATTAAACACGGAGAAGAAAATATAAAAAGGCTAAATGAATTACTTAAAGATAAAGAAAGATTAATTCTTGATATAAAGAAATTTGAGGTAGATAGAAAGTTCATTGAGAAACATGGTTTACTAAGACCAGATTTAGAAACTGTAACTCCCTCCTCAGAAAGAGAGTTTATTAGACGGGCATATTACGTTGAATCCCCAATAGGAAAGCTGGTGGAAGATGGAGTAATAAAATTAGGGGATGCTAATAAAGTGAATATAGAAAAAGGATTTATGCGAGCGCTTGATGAATTCCTAAAATATCTTGAGGTTGCGGAGAAAAAATAGAATAAGGCGACTGGAAGCCAAAGACCTCAAAAGCCTTGGCTTCCCTGGATTGAAAAAAACAGCAGAGCGTAGTTAGAATTTTTATAAGAGGCTAAAAATGAAAAAATCTCTTTGGCGTGAAGAAACTGCGATTTTCCTAATTTTAATTCTTTTATGTTCAACTTTTTATTCTAAAATTCTATGGTCTATGGATTTAAAAAATGGAATAGTAATTATTATTTTAGTTTTATATTTTGCTGCAATTATTTTAGATTTTTTCATGTCCAGCAAAGCAAGAAAGATTGAAAAAAAAAGAAAGGAAGAATTAATAGAAGCACCAAAAAAAACATACTCTCTAAGCTCTACACATAGACATTTTAATTCTCTTCTTTGGCAAGTCCCTTCTTGGGGTATTGCAATATCAGCCGGTGTTATTGTTGCTGCAAACCAATTAGATAATAGTAATGACAACTGGACATTTTCAGTTGAGTATATAAAGACATCAATACTGTTATTTGGAACTTTCTTGCTTGGTGCTTTAGTTATTGCAGTTTTTAAATATAGAATTTCCCATGCTGCAAGTATAGATAACCCTCCCCCATATCCCCCTTCTGGAACAAATCCTAAAGCAAATCCTTTTCTTCAAGGTGCAATATGTTTAACTTCAGGGGGGGTGTTTGGATTAGCCTTGGCTCAATTTCTTTCATCATCTTGGCTCATTGTAAATGGATTTATAATTGGAGCTCTCGTATGGATATTACTTGAAATGCGTTACAAATCTGTTCTTGAACAAATTAAAAAATCATATAAACCCAGTGCAATCAAGCCAGATAAAAATGAATTCAACTGAAAGCATTTAAGCAGTGTAGCTTTGAGGCGAGTGGAAGCCAAAAACCCTAGAGCATTGGCTTCTTGATTATTTGAATTCTGTTGTATATGAAATTATAAGGTTAAAATTGACTAAAGGGGGAGCAAGGATTTCTTAGAGAGGGGGGAGAATGCTAAAAAAAACATTCATAATTAAATTTTTGGTCGTTGGATTAGTTTTTACATTAACGTGCAAACAAAGTGAAGATAATTCTGTTCAGATAAAAGTGACCCATGAAAAAGATTCAATGAATGAAGAGAAAGTTTTAAGTGGTGAAGAATATTTAATGAAGAATTTAAGATTGATGGATGAAATAACTGCACTCCAAGAGAAATGGATTGCATTGGAAGAGGAAGTGTTTGAAATTACTTCTGTGACAGAAGATGTTGATTGGAAAAAATTAAATGAGAAGGGAAAATTTTTGCTGAAGGGAGTGACTGATATAGTAGTACATTATGGTGAAGATAGGAAAAAAATATATAATGTATTCGATGAAGAAAATTTAGAAAAAATAGAATCATTTTTAAGGCAGTCTTTTATTTATGTTGATGTGCTACAAAGAACAATCATAAAATTAGCAATTATTACAAATCGGTTATACAGAATGACTGTTGAGCCTGGTTCATGGAGTGCAAGAAAATATCTTAAGGAATTAGACCAGTATAAATCTCTTTGTGATGAATATCATAAAGAAGGTTATAAGATGAATGAAGAATTAGAAAAGATGCGAAATGCTACACTAAAAATAAAATAAGGCTAATCTGAGAGGATAAATAAATGAAAATTCACTGAGGTAAAAATGAAATTTAAATTGCCTTTTATCTTCATTTTATTGTTAATTCTATGTGTTAGTTGTCAGGAAAAAATTGACCAAGAGAAAGAAGACCTGATAAAACAGATTTATGAATCAATGGGGGAATCTCCTAATCCCGATGCAGAAAAAGTGATATTATTATCATTCAAATATAATCTTGAAGAGAACAAAGTAGAAAAAATTTTAGATGAATACCTATCTAAATATGATGAAGGGTATCTTTCCATAAAGGAAGCTTTTGAAGGGAAGATGAGTTCAAAGAGGGAAAACAAAACAAAGTATAACATTCAACATACAATAATAGAATTAAGCTCAAAATATGACATTTCTAAAGACGTATTAGTAAGTTTAATTATTGACTATATAATTTGGGATAATAGTGAAGAGGGAGAGTATTAATAAAGACAAAAACCTGAAGCACTGGCTTTCCTGTTATTCTAAAAGTTCCTCTCTTGGTTGGAAGGCATAAATTAAGGCAAATTAAGCATAAATAAGCCTATAAATTCTAAATATGAAAGGGATACAATAGCCAAGAATCAGTCAAATACTACACCATTATGGGATAAATACGCCATATATAAGCCAAAATGGGATAAAGTCTCGTATAATGATAAATAATTTCCCGTTTTATTGGCATTTTTCTAAGTGCTTGATTTATAATAAATTAACAAGATTGCGAGTTGACATAATACACCTTCCCCGACACAAGCTAATTCTTTACTAAGGAAGTCTTAAATATTAACCACATCTAATTTTCCAAGCATTGTTTTTATAATCTGTCCAAGTCTTGGACTCTTAATCCGCAGGCTGAAGGTTCGAGTCCTTCACGGGTCATTCTAAATTACTTCCATTCTGCTTTTAGCTTTAGTTCCTAATTGAACATAAGCTTTCGGAGTTCAAAACTTCCGACTGTGTCTGTAGAAACATCTATTGGTTGAAAACAAGGATTTAAAACTATAAAATACAGCCGATGATTCCCGTTGTTATTTTTTATCCCTCTGATTTTTTGGGTTCTTAACAAAAATGAAAATAAGAGGTTTCTTAATCGTAATAGTGCTGGGAGTAGGAATAGTATATTTGCTCTGGATGATGAAGGGAGGAAAGGAACAACTGCCCAGAGAAGTAAAAGCTTACAGTGAGATGGGGCTTGAATTGACAAAGGTAAATATGGCTAATCTAAAGACAGCAATTTTTATTTTTACCGCTGAACAAGGAAGAACCCCAAAGGATCTTAAGGAACTCAGAGCGGTTAGCCGTCAATTTGGCGCGACTTTAGATTCTTGGGGAACTGCAATAAAATATGAGAAGCTATCAGACGAGAATTTTCGTTTAATTTCTGCCGGTAAGGATAGAGTTTTTAATACATCTGATGATATTGCCGTGGAATATTAGAATAAATAAGAAGGGGACAGGCTACTTTTTCCTAAAGAAGAGGAACAGCGTCTCTTTTTTATGGATTTGATAAATCAAACCTCTGTGGAAATGGACAATCTCTACAGAAAAAGTAGCCTGTTCCCTTTCTTATTTCTTGTTTTTCATTGATTTCCTCTGAAATTTTTGGTATCTTAATTGTTAACATGAATAAAGAGACGCGGATGCCCGGAGATAGAATTACTTGAAATCATCCACAGAAATAGACAGCAAATTCAGATTTGTCATTGTAGCAGCAAAAAGGGCAAAGCAGTTAATAGCGGGGAGTAAACCAAAAATAAAGTCTAAATCAAAGAATCCAATCCGTATAGCCCAGATGGAAGTGAATATGGGATTAGTGCCCTATGATATTATTGAGCCTAAAAAGGACCAAGTCCGCAAGCCGGAAGAAGAAGGCTTCATTGGAGAAAAGATAAGAGAAATAAGTGAAGAGCCAATAAAGAAATATAAAGGTAAGGCTAAAAAGAAAGTAGCGAAACCTAAAGATAAACCTAAAGATAAGGCAAAAGATAAACCTAAAGATAAACCTAAAGATAAGGCAAAAGATAAACCTAAAGATAAACCTAAAGATAAGGCAAAAGATAAACCTAAAGATAAGGCAAAGGAAAAACCAAAAAAGAAGAATAAGGGGGATAAGACTTAGATGAAGAGATTTTTCTTGAAATTATCTAAGTTTTCACCGACTCTTTTTTAATAAGCTGGATATAATCCTGCTTGATGAATTCTCTTTTTGAAACGCCCAGGGCGTTGGCAAATTTTACAATTTCCCCTCTTTTACCCTCCAGTTCGATAAAGTTACCGATAGATGTTTCATCCAGAGATATTTTCAAGATTTTTTTTCTGTAGACCGTTCTGTGTTTTTCATAATTGAAGACAGGAATAAACCCTAAGGATTTTAGTATTTTCCTCAATTGTTTTTCGTTTTTCACTTCTGTTTCATATTCTTCTCTTATTTTAAATTTCCTTGATTTTTTAGGGGGTCCTTTGAATGTCAAGAAAGATTTCTTATTCATTTTGCGAAGTCTTAATGCTTGCTGCTTTTTGTAAAGACTCTTTGAAGGAAAGTCATAAAGGGTGTTTTCTTCATAAAAACGTTCTTTTTCCAGTTTGGCTCCGAGCTGCAAGATTTTTTCTCCGATGTTTTTTATGTCAATAATTCTGATTTTTACTTCTATTTCAACCATCAATTCCCTTCCGTAGGATCTTCATTTTTTAGCTTTTCCGTTCTGTAATTTTTTGCATCTAGAACATCACAATATTCATAGGTGAACAGCTATAGGGGCGCATAAATTAGTAACGCTCGAAGAGCATACAATGAAGGATAACTTGAATTCCTTTAAAGTTATTTTGACCCTAACCCTTTATAATGATCCTAGTTTCTTCTCTTGAGGATGAACTCCGATAATAAACTTAAAGCTTCCTGATGGGTAGATTTAGGGAATTGAGATATGATTTCTCTGGATTTATGCGAAAACTCTTCTGCTTTTTTGTGTGTGTAATCAAGAGCACCGTTTGATTTGACAATTTCGAGAACCTCCTCAAGGGATTCCCTGTCCTGATTCTTCTGTTTGAGTAGCTCAATTACACGTTTTTTATTTTCTTTGCCGTCATTATTCAGAGTGTATATTAAAGGCAAAGTGATACGGCCTTCGCTTAAATCGCAAAGAACTGGCTTGCCCAGGGTTTTTTCGTCTCCTGTAAAGTCAAGAAGATCGTCAATTATCTGAAAAGACATCCCCAGATTTGCGCCATATTCTGCCAGGTAATTTTCTTCTTTCTTGGAGGCTCTTCCAAGAATACCTCCTATTCGGCAAGAAGCGGAGAAAAGAGATGCAGTCTTTTTATTGATGATATCCAAGTAATCTTCCTCAGCCAACTCCAGGTTTCCACTCAGGTAGTATTCAGTCAGTTCCCCTTCGACCATTCTGGCAGAAATGCTGGTTAGAATTTGGATAATCTGGCGGTGCTCGCTCTGAAGAGAGAGGCCAAGGGCCTTTATATACAGATAGTCACCCAGGAGAACAGTAATGTTTGGACCCCATCTGGAGTGGATGGACTCCCTTCCCCTTCTTATTGTTGAATTGTCGATGATATCATCATGGATGAGGCTGGCTGTATGAATAGCTTCAACCAAGGTGGACATAAGGATATGTTCTTTTCCCTTATAGCCTAATAATTTGGAACAAAGTAATAAGAGTGCAGGTCTTATCCTTTTGCCGTTTGTTTGAAAAAGATAGGTGCTGATATCGGAGATGAGTTTGTTAGGAGAGCGGGGAAACAGTCTGAGCTCCAGCTCTACTTCTTCCAAATCCTTTATGATGTTGTTGTACAGTCTTCTCAGACTTGGACTTTTTTCCACGCGAGATTTGATAGAATTTCCGGCTAATTCATTCATCTTTAATTTCTGAACGACATTGGTCTTCCAAGGCCTTTTATATTTTTTTTGCGGGAGGATATTATGGCTTTGCAGTTATAATCCTTACCCGGATCCTGAATATTCTTTAATTAAAAAAATTTAATAAGCCACCCTTATCTTAGCATCTCGGATTTTTTATTTCAAACATAAAAAGAGATTCGAAATTTTTTGAAGTTGCGCGAGCCAGTTTATCCAAAGAGATCTTCTTTATTCCAGCAAGAACTTTGGCGGTTTCTATCACATGGGCAGGTTCATTCCTCTTTTTTTTGCCTTTAAGAGGAAAAGGGACGAGATAAGGGGAATCAGTCTCAACCAGAAGTTTTTCTAGAGGTATTTTTTTGGCAATCTCTCTTAATGGATGGGCCTTGGGAAATGTTAGAATCCCGGAAAAAGAAATAAGGAAATTGTGGTCCATCATTTGCTTTGCCAGTGTCCAATCTTCGGTAAAGCAGTGCAGTATGCCTCCCTTGCTGAAATGCTCCTCTTTTATGGCCTCAGCCACTTCCTTGCCTGAATTTCGACTGTGGACCACGACAGGAAGCTCCAATTTCTGGGCTGCGCTGAGCTGGTGACGGAAGACTTCTTCTTGCTTCTGGCGCGGGGAGAAGTCATAGTGAAAGTCAAGCCCAATTTCTCCCACAGCTTTGATTTTTTTATCTCCGGCTAGTTCCTCTATTCTTTGGGTGTGGCTCGGAGTGAAGTATTTAGCTTGATGCGG
>DRHQ01000160.1 GCA_011049545.1 Candidatus Aminicenantota bacterium | reverse complement strand
CCTATCTGAGTTTTCTGCACTCTAAGCAGGGGATGGGTACGATTTATATTCATTTTCATTTCTTATATCAGCATTGTGATCTCTGCGTGCTCTGTAGAACCCACCTTAGGAATCATTTTTTTCTGAACCGGTCTTTTTTAAGCAAAATTCATGCCAATTTTAAAAACAAGGAGAGCTAAGATGGAAAATGATTATATTTCCTTTATTTTCAATAATTAAAAGAGAAAGAGAAGAAAAAGTTGGAAAGAATTCCCTGGTCTTGTATTCAGGAAATAATTCCATAATTATGGAAATAAATCTATAAAAGGGATATGCTTCCCCTGTTACATATGGGGAATTGGAAAGGGGGTATTTCACATTTTAGGGGTCAGGTCTTGTTTTTTGCTTTTTGTCATAATATTTTTAAGCTAATTCTAGCAATTTCGGTTCGATGCCCTCTTTTCTCGCCTCATTACTATATGTCAAAAATTGAGAGGCAAAAAACAAGACCTGACCCCCAATAACTAAAAGGTTGGTTTGATGAATCAAGCCCCTCCATCAACAATAAGTCATTGATTATATTTTAAAAGGTGGGCTTGATGAATCAAGCCCCTACAGCATAAAGATCAAAGATACTGATTCTTAGAATTCATAGCCCAGTCCGATTCCTATTGTCAAGCCTCCAATATCTATCTTGCGATTAGCCAGTTCCATCTTGCAGTAGTAATAATCCATGCGAAAATCAATTATCAGGCCCCCGGTAACTCTCTTGAATGCTCCTATTTCTCCTCCAAAACCTAATCTGCCTTTACCCACATCGCCAATAGGGTTTGTCTCTTTAACCTGATAGTAATTAAAGCCTATTCCTGTATAGTAATTTATGTTTCCTTTCGTTGATATGTATTTTATGCCCCATCCAACAGGAAGTATTTGAAGCTTTGTTCCTTCATCAGTGAAAGACAACTTTCCGTTCTTTGAAAAATAACCGCCGGCCATCCACAGTTCAAGACCTCTCCCAATTCCGATACATATCTCTGCTCTATACATCACTCCATTGCCATATATATCCCTGAATATTTGCTTGGAAGGCCTGAAATAATTTACTCCTACTTTTATATAGCGCCTTCTCTCTTCAACAGGCTTTAGCTTCATCTCTCTCTCTCGTTTTGGCTCTACTCCTCCGGAAGCCGCAAGTTTTAATGCTGGAATCATTTCTACTGACGGAGCTTGTGAACCACCTGATAGATAGGCAGAGCTTCTTTCAGAAAGGAAAAAAACATCATGCCCGATCTTTCGTGTTTTCTCCGGTTGAAATAGAATAAGAGCAGTTCTCTTTTCTCCCGTATCAGTTGCAGTGCTGCTCATATCTTGCTCGAGATAAATATTGGCCCTTTCAGCCTTGGCTTTAAGTCCTTTATCCTGTGAGAAAACTTCAGATGCAGAACAAAACAGCACGGTTGTTAAAATGATTACACTAATAACTCTGAACTTAGCATTTTTAAACATCATAACCTCCTAGAAACTCATTATTTATTTGATTGTTATACAGGCCGCCTCTTCCCAAGGCTTCTAATAACCCGTCAACATAGAATTTAGGTATTTTTATCAAAATCATAAATCCAGTTAGCTGCATTCGTTGCAAGAATCTGCCTAAGAATGCGGGAATATGCAGCATGGTAGGAAATATTGCCTGAAACCTTATCCTGAAGTTATGGTTGGCACAAAGCTCGACATTAAAGTGGAGATTAAGCGGATAATTTTATATTTTTTAAATTTCGATAGAGTGTATAACGACTTGTTCCCAATATCCGAGCCGATTCCTGGACGTTGTTGTTAGTTGCTTTCATAACTTTTTTAATATGCGCCCTCTTCAACTCTTCTAAAGTGATCAGGTTCCCTGGCTCTGAATGGCCGGTTATATTCTTTGAGACTGTGCATTTCTGTAAATATTTAGGCAGATCTTCAATATCAATAAATATTTTAGAGCAAATAGCCACAGAGTATTCGATGACATTTTCCAGTTCCCTCACATTTCCAGGCCAATTATGGTTCAATAATATTTGTTGAGCTCGTCGAGACATTCCCTGGATGGGCTTATTGAATTTTTTTGTATATCTCTTAAGAAAGTGGCGAATTAATAAAGGAATGTCTTCTTTCCTGTCTTTCAAAGTCGGGAGATTTATTTCCACCGTATTCAACCTGTGGTATAATTCTTCTCTGAAAGTTCCATTATTTATTCCCGTCTTTAGATCTCCGCTGGTTGCCGATATGAGTCTTATATCTGAATGAATATTTTCAGTTGATCCCAGGCGGCGAAACACTCGCTCTTCCAGAACTCTTAAAAGTTTAGACTGCATGATAAAAGGCAGGTTTCCTATCTCATCTAAAAAGAGCGTTCCGCCATGTGCTTCTTCAAACAGCCCTTTTTTCGTTTTATCCGCACCTGTAAAGGCTCCCCGCACATAACCGAAGAGTTCGGATTCAAACAAGGTCTCTGGTATGGCAGCGCAATCGCAGATAACAAGCCTTTTTTTGCTGCGCGGACTGAGATTATGGATGGATTTAGCCACCATCTCCTTGCCGGTGCCTGTCTTTCCTGTTAAGAGAACATTGCTTGAATATTTGGCTATCTTTTCTATAAGGGAGAAAATATCAAGCATACGGGGATTTTTTCCAATCATTCCCTGGTAAAGATATTTTCCGTTTAACTTTTCCTCTAAGAGCAGTGTTTCCCGGCGCAGGGCAGTTTTTTCATTTATTCTTTTTAAAACTGCTTTGGCAGATTGAATTCTTAATGGTTTGGTTATATATTCACTTGCACCCAGACGAATGGATTCTCCAATTTTATCGGAAGTGGTAGAATCACCTATTATTATGACATCCATGAGCGGGTCAAAACTCTTTATGAGTTTAAGTAGAGCAAAATCTTGAATCTCTTTTAGCGTCAAGTCCATGATAATAATTCTTATATCTTTTTTTTTGATAAGAGAGAGAATATCTCTTTGCTTTCCGCAGAGAAAGACACTGCAGTTATTTTGTGATAGGAACTTTTGTAAAGAATTGAAGAGTTGGGGCCGGTCAGCGATGATTAAAATGTTCATTTCATCTTGCTGGCAGGACAAACAATATCTTTCTCAGTCATTTTTATCCTGCTCTTTTTTCTGCTTTTCAATCACATTTTTTACACTTAGCAATAATGCTTCCTTTTCGATAGGCTTCTTGATATAATCAGCCGCCCCCAGTTCAAACCCCCTTTTTTTGTCTTCGCTGCTGCTGCTGCCCGTTATAAATATCACAGGTGTTTCGATACCTTTTTGATTCTTCATCTCCAGCAGCTTGAAACCATCCAGATTTGGCATGTTTATGTCGGAGAGGATGAGGTCATATTGAGTTTCTCCCATGTGCAGCAGAGCATCAATCCCGTCTTCTGCGATTGTTACTGTGTAGCCACTATTTTCCAGGAGCCGGGTAATAAGAGCTCGAGGAACTTTATCGTCCTCAGCAACCAGGATTCGCCTTTTGTCCTCTCTCTTTTTTCCGGGAGGTTGAGCTTTGGGAGCAATTATCTCCGGCGTAACTTTTTGGAAACCTGTCTCCTCCACCAGCACGTTTTCATAAACATCTTTTGGGGGAAAAATTAATTTTTTTACTTTCTCCAGAGCATGATGGCTGATCAAGTGATCTCCTCTTTTCCGGGCAAGAGATCTTATTTCTGAAATCGTAATATTGGAGCGAACCGCCTCTGAGATTTGCCGGTCAAAATCCAGGATTTCATATATCCCCTCGCGTCCATAATAACCGGTATTGTTACATTTAGAACAGCCAGCAGGGTGAGCGACTTTAAGAGGAATTTCAGAAGTGAATGGTAAGAGCATCTTTCTTTCCTCTTCGGATATTGGCACAGTTTCTTTGCAATGAGGACAGAGCTTCTTCAGCAATCTCTGGGCTATGATTCCTATGAAAGAATCTGCCATTGTCCTTCTGTCAATCCCCAACCGTTCAAGACGGAAAATCGCGGTTGTCGTATTGGAAGTGTGCAGGGAAGAAATGGTTAGGTGACCTGTGCTGGCAAAATTCATTGCTGTTGTTGCAGAATAATTATCTCTAACCTCGCCTAAAAACAATACGTCCGGGTCTTGCCTCACGACTGATTTAAGAAGGGCTTCAAAGGTAACTTTCCCTTTTTCCCTGACCTGCTCCTGGTTGATAAAAGGGATGCGGTATTCTACGGGATCTTCGACGGAAACAATACTCCGGTTATTGTAGTCTATTTTATGGAGAAGGCTGTAAATGGTTGTGGTTTTTCCTGAACCGGTAGGCCCCACTACCAGGATGAGTCCCTGGTTTCTGTTGGCTAAATGAATTAGCGTATTTGATTGTTCATCTGTCATGCCAAGTTCTTGAAGCTCTTTAGCCTTTGCGTAGGCAGCCAGTAACCTTATGATGAGGCTTTCGCCGTAGATGGTAGAAAGTGTGGCCAGCCTTAAATTATAAGTTTTATTGTCTATGATTGCAGCCAGAGCTCCGTCCTGCGGCTTGCGTTTCTCAGCTATATCCATATCTGCAAGCACTTTGAACCTCGATATGAGCCTGATACCTTTCTCCTTTTTAATTGTAAACATTTCTTTCACATTCCCATCAATCCGGAATCGAACAACGGTATTTCCTTCTTTGGGCTCCACATGGAT
This sequence comes from Candidatus Aminicenantota bacterium, assembly GCA_011049545.1. Lineage (GTDB taxonomy): Bacteria > Acidobacteriota > Aminicenantia > Aminicenantales > Aminicenantaceae > SOIV01. The sequence goes on along the minus strand of DRHQ01000160.1, from coordinate 1,570 downwards.
GTCACTGGCCCTTTCATTTACAGCCGATTCAAGCATGTTGTTAGCAACGGATATTATCGGGTGTTCGGCACTTTCTTGTTCAGAGAGGCTTGCAGCGGGCTCTATGCCTGGCTTTTCTATTTCTTCCCTGTCTTTAATAGACGGCGCTTCTTCTTTTTCTAAACTTTCATCGATGAAAAGAGATGTAATCGTGTTTGGATCGGCAAGGGCAAGGTCATAGGGCTGGTTTTTAAAATAAGACCCTAATAAATCGAGAAGCTCCCAGTCAAAAGGATTGCTTATCACAAAGATATTCTTTCCGGATTCGTCTTTTATTGGAATAAGGTTGTTTTTCTTGCAAAAAAGTTTGGGCATTTTACCTAATTGAACACTTTCCGGATTTATATTGGGGAGATAATTCATTCCGGAAAATTCAGCAATATACCGGGTAAGCTCTGCTGCATTGAGGTTGAAATTATTGGCCCTGGAATAAAGTTCAGAAACCTTGATTTGAGATAATTCTTCTCTTCTGGCAGGAGGAAGGTCGATCTTTTTCGCTAATGAATCCTTGAATTTTGTAAAATTCAAGGGTTGGGCGATATCCCAGGTAGATATTTCTTTCTTGAATTTGTTCCAACGGGATTTTGTTTTCAAGTGTATAGCGACTGTCTTAAGAAGTGTATCTCTGTTAACAGGTTTTACAAGGTAATCAGCACCTCCTGCAGAAAATGCCTTGGCCTTATTCTGTTCATCTCCAAGGGCAGTGACAAATATTACCGGGATATAGGCAGTCTCTTGATTTTCCTGTAACCTGGAACAAACTTCATAGCCGTTCATTTCAGGCATCATCACATCAAGCAGGATGAGCTCAGGTTTAGCTTTATTAAGCGCAAGAAGAGCATTTCTGCCGTTATCAGCAGTAGCCACACTGTAGCCGCTGTCTGACAGTATTTTTTCTATTAATTGCAGAATAACCTGGTCGTCATCTGCGATCAAAATTAGCGGTCCTTCAGAAATGTCACTTTTCATTTTTTTTCAACCGGTTACACATGGCAAAGATTGGACTTTTGTCTACTTCTGCAGCTGAACTTGACCTTCTTTTTTGGATAGGAAATCTTTTAGTCTTTTGAATCCTTCCTCTAAATGGGTCAAAGCTTTGTTTGCTTTCTTGATATTCTTCTCTTTTCCGGCCATTTCCATGTGAAACGAAGCTTCTTGAAGAAAAGTTAAGCTTAAAGTTGCTGATGAACCTTTCAGGCCATGGCCGAGCTTAAAAATCAGGTCAAATTCTTTCTGCCCGATAGCCTTTTGGAGCTGCCCGTATTTTTCCGGAAAATCTTCGAAATACAAGTCTAGAAGCGTTTCCAAAAAAGATTCATCTCCTCCTACCCTTTCAAGGGCGGATGCATAATCCATAGAAAGCATATCTTTTTCAGGGTATTTTTCTTCAGCCATTTTTATTCCTTATTTGTGATTTAATCGGTAATTTTATTTAGTGTTTTTTCATTCTGGAGATCACACGGTCAATCTTTTCCGTGAGTTCCTCCGCTTTAAAGGGTTTTGCTATATAATCATCCATGCCTGCTTCTAT
>DRHQ01000159.1 GCA_011049545.1 Candidatus Aminicenantota bacterium | reverse complement strand
GCTCCTGTCTTTCCACCATTTTTACAAAGCAACAGGGGCAGTTAAAATAGTGCTCCTCGAAGCCTTTCTCTTTGCCCTCACCCAATCTGCTCAATAAATAATCATCGATAAAATCTTCAAACTCGCAATTTTTCATGACGTTTCCTTCTATAACCTGGCCGGGTAAGTATCTATTTTCTTTTTTCTTATTTTTGTCTATCTTCTCCAATTTTTCTCTCCTTTACATTTTTTTTCTTATTTCTCTACGAGCAGGTTGATGAAAAGGCGTGCTCAGGACTAAGTGAGAAAATAAATAGAGGGGCATATTGCGTCTTAGGAGAAGGAGGGGTTTTTTGAAGGTTGTTGCTATGCCCCTCTATTTTTCTCATGATGTTGTACATTTGTGAAACTTGTTTTTTATAAATCAATAATTGCATGTGCAAATTTTATGCCAGGATTTGCATTTTAAATAATATGGGAGTAAATGATATTTATTAGGGGAAGATGTGTAAAAGAGGAATAATTATTTCTTCTAAACCTATGGAATTTTTACCATATTTTATGGAATTTTTTCAATGGTTTCTAATAAATGGGGCCAGGCTCCATTTACTGTGTCCCAACCCGTGCATTGACTATAAATCATTGAATATATTTTAAAAGGTGGACTTGATGAATCAAGCCCCTACAGAAGAATCAATCTTGAATGAATGGGGCCATGAATGAATGGGGCCAGGCTCCATTTATTACAGTTCTCATTTATTTTGATGCTACACGAGATAAATGATATTCCCGCAGATCAATAAGGTATATATAAAAACTGTGAGCTTCAGGTTCTTTCAATATTGTACTCTTTTATCTTATTATACAAAGTTTTATAATCCACTTTCAGTATTTTTGAAGCTTTGCTCTTATTCCAGTTGACCTCATTTAATACTTTTGCAATTAATGCCTTTTCCGCCTTATGTTTTGCTTCTTTGCCCACTTTTTTAAGCGTGCCTGGTAACTCGATATCCTGCTTGAAGACCTCCTGGATTTTTAAGGGCATGTGTTGAGGAAGAATTGTATCGCCTGCCAAAAGTACAGCGCTTTCAATAACATTCCTTAATTCTCGAATGTTGCCTGGCCAGGAGTACGCAGTTAATAATTTCTTTACATCCGGAGATATGTTTTTCACTTCTTTCTTAAAAATTAGATTGGATTCTTTAAAGAAGTACTCTGTTAAAAGTATCACATCCCCGTATCGCTCTCTTAATGGCGGTAGAGGAATGGAAAAAACATTTAGCCTGTAATATAAATCTTCTCTAAAACGGCCAGCGCTTATATCTTTTTCCAGGTTCATATTGGTTGCGGCAATGAGCCTAACATCCACCTTAATTGGTTTTTCGCCACCCAAGCGCTCGATTTCTCTCTCTTGAATAGCCCTGAGCAGTTTCACTTGAACCTGAGGAGTTAAGTTTCCAATTTCATCTAAGAAAACAGTCCCTTCTTGAGCGAGTTCGAACTTACCTAACTTTCTTTCACTTGCTCCTGTAAAGGCACCTTTTTCATGACCGAATATTTCGCTTTCGACAAGGGTATCGGGCAAAATAGCACAATCAATAACGACAAAAGGCTTGTCTGATCGGTTACTTCTATTGTGAGTTGCTCGGGCAATTAGCTCTTTTCCTGTTCCACTTGCCCCTCGCAGCAAAACCGTAATATCATGAGGTGCAACTTTTTTCACCAGATCAAGAACTTCTTTTATCTGGGGGCTATTTCCTACAATGCGATCAAAATCAATCTTTCCCGTTGTTTTTTTTAGATGATTCGCATCTTTAATTAATGTCTGGGTCCTGATAGCATTTTTTATGGTAGTTTTTATCCTTTCTATATTTACTGGTTTAGAAAGATAATCGTAAGCTCCCAGCTTCATGGCTTCAACAGCAGTTTTTACAGTCTCGTATGCTGTCAACACTATTATCAATAAATCTTTATCGAACGTTCTTATTTCTTTAAGGATTTCTATGCCATCCATACCGGGAAGTTTTAAATCTAGAAAGACTAAATCAGGTTTTTCTTTTTTAATCTTGGAAATCCCTTCTTCTCCGTTGAGAGAGATTAAGACCTTGTACCCTTCTTCAGACAGGATTTTGGAGAAGAGCCAGCCAATATCCGGCTCGTCATCGATTACTAAAATTTTCTCTCGGGCCAATGATTCCCCCTTTTTAGGGAAGACTTTTATTTAAATTCCGTATTTTCAGGAACGTTTTTTTTCTTCAATATTTAATAAAAGCTTAGCTGACATTTACATGAAAATACTAGATGCGAATAGAGTTGCTGTCAAGGAAAATTTAATAATCAATCAAGACATCCTTTTCTTATCCATCTGTTGCATATAAGGGTCTCCCCGTTAAGAATAGTCTGAATCTCTGTTTATTCCGATCCCACATTAAAGACTTCTTTTTGTCTCTCGTTTTATTTTTCATTCCTTTTGTGATATAGGGAGTCTTATTTTGAAGGTAGTTCCCTTTTTTAACTTGCTTTCGACTTCGATAGAACCTTTATGTTCTTCTACTATTCGATGAACAATGGATAACCCTAAACCAGTTCCATTTTCTCTTAGAGTAAAGAAGGGGTCGAAAATGCGAGAGATATCTTTCCTAGAGATTCCGCATCCGGTATCGGTAAATTTTATTTCTATGAAATAATTTTCAGGAAATATCATAGTGGAAATTATCAGTTTTTCTCTCTCATGCATTGCCCAGAGAGCATTATCTATAAGATTCAAGGCGACCTGTTCCATTAATTCGTTATCTATTTCTATAAGGGGTAAGTTCGCAGCATAAGCTCTAACCACACTTACTTTTTGGACAATGCATTTAAATTTAACCAGGCTAATGGTCCGGTCTAAAATTTTATGAATGTTACCTTTTTTAAAGCGGGGATTTTGAGGGCGGGCAAAGTGGATGAGGTCAGTGGTTACAGAATTTAATTTTTCAACCTTGTTCATAATAGCTTCAGTAAATTCTCTTCTCTCATCTCCAGGATTAAATTTATCATGTAGGTATTGGACTGAGATACCGATAATATTCAGGGAGTTTCTTAGTTCATGAGCTACCCCAGCGGCTAATCCTCCTGCAATACTTAATTTTTCTTTTATGATTAATTCTTCCTGGGTTTTTCTTAACAATTTATAAGCATTATCTAATTCTGTAAGGAGATCTCCGCTTTTTTGCTTTATTTCTCCCATTTTTTTATTTTTTCTTTATGAATTCTCTTTCAATTTCTCTGTCAGCTTATCTTTTTGCTCTGGTATTTAGTTCCCAACTTCTTCCTTTTCACTTATCATTATATGTTCTTTTTGCCTTTTTTCTTTCTTTTAGAATGAATCTATGTTTTTAGATAATTACTGTTTATATGAAATGATGAATTAATTTTGGCAGGCTACCGCCCTTGGAGGGTTTTCACTGTAAATCTTCAATCTTCTGTTTTCTGAGCAGCAGCTTCCATTGGGGCACGTTCTTTTCCGAACTGATAATCTTGCTTGGCAAAAGAATTTTTTTCCGACTTTTCCTTCAGAATTCAGGATAGAGTTCAAGCTTCGTGCCAGATTTTGATTTTGATTTAGAATCCACCTTAACTTGTTTAAATTAAGAGAGTTATATCTTAGAACCATTCCTCGTTTCATTCTTTATCTTTTAATTCTTCTCTTTTTTCCCTGGAAACTATGGATTCTTTTCCATAGTTTATAAACATGCTCGTAAGCTATCGGGTTGTTCTCATTTCCTTGAATCGGAGGCCAGGGCGGAGTCCAGAGAGACATACCTGCTCGGAATAGTCTCGCTTTCGACTCCCCGCGCTTCCAAAGACCCTCCTTCAGGATAAATCAGTGTCCCTGGCTCATCCATCCAGATGGTATATCCCTTACCGGGTGATATCTGCTCAAGGTCTCCTACCAGATCCTGACCGATCTTCACTACCGACTGAGTCTGGCTTTTCACCTGAGTCGCTTGTGTCATGATCGAACTCACAGCCGTCTCTGTCTGCTCAGATGCTTGGGGGGGATATGCTGTCCAGTTCCAGCCCGCTACCAGTGGTATCGGTGTATCATAGACAACGGCTGATCCTTCTACTTCCAATATAGCAGCGGCTGAGGTTTTAATCCTGTACATCAGGCCATCAGAGATACCGCTCATATCAGAGAGGTCGCCCAGCCAGCTTCCGTTGACTCGAATGGCTGACCGGGTCTGGGTCTTCACCTGTTCTATAGAGCCGGCAACGGCGGCAAACACAGCATCAAGAGAGATATTTTGAGGAAGCGTGTTGAACGAGATCCAGTTCCAGCCACTGACCAGATTTATATACTGGAAGCCGGGACTGTTGAAGTGAAGTTCCAGGCCATCGTAGACCATATTGGCTATAAATTCCAGGGTTTTTTGAGACTTATATTCAGGGCCATCAGGCAAAAACCAATTTTTAAAAGCAATGTTTTCACCGGAAGTTACATTGCTGAAGACAATCAAGGTAAAATAACCATTGGAATCGACTAGGGTAACACCGCGGCACTCACGCTCTCCTTCAGTGGCAAAGGCGCCTAACCAGCCTCCCTTTGATGAAGGTGCGTCGATCTGGCTAGCAGTGCGGGCGTCTGATTCTCCTTCCGTTCCAGTAGCGGCTGTCCAGTCTCCCTCTGATGCTGATACGCCGGCATTGTAATAAACCCTGCCATTAATAACCATATTGTACTCCGTGTTCTCTGGCGGCTTCCAGTCAGGCCCATAATTATAATCCTGGCCAGCTTGATTGGAAGTAACGTTGTCATAATTCTGGCTGGAAGGAGAGAAGGCATACCCGGATTTTACGGGAGTCACATTGCCGGACCAGCCAGCCGCCACTTCTGCGCTGTAATTTCCGTTTGCGTCTGTGGCTGGATTTCCGGGGAGGCCGTTGAGTACAACTCCGCTTAAACCTGACCCGCCATTGGTCACTGTGCCGGAGATAATGAGGACAAGGGGTGCGTCATTATCTATTATGGTATAGGTATGGACGGTATTCGCGCCCAGAGTGGCATTGGTGGGATTGGACAGTGTGAGAATGATCGTTTCAATCGGCTCATCCAGGGGGTCATCGACTATGGTGAGGATGATGTTGGTGGTGGTGCTACCGGCGGTGATTGTGGCCGTGCCCGCTGCCAGGGTGTAATCCGTGCCGCCTCCGGTAGCCGTTCCACTGAGAGTATAATCCACGGTTACATCCTGACCGGATACTGCAGACAGCATCAATTCCGGATTGACAGGGGTTGTCCCCTCATCTCCACTAGAGCTTGCAGAGGTAAACTGGATTGTGGGTGGAGCGATTATATTAAATCCACTAGAGGTAGCAGTGGTAAGGCCTCCAGAGGTGGCATCCAGGGTGTATCCATCTCCAGTCTTATCTATGCTTAAATCGTTAAACGTTGCCACACCGCTTGATGCAGTCCGAGGAGTCGTACCGGAGAAAGCCCCATCTCCAAGAGGATTAGAATTAATGGCTATCCCTAAACTCGTGGTGTTGTCAGAGGTGTGAACATTGTTCCACTGGTCTCTGACCTCTACTGTCACTGCAGGAGTAATGGGTGAACCAGCCACTGTATTGGTGGGCTGCTGGCTATAAGCAAGATTATTCGCTGCACCAGGATTAACCGCTAAATCTAGATCATAGGAAGGATCCCCGGAGGAGCCGATCGGCCCATCACTGACATCAACAGAGATAGACTCAGCCTTGTAGGCGATCAACGTTGCAGCACCGGTATCACTGACTCCAGCGGTAAAGTTAACACTGACTGCTGTACCAATCGCTGTAGTTTCTACTGTGGGCGCAGTGCCGTCAGGGGCAGTACCGGGACCTGAGAACGTCAGTGATTTAGACCCTTCATAGCCTGCAGCCGCATTGCCATACTGGTCATAGGCAGTAATGGTGATCGACTGCGAGCCTCCGGCATTCATAGAGCTGCTGCCTGTCACCGTGAAGTAGTCGGCAGCTGCTGCTGCGACCACAACGCTCCCGGAAGCAGGGGTGGATGTAAGAGTACCAGATGAGCCTCCTACAGTAATGGTGAGAGCGTCAGCATAGGTAATATCAGTAAAGGTGGCCAGGCCTGCAGCTGCTGCCTTGGTGGGAGTTCCACCAAATGAGCCAGCTGAAGGAGCGGCAGTGACATCATCAGTGTCAGCTGTCCTGTTCCCAAATGCGTCGGTTATCTCTATACTAAAGGAAGCCCAGGTGGCACCTGCAGCAACTGGAGTTGATGGCTGAGTAACCCAGAGAAGTTTATCCTTGGTACCTGCAGAGACAGTTACATCCAGATCATTGGCACCTGAGGTGGCAATAGAGCCTTCTGTGGCCTTTATGTGGGCGTTTTCTGCCTTATAAAGTTTCATGGTGCTGGTGCCTCCTACACCAGCGGAGAAGGTGACCACAGTAGGAGAACCAAAGGCTGTATCTTGGCCAGCCTTGTTCGTGCAAGTAGGACCGGTGGCAGGAGCAGGCGAAGAACCGGCACCTGAGAAGGTTAATGTTTTATCGCCTGTATAGCCTGCAGCCGCATTGCCATACTGGTCATAGGCAGTAATGGTGATCGACTGCGAGCCTCCGGCATTCATAGAGCTGCTGCCTGTCACCGTGAAGTAGCTGGCCGCACCCGGGCTGAACACTACGTCTTGAGTGCTGGAGACAGTCAGCAATGTTGTTTCGCTATCGGTCAGGCTCAGGTTGACTGTTTCTGCCACTGTATCATTGATGGCCAAAGTCCCCACACCGTTGGTGATATTTACCAGGCCTTCGCCTGTGGCTGAGCCATCTGTGACTAAGGTAACGTCATCGTTATAGGTAGTATCTACGTTATTATTGGCGTCTTGGGCTTGGACGGTAACTGTTGTTGCCGTTCCGGCTGTCGAGTCTGCCGGATTGAGGATCACAAACTGGGTGGCCCCAGCCGGGCTGAATAGTACGTCCTGAGTGCTTGTGACATCCAACAGTGTCCCTTGTGTATCGGTCAGGCTCAGGTTGACTGTTTCTGCCACTGTATCATTGATGTCCAAAGTTCCCACACCGCTTGAGATATTTACCAGGCCTCCGCCTGTGGCTGAGCCATCTGCGACTAAGGTCACGTCATTGTCATAGGAAGTATCTACGTTATTGTTGGCGTCCTGGGCTTGGACGGTAACTGTTGTTGCCGTTCCGGCTGTCGAGTCCGCCGGATTGAGGATCACAAACTGGCTGGCCGCAGCCGGGCTGAACACTACGTCTTGAGTGCTTGAGACAGTCAGCAATGTTGTTTCGCTATCGGTCAGGCTCAGGTTGACTGTTTCTGCCACTGTATCATTGATGTCCAAAGTTCCCACACCGCTTGAGATATTTACCAGGCCTCCGCCTGTGGCTGAGCCATCTG
>DRHQ01000158.1 GCA_011049545.1 Candidatus Aminicenantota bacterium | reverse complement strand
ATAATGCTAAGTATGCAGCCGTTCTTGAGATAAACCTTGCAAATATAAGGGAGCCGATCGTGGCTTGCCCCAATGACCCTGATGATGTGAGACTCCTTTCTGATGTTTCAGGTGACAAGATCGACGAGATCTTCATCGGGTCCTGCATGACTAACATCGGACATTTCCGGGCAGCCGGAAAGATTTTTGATGGTGCAGGATACCTAAACACTCGTATCTGGTTAACGCCCCCCACAAAAATGGATAGGGTTCAGCTGATGAAAGAGGGGTATTATTCGATTTATTCCAGCGTCGGCGCCCGGACTGAAATCCCCGGCTGTTCCCTTTGTATGGGAAATCAGGCCAGGGTTAGTCCTGGATCAACTGTTATTTCAACCTCCACTCGAAACTTTGATAACCGCATAGGAGATAAAGCATGCGTTTACCTTGGATCGGCAGAACTGGCTGCCGTAGCAGCACTTTCGGGTAAACTTCCTAATCCTGAGGAATACTTCTCGGTCTTTAAAGAAAAGATACTTCCTCATGAGGATGAGGTCTATCGATATCATCAATTCGATGAGATGGATAATTATCTCTAAAATAAATCCAATGGCTCGCTCTGCTCAGACGACTTGCTGCCTGACTCGGTTGGGTTTCCTAGCTTGGCGAAGGCTGTATGGTGAAAAAACCGTGAGGAAGGCTGAGCGGGCACGCGGGGTCAGGCTTTATCGTGCGGTAGTGTTCAAAAACAAAATGGAGTCCAACTCTCAACATGATGACAAAGTCTGACCCCAGAGGAGAGCGAAGCCTTGGGGCAAAAGCAACGTGCTTTTTAACCATATTGCCTGAGCCTTTCTTTTAAGGTCGCTTCATCCATCCCCAAATGCTCTCTTAGGAAATCGCTTGCGAAATTCGAATGATTCTGGTAATTTTAAATAACCTTTCAAGAAGGAGGCCTTCATGGAGGAAGAGATTGGAAAAATCACTCACTATTTCTCCAAAATAAATGTAGGAATTTTAGAATTATCCAAGGGAACTCTTCAGGTTGGCGATACAATCCACGTCAAAGGACACACCTCTGATTTTTACCAAAAAATAGAATCAATGCAGATGGAGCACGATCCTGTAGATAAAGTAAAACAAGGTGAGCCAGTAGGAATAAAAGTGGAAAACTCTGTGAGAGAGAACGATGCAGTTTTTAAAGTTACAGAAGAACAAAAATAATTTGATTAATTTCAAGGGAATATTGCTTTCTGCAAAACGCTGCCCTGAAATTTTTAACTACTTCCTTAGAATTGTCACCTGAAACTGGTGGTATAACATACCCTTTTGAGGTGATAATTGAGGAGGAAAAATCACCCCTTGAATCATCTTGTATAGCTATTGACTGTAATAGGGCACTCTGCAAATATAAAATATGAAAATTACCCAGACAAGAAATAAGGAAAAAGGAGTGAGACTCATTTGAAAAAGAATATCTCCCCAGAGGTGAGCTTGAAACACTCATTTAGCCACTGGAAAGCGGAAAAGTACGATAAGGCATTGAAAAAGGCTTCTTCTAAGAAGATGGAATACACAACGATTTCAGGGAAAAAAATTAAAGAGCTTTACACACCTCTTGATCTTGATGGTTTCGATTACTTGAAGCAATTGAGTTTTCCCGGGGAATATCCGTATACCAGAGGAATCCATCCGACCATGTATCGCGGCCGCCTGTGGACCATGAGACAGTTTTCAGGTTTCGGGACGGCTGAAGACACAAATAAAAGGTACAAATATCTTCTCTCTCATGGACAAACAGGATTGAGTGTTGCCTTCCATCTTCCTACTTTAATGGGTCTTGACTCTGACCATCCTCTAGCTCAGGGAGAAATAGGGAAATGCGGAGTAGCGATAGATTCCTTGGCGGATATGGAAATTCTTTTTAACGAGATTCCCCTGGAAAAAATATCGACATCCATGACTATAAATGCCCCTGCTGCAGTTTTATGGGCCATGTATATTGCTGTTGCTGAAAAGCAGGGCGTTTCTCCAAAAATAATCTCGGGAACGATTCAGAATGATATTCTAAAGGAATATATCGCTCAAAAAACCTTCATTTTCCCTCCAGAACCTTCTATGAAACTGATTGTTGACACCTTTGAATACGGATCCCAAGAAGTTCCCAGGTGGAATACCATTTCCATTTCAGGCTATCATATAAGGGAAGCGGGATCTACGGCTGTCCAGGAACTGGCTTTTACTCTCAGGGATGGGATCGAGTACGTGGAGTGGGCACAGGATAGAGGACTTGATGTCGAAGAGTTTGTGCCTCGACTTTCCTTCTTCTTTAATGCTCACAATGATTTTTTTGAGGAAATTGCCAAATTTCGAGCGGCCCGAAAAATTTGGGCAGAAGTGATGAAGGAAAGGTTTAGAGCAAAGGATCAGAGGTGCGGGTGGCTGAGGTTTCACACTCAGACATCGGGTGCCTCTTTGATGGCCCAACAGCCTAATAACAATGTTGTAAGAGTTGCCATCCAAGCTCTGGCCGCAGTTTTAGGTGGATCCCAATCCCTCCATACAAATTCTCTTGACGAAACTTATGCTTTACCCTCGGAAGAGGCTGTGACTATTGCTCTGAGAACTCAGCAGATCATCGCTCATGAGAGTGGCGTGATCAATTGTATTGATCCCTTGGGAGGATCCTATTTTATT
>DRHQ01000157.1 GCA_011049545.1 Candidatus Aminicenantota bacterium | reverse complement strand
CATAAGGGCTGTCTGAAAATTGATCTTTAAACGGGGAAGGCGGATCATAAGGGCTGTGAGGATCAAAAAAATGGAGCCAGCAGAAGAATTTTTGGTCATAGTTTCCGTCTAACCAATCCGAAAAAACAGCAAAGACTTTTTCAGCCTTTCTTTCTGACCTGAAATTCTTCAACGCTAACTCTGCATGGAACTTGTCATCGTAAACATCGAAACCTTGATTGAGGCCAAAACGGGAATCAACAGTGAAGGAACTCACAAAGGCCGCTGTTTTGAACCCCTTGTCTTTCAAGATTTCTGCAAGGGTCAAATAATCAGAATTCAGGAAATAAAATCCGTTATTATGAACTCTATGATAGATAGGGTAGGTTCCCGTCAAAATGGAACAGTGAGAGGGCAGAGTCAGAGGAACCTGGCAATAGGCATTCGCAAATCTTACTCCCTTTGAAGCTAATAAATCCAAGTTTGGTGTTTTTGCCTTCTCATAGCCATAGCAGCCGATTCTGTCAGCACGCGTAGTATCCAGAGTTACAAGGAGGACATTTAAGTTGCCATCTTTTCTGACTTTGTTTGCCGCTTTCAAAAAATTGAAAAAAACACAAACAGAAATCAGGATGACCAGTAAAGGAATCAATCCAAATCGTTTTAATTTTTTTTTGGGTTCAGTCTTGGACCAAAACATAGTCTTATCTCCCCATTTGTTTATCTTATAAGAAATTTAGGGCTGAAATTGATAACACAATTCTTTCAACGTAGTGGGAGGCGTGCCTCCCATTGGGTCAACGCCTTCCTCGCTTGCTCTTTTCTGGAAGTATTACCCTCACGCGTCGTTTCTAGATACAACCTCAAATAATGGATGGCTTCTTTTAAGTCCCCACTTTTTTCCAGGGCAACAGCAAAATTGAAATAGGTGTTAGGAGAAGGATTGAGATCAACGGCCTTCCTGAGGTTCTCTAGGGCTTTTTCCGAATCTCCCATTGAGTCATACAGTATTCCAAGTTCACGATAGACTGTAGGATCGTCAGGGTATTCCTCTTTTAAATGCAGATAGACTTTCAGGGCATCTCTCCCTCTATCAAGGGCGGTTAAGCAATAGGCGTACTGCATCCTGAGCGATTTATTTTCCGGTTCAATCTCCAAGATCTTCTTAAAATAATCTAAAGCTTCCATCCACTTCCCCATGTTTACAAGGGTAATTCCCGATATATACAACGCATCAAAATATTTCGGGTCTATCCTCAAGATGACCTGACTTGTTTCGAATGCTTCTTCAGGTTTTATTTTCTTCATGTAAAACAGGCTGAGTCTTGAAAGAATAACTATTGAATCGGGAATCCGTTTTCTTCCCTGCTCCATGATTTGGATAGCCTCATCGAGCCTCTCCATTTTTTCGTACAAGAGGGCCAGGTGAACATAATTCCAGGGGATATCGGGATTTAAACGCAATAACTCCTTATAATTCCTTTCTGCTCTTTCATAATCTTTCTCATATTCATACCTTCTGGCATGAGCAAACATGCTGTATTCGTTGATTTTATCTTTGGGATCTGGGAGATCCTTTATTGAGGTTCCCCCTGAAAATTCGCCTGCCATATAACCCAGGGATCGCAAT
>DRHQ01000156.1 GCA_011049545.1 Candidatus Aminicenantota bacterium | reverse complement strand
TTTTGAGCTGCAAAGGCCTTGGCCTGTTCGAGTATTGCTTCTTCAACATACTTTGGAGAGTAGCGCCACGTCATGTAATCAAAAGTTACTGAGCGTGTGAAATAGAGCGGCTTGAGGGCTTCTACAATATCTTTCCTGGCTTTTGCAGAGCCATTCCTATAAGAAAAGAGCAGCTGGTAAACCAGCTGGGTCCACATCAGAATGTCAATGTTGTAAACATCGTGTTCAAACATTTTTGCCAGGCTTGAACTGGCATAATCACTTAGAATTCTTTTGAGGAGCTTTTCTCTTGGATAGTATTCTTCCCTCAATTTATCTTTTAGCTCTCTCATGTCGATCTTCAATTCCTGCGGTAGACCAAAGCCTTGGAGGCCAAATCTTTTTTTAGTCTTAGGCTTTGTCATTGGAATACTCATCCAGGATGACTCTCTGGAGAGAAGGAGATCGAATAATGTTGTAATCACTTGAGTAAACATAGGTCCGAGTTTTGGCGCGCTGGCTTTGTGTTTTTTTGCCCCAAGGCCTGTTTCGCAAATCTTGAAGTTGCCGAAAATAGCGTGGAGTGCCATGAAGATATCAACCCCATACTGTCTTGCCTGAGAATTCCATTTTTGCTTCAGCCAGTGATTCATAAGTGCAGGGGAAAAGGCAAACTCACCACCAATAGGCTGACGCAAATGTTCACCCAGTAAACCATAGAGCAGCGGGAAGCAGATATGATTGGTTATCGTTCCATCGAATTGATGCCTAGAATACAGGGGCAAAGTGTAATCATATCCCTTGAGAATTGGCTCACCCAGGTACTTTACCCACTCAGGAGTAATCGAACGCAGATCAGCATCAACAGTTAAAGCTACCTTTAGAGTAGCAGAATGGCTTTTCGAAAATTTTAAAAAATTAAGGAAGTTATTTCCTTTGCCTTTCACTCCTTCAGGAGTCGTAATGTAGTGCTTAGGATTTTTGGTATTCGTAGAAAGAAATGCTCCCTTTGTGTCGTCTTCGCTATTGTTATCAACGTTAAGAATAATTGAGTTGAGATTGCTATAGTATTTTGCGAGCCCAAGATCGACCTGCTTTGTAACAAAGGATATGGTATCCGCTTCCATGTAGGAAGGAATCGCCACTATAAATTCAATACCTGACCTTAAATTCCTCATGCGAAAAATCCCTCCTCTTCCTTTTTTCTTTTAAGTTTATAAATAATCTAAGAAATTACAAAGCAAAGTCGTTTCAGCAATAATTTCAATATCTAATATGAATTCTCTCTGGCAATAAGATGCCCATTATAGGCAGATTTTATATTTTTCTCAATTCTTAAAAACATTCTTTTGGATGTATTCTTTTCCTAAGGCTTAAATCAGCTACAAGTATATTTAATTAATAGCTTTTGTCAAAAAAGTAGATAGTAAGGAAGGTTTTGGAAAATAGCCTAGCTCCCTTCAGATTTTTAACGCCATTCTCCATTCGCTCTTCTCGGCGTCTGCGTAACTCGCTCTGCTCAGACATACTCGACGCCCTCCTCCGTCGTGTTTCCTCGAAGAGCGAATTCCGAAGGCTAAATCTTCAATGGTCGCTGCAGATATTTCCCAAAACCCATGCTTTATCAATGAGTGTTAAAGGATTTAGAGATGCTTTCCATGATCAGACATATTCGAGTGCTTAAAAATAATACATGGGCTTACATGGGAACAAGCACCCTTATCTTCCCCTCACAGCAGGCCTAAAATGGTAGGAAATAGGCGAAATGGGCATTTAATAGCATAAATAAAAGGTTATTTTTTCCTTGAATAAATTTTATTTTTAATTTATAAATTGTATTTAGTCATAAGAAATGGCCCTGCTTTATCGGGGGTTGGCTTTGCTCTAAAGGATTTTCCCCTGTGACAGAGCCGCGACCTAAGGCTTGGGACCATAAGAGAAAAATTTTTAAAGGAGGTCGACGCTTTGCCAAAAGGGATTGTAAAGTGGTTCAACGACAAAAAAGGATACGGATTCATTAAAGAGGAAGAAGGTCGGGACATATTTGTTCACTTTTCTTCTATCACCATGGGGGGGTTCAAAACCCTCGCTGAAGGTGAAGAAGTAAGTTTTGACGTGGAAGAGAGCGATCGAGGACCCGTAGCTAAGAACGTCGTTAAGTCTGAGTCATAGCACTAGAGCAAGGTCTCCGGATTCAGGGTTTGAAGGGATAGCCCTTCATTCTTTTCTTGCAGCAAAAGTAGTTCTCTGTATTGATTCATCAGCAACCCTTTAAGAGATTGTCACGCCCTTTAAGGGTCCGCAATGACATTGTAAAAATAAATATTGCGTTTATATTAGAATACTCTTTTAAAGATGGGGCTATTTGAGCTCTACTGTAGTTGATCCTCCATAGTAAATTCCGTTGAACAGGAATTTAAAAGTTCCATGGGGTTGGGCTCGGCGGGTAATCTCTGGTCCGTACAAGAAAAGCTTACCTTGACCCACATCGGCCTCAATAACTGCAATGCCTCCATACAGGTAATTCTTTCCCCAGGCCCAGCCACTTCGCAGGGGATCCTCGTTCTCAAACCAGGCTACTGAGCGCACTTCTTCTTTGGCAGCTTCCGGTTTTATCCGAAAGACAGGACTGTTATTGAAAGATACATCTACTTTCCCGGGTAGGCCGTAGGCCAGAGGATTGGTGTTATCGACGCTTACTTGAAGAATTGAGCCAGGTACGAAATATTTTTCCTTGGGAATGGGTTTTTCCTTCCCATCCTGAAGCTTTTCAACGAGAGCATTGGTAATAGGTAAACCGGCGTGGTATCCGATGCTTGTGGAGCTGCTGATCGCTAGCAAAGTGCCACCATTTTTTATGAATTCAAGTAACTTTGGAACTGTTTTAGCCACGGTAACATTACCGAGTCGTTTGCGGAATTCTGAAGGAATACTTGCTGGTTTAGGCTGAGGAGAGGAACGAAAGCGAGTCTTGCTTGGACTGTCGCTGAGGGGAATAGCGCCTCTAACGAAGATTAGTACATCGTATTTTTTATTCAAATTGCCAGCATCAAGGGTAGCAGGGTAAACCACTTTAAACCGGAACTCAAACTGCTCAAGTAGCCACCGTACCCAGCCGGAAGGAATTGACCCTCCATATTGATCCCACAACCCAATGCGCACTGGTCGTAAACGGATAGCTTCGCCTGAGGGTTTGGAATCTATGCCCTCAAAATTCAGTCCGATCTCCTTGGCTATATTCCCGAGTCGGCGCAAAATGGATGACTTGGCTGGGATGTAGATCGTGCCAGCAGGGTATGTCTTTTCCTCAACCTGAAAAGCCTCTTTTAACCAGTACACTTCTTCCTTTTTTCGAAGGAGGCGGTTGATGGCAATAAAGGCATCATTGACTCTGTGGTCTAAGAGAAAGCCAACGGTATTCTTGCTCTGTGTGACCTTTCCAGCAGGGGGCTGGGCAATGTCTTCAATCTTTTCGAAGGGGCCTTCGACACTTTCATAAATCCGGTCGAATTCCACTCCCATTTGATAAGCCAAAGTCCAGCCAGCATTATCGTAAGGAGGAATCGGTGTTCCGCCCGGATACGGGATGTCATCTGGATGATCTTGAGGTTCGAACATGGAGAGGATGTGGGGACGGAAGGCTTGAGCGGCCTTAACGATATAAGAACCAGCAGGATAGGATTTATCGCCCACCTTGAAGGGATCGTCTGCTCGAAGAACGGTTATTCCATTCTTGATGAGAGTATTCACAAATTTGGTCGCAGTTAAAAAGTCAGGCTGATCAGAGGGAAGAATGTACGCTCGGGGATCACGTTCAGCAGGATCGAAAAGCATATCATAATATTTGCGCGGATAGCCTCGGTTTCGGCCTGAGCCTACTCGCTGCGCTTTATCTTTTTTGATTGCTTCCTCGACGGCTGCAATCCGTTGCGGATGGATCGTCCAGTGGTCGCGGCTTCCCCGTTCAATGGAGTTTTTTCCCATAAGATAGATGTTAAACAGGAAATCCTCGCGGTGTTTGGAAGCCAGATCGAGAATTGCCCTGTCAGCTGTAATCGAGTACTCAATTGACTGGCGGAAATGCCATTTCTGCGGAGCAATCGGAGCAGGAAGATCATTTTTAGGGAGTTGTTTTTGAGGAAGAAACGGAATTTCCATAGGCGTGGGATTCCCGATGATTTCTGTTAGAATGCCGATCATGTTGTGAAAGTAAGTAGATGTCCGAAGTCCGCCGTTCCACCAGGTCGAATATTTTGCTCCTGATCTCATTGTGGCTCCTGCTTTGCCTTCGGTAACGAAACGGGTGTGCATTGCAGCTCCGACGAACTCGATTCCCAAAGGAACAAGGGGATCAAAGCAGTAGTTGAACGGATCGCGGAACGGAGGAGCAAATAAAACTGTTCCTGCTGGACCAGATTGATGCTGGTTGTACACGATTTGAGGAAACCACTCGCGGTACAACACCCGGTTTAAAGCTTCAGTCTCAGGTTGTGTGACCATGTAAAAGTCACGATTATTATCGTGGCCGATGTACTTCTGATACAGGCGGGGAAGCCCCCTTGTAGACCTCTTGGTTGGTTCCTTTTCCCGCATATACCAGTCTGAAACCAACTCCATTCCATCTGGATTTGAGCAGATGACCAGCAAAATGACATCATTCAGGATTCTCAGCGTCTCAGGATCATTTCGGGTCACCATTTGATAGATAAGCTCTATCAGATGCTGCGCTCCCAACACTTCAGTTCCGTGCAAGCCTCCATCAATCCAGACTACAGCCCTTCCTTCAGAAGCTAGTTCTCGAGCCTCGCTATCAGTAAGTCCTTCAGCTAACGCCAGGCTCTTTGAAATATCTTTATAACGATTGATTTTCCTTTGATTCTCTGGAGAAGTGATGATGGCCATATACATCGGCTGTTTTTCAGCTGTTATCCCGATTCCGTCAAGAGAAAGCCGATTGGATTCCAGGGAAAGTTTTTTAAAGTAAGCCATGAATTTAGAGTAGTTGGCCAGGAGGTAATCGTCCCCTGGAGTAAATCCAAAGTGTTTTTTGGGTGTTGTTATTTTGCGCTGGGCTAAAACAGGTGTGGCCAATAGCGCTATTAAAAGAAAAAGTGAAATAAGATTCCTATTCTTGCGCATGAAATCCTTCCTTTTCCCGATCAGGGGGTAGAAATTTGTTTTTCTGTCTGTCAAAGCACTCCGCTTCCACGATAACCATAGAAAAGCCTTATGCAGGCGTTTGATTAATCGAACGTCTACTTTAGCAAAGGAAAAATTTGATGTCAAAAGTTAAATAAATAAAGGCTTAGAATTTAAGACCATATTTAGAGCACTTTGAGAGTCTAAATAGTACATTTCCAAACTTTAGATAGTACATTTTTAGATTTTAGTTGGCATCCTCGTTTTTCCGCTTGTTAAAAAAAAGAGGATGATATATTATTTTTTCAATTTAATTAAGGGAGGAAATTATGCGTACACGAATTATCTCATTACTGGTAGTTGCATCTATTTTTATTTTTGGATGTGCTCCCCAGGAGGAACTGCCTCGCATTGTTCCTATGAAAGACTTTTTCCGGAACCCTGAAAGTGCTGTGTTTGGGCTTTCTCCTGATGGAAGCCACCTCGCCTTTTTGAAACCTTGGGAAAATCGGCTAAATGTTCATGTGCAAAAAATAGGGGAAGAAGAGGCTACACGTATTACCGGTGCAACGGAAAGAGATATTGCCGGCTATTATTGGGCAAATAATAATCGCATCGCTTATGTGCAGGATACTGCAGGGGACGAAAACTTCAGATTATACGCAGTCAACATTGACGGCTCTAATCGCAAAGAGCTTACGCCCTTTGAAAAAGTGAGAGTGGGGCTGATTGATAGGCTAAAAAATGATGACGAGCACATGCTGATCTCGATGAATAAGCGTGATCCTCGTGTGTTTGATGCTTACCGTATAAACGTCGTCACAGGCAAGATGAATATGGTAGCTCAAAATCCAGGAAATATCATGGAATGGTATACCGATCATGACGGCAATTTGAGAGTAGCTGTGACCTCAGATGGTGTTAACCAAAGTGTTCTTTACCGTGATACCGAAAAAGATGAGTTCCAGGCTTTGGTTACAACAAATTTCAAAGAATCCATGTCACCTTTATTCTTTACGTTCGACAATAAAAACCTTTATGTTGCTTCCAATATAGGCCGGGATAAAACAGCTATATATGAATACGATATCAAAAATAAAAAACACACTAAATTATTATACGAACACCCTGAAGTTGATGTTGCTGGTTTATTAAAATCGGATAAGCGGAAGAAAATTACAGGCGTCACTTATACGGTCGATAAAGGACATTATCATTTCTTTGATGATGAGAGAAAGACATTGCAGAAAGGACTTGAAGAGCGGCTTCCAGGGTATGAAGTTTTTATCGTAAGCCGAAGTAAAGATGAGAGGAAAGTCCTGGTGAGAACCTACAGCGACAGATCGCTTGGCTCCTATTATTACTTTAATCGCGATACGAATGACTTCAAAAAGCTGGTGGATATCAGTCCCTGGCTGAATGAAGATGAGTTGTCTGAAATGAAGCCGATCACTTACAAATCACGGGATGGATTAACCATTCATGGATATTTAACCGTGCCCAAGGGCATGAAAGCTAATAAGCTTCCTGTTGTCGTCAATCCTCATGGTGGTCCCTGGGCCAGAGATACGTGGGGCTATAGGTCAGATGTGCAATTCCTTGCTAATCGAGGTTATGCAGTCTTGCAGGTGAATTTCAGAACTTCTACCGGCTATGGACGCAAGTTCTGGGAAGCCGGTTTTAAACAATCGGGACTGGCCATACAGGATGATATAACCGACGGAGTAGAATGGCTGATAGAACAGGGAATTGCTGATCCGGAACGTATCGGTATTTACGGCGGTTCTTACGGAGGGTACTGCACTCTGGCAGGAGTAGCATTTACTCCTGATCTATATGCTTGCGGTGTGGATTACGTTGGTGTTTCTAGCTGGTTTACAATATTAAAGACCATTCCACCCTATTGGGAACCAATGAGGGAGATGATGTACGAAATGATTGGTCATCCCGAAAAGGATAAGGAATTGTTGGAGAGAACTTCCCCCATTTTCCATGCTGATAAAATTAAAGCTCCCTTGTTTGTAGCTCAAGGGGCCAATGATCCCAGGGTGAATAAACAGGAATCAGACCAGATCGTGGAAGCCCTGAAAAAACGGGGTATTGAGGTTGAATATATGGTAAAAGAAAATGAAGGACATGGTTTCCGCAACGAAGAGAATCGATTTGATTTCTACAGGGCAATGGAGAAATTTCTTGGCAAGCATTTAGGAGGCAGAGTAGAAGCAGAAACACAACAATAGAACGGGGTCAGGCTTCCTAATACAATTTTTCTATCTCTTCGGTATCAAGGTGGAGATGCCCTTTGCGTTTTCGGCCCCTAAGAGGACCTTCAAACCAGGCGAGAGTCACTAGGCTGAGAGCTTCAACCCTGTGGGTTTCTCCCATGGGAGTGAATATCATATCACCTGGACCGGCCTCGGTAGAATCAAATGAACCAGTAACGAGGGCACGGCCGCTGATGATGATCCACCATTCATCACAATCATGGTAATGCAGATCTGAAGATGCTCCTTCGGATAAAGTGTCGATGCCATAATCACAGATTAAAGAATCTTCCGGAATAGGATCTATAGGTGAGGTTTTAGTCGTAATATAAGCAGGAGGATTCTCGTATTGTTTTGCTCGAATATGTCGCATTAAACTTTCTCCTATATATTAAATTTCCTGACAATCTTATGAATAAGTAGCTATATTTCGACCAGCATAATCCTGGCGATTCGGTTTCCTTCCTTCCTCCATAATCTAAAGAAGTCAAAATTTCATACAGAAAAGATTCTAAAACATAAAAACATAAAAGTGTGCCGGCTGTCAACAAACCTATTCTTTCTTAATGAAATTTTAGGCTGGAGAGTTTTGCCTTATTTGGATTGTTGCTGCTTGGCTAATTTTCAATTAAGAAGAAGAAAAGTCAACGCTAATTTTACATGATGCAAGCATCGCCAGGGAACAATGAAAATGAATTTATATTATAGTTTTTTTTGTATTCTCTACAGGTTGGCTTGATTCGTTTATAGGGGCTTGATTCATCAAGCCTGCAAATAATAAAAGTATGAAAGGTCTAACCCCGAATTTTACTTAAAAACCTGTTTGAAGATGTCGACCAGGTCCAGAGCGTACTCGATCTGAGTCAGAGGGATTTCATTATCTTTAGCTATAGTATCAAACCGTCCGTCCTTGTTCCCATCTCCGGATACTATGAGATAGTCTGCGTAAGGAGCTACCGCGTCGATCATTCTTTCGTTGTCGCTGCCCGGAGCACCTCTTTTTGAAGTACCTCCAACATGTACGGCAATGATGAAGATCTTTTTTTTCTTACAATTATCAATGATCTTTTTCAACCGGCTTACTTCTTTTTCTACAGTGAGGCCTGATGCTCCCATACCTTTTAAGCTGGCCCCGATAGCTATAATCACTGTTTTATAAGGAGTGCCTTCAGGAAATTTTTCCATGTCGGTATAAATCTCAACATGAAAGCCAGTACCGGATTCTTTTCCTGCAAGGCCTACTCCCGCATCAACAATTTCAACATTAGGCACGTCGCAGTAATCGTATTTTATTCCTGCCTCTTCGAGAACGATGTTCACTGTTGTAACATCTGGGCTTTGACCGGCAGAAGTTGTTAGCACAGGCAATTTAGCTTTAGAGATTTCTGTCTCTGCAAAACCAGGCATCGTTAGACCGAGGAAAAGAATAAAAGAGAGGGGCAAAGTTAAACCTAATATCTTTAATTTTTTCATTTGAAACACCATCTCCTTACAGCACAAAATTATTTGTCTTCCTTCTTTTTGGGTGGTTCCTGTGGCTCCAGCTTATCATACTTGACGAGTTCCCTGAGCCACCATTCAGGAAACTCTAATTTGTTCGTTTTTCTCGTTTTGATGTCATAAAGCCATAAGTGGTTGTATTTGACGAGCAATTGGTCACCTAGTTCCCACCAGGCATCGATAACTCTGTTCGCATTATTTACGCAGTAGTCGGTTAAAAATTGTCTTGCTTCGGCTGGGTCCTTCTTATAGAGTTCATGAGCGAATTTATCGACGGTGAGTGTCTTAGCTACAGCGCTCCCTTCCCACTTTTCTTGAGCCTTTCTTACATCTTTGATGGCATGCGAGTAGACCACCTGCGCATGAAAATCCACATAATCAAATGCCCAGCGCGCAGATTTCCTGTCGAATTCCCAGTGGTCTCCGATCTTAAATGACTCCGGTATTTTGGTAATGCCAGCATAAAGAGGCATGAAACAGGATGTGTCCTGAGCGCC
This sequence comes from Candidatus Aminicenantota bacterium, assembly GCA_011049545.1. Taxonomy (GTDB): domain Bacteria; phylum Acidobacteriota; class Aminicenantia; order Aminicenantales; family Aminicenantaceae; genus SOIV01. The sequence continues at coordinate 27,582 of DRHQ01000156.1, read as the reverse complement.
AAATGCCAGCCATACTATCCCTCCGATTATATCCGGCAACCAGTCCCTGCACTGGGTGACGGTTACGTATTCTGCTCTGTTCACACTTATGAATCGGGTGGTATTATAGGTCAGATCATCAAGTTTAAAAGGTCGGGGAAGGTAGTTCGGGTTCTTGAATGGTCCGCCTTGAAGACCTCTAACCGGATCAAACGGTGTGCCTTCGCACTTATCCCGGGTGATGTTCATCACATCCTGTACCGAAAGTTTATTATCTGGCTTTACCGAGAAGGGAAGCTCCATGTTAGGTGTATCCGGGCTGATTTTGCTGGAGGGAGCCACAATATCAAAAAATCGCCAGAGACGGACACGCGTTCCTCTGGAGCTGGTCGCGCTATACTCACTAGGAGAGTAGGCTTTTTTCCAGTTAAAGGGTTCACCAATCTTTGGGTCATAGTAGCCGTTCTTAACGGCATAAGAGATGACATTCGAGGAAGCCATGAAGTAATCCGGATTCTTGAGATTGATTTCTCCTATCCTGGATTCATTCGGGCAGACACTGACGTGGTCATCAGGCACTCTCTGGGCGCACCATATTGAGCCTGGCTTACCACTTTTCGGGGTCCACAACGGCCCAACGGGCATAATCTCAAAGATCCAGACTTCGTTCGGATCAGATACTGCGAGCATCTCTCCATCGTCGTGAAATCCGTATCCGTGCTTTTCGGTTATTTTCCCCATGAACCTGATGGCCTCGCGTGCTGTCCTGCATCTCTCCACAGCAAGTAGGGTCAGCATTGACAGGTCAATTTTGGCAGAGGGAGTCGAATTTTTCATCTTATCGCGGCAACCGATAGTTGATTCCGATATAGCCAGTTGCTGATCATTCATGTACCCGAACATCCCATGAAAATAAGCATAAGTATGTGGTATTTGAGGAATTTCAAGACCGGTAAAGTCATCCTTATATTTTTCCCATTTAAGCCCTTCCGCTGGGGGCCATGTCTCATACTGTGATATGTGATAGATTTTGCGCACCGAGCCGGATTCATGATCTGCTGCAGGCACATAACGCCAGGTCCAGTCACACATATTGCAATCACAGGTATGGGTGGTCATTACAGAGCCATCCACCGAGGCATCTTTTCCGACGATGATTACAGTACAGCCATCAGTTGGAAACTCTGCCAGGTCCGAATCACAATTTTCACATTCTGGCGTTGTAGATACCTGGGAACTGAGTAAGATCCCTGTAGCAAACAATATGCACACGATTAAAAATAACTTTTTTAAATTCATCTTTTACCTCCTCACTTTGGGACAAGCTTAAAAAATTATATGAAGCTATAATTATTATTCAGTAAGTTTCAACATTCGGGCTCTTCACTTTTTTGCTGGCTTTTGCGGTTCCAGGTTGTGATATTTGATAACCTCTTTAAACCATGATTCAGGGTAAGGCAAATTCGTCCGTTTTCTATTCTCTGTATCATAAATGCTCAGGTGATTGTACTTGACGAGCAAGCGGTCGCCCAGTTCCCACCAGGCGTCGATAACTTCTTCGGCATTATTTACACAGTAATCAGTTAAATATTCGATTGCAAGCTTCTGGTTCTGCCCGTACAGTTCTTTAGCGGTTATATCGATGGCAGGCACTCTTTCTATTGCCGCCTTTTCCCATTCTGCCTGAGCCTTTTTGACATCTTTTATAGCGTGGGAGTAGGCCACCAGCGTATGGAAATCAACATAATCAAACGCCCATCTTGCAGATTCTCTGTTGAATACCCAGTGATCTCCGATACTGAAGGACTCAGGGATTGCTGTTATCCCGGCATACAGAGGCATGTAACATGATGTGTCCTGAGCACCGAAGGCAAGCCAAACGATGCCACCGATTGGATCTGGTAACCATTCTCTGCATTGGGTGACAGTCGTGTACTCTGCGCGGTTGACGCTTATTGTTCGGGGGGTATTGTAAGCTTTGCCCTCAACCTTAACGGGTCTGGGATGATAGTTCGGGTTGCTGAATGGCCCTCCTCTAAGTCCCTCTGCCGGATCAAGAGTTGTTCCCTGGTATTTGTCTCGTGTTATGTCCATAATATCTTGTAATGAAAGTTTTTTGTCCGGCTTCACCGAGAAGGGGAATTCGATGTTCGGTGTTTCCGGGCTAAAATTACGGGAAGGGGCAACAAGATCAAAAAAACGCCAGAGGCGAGCTCTTGTTCCTCTGCTGCTGGCGGCGCTGGCCTCGGTGGGAGAGTAGGCCTTCTTCCAACTAAACGGTTCACCTCTCTCAGGGTTATAGTAACCATTTTCTACTGCATAGGAAATAACATTCGATGAGGCCAAGAAATAATCCTTATCGTCCAAATCGATCTTCCCAATTCTTGATTCATTCGGGCAGACACTGACTTGATCATCCGGAACCCTTTGGGCACACCATACCGTTCCTGGTTTCCCGCTTTTTGGGGTCCATAAGGGTCCGACCGGCATAATCTCAAAAATCCAGACTTCATCCGGATCAGCCACTGCGAGCATTTCTCCTGTGTCGTGAAACCCGTATCCATGTTTTTCAGCCAGCTTACCCATAGTCTTGATGGCCTCTCTTGCAGTTTTAGACCTCTCCATGGCAATCAGAGTCAGCGTTGTTATATCAAATATGCCAGATGGCGTAGAGTTTTCCATCTTGCGGCGACAGCCGATTGTCGACTCTGCTATGGCCAGTTGATGTTCGTTCATGTATCCGAATACTCCATGGTGATAGGCATAAGTATGAGGCACTTGAGGGATTTCAACACCGGTATAGTTTTCCTTGTTCATATCCCATTTTAGGCCCACATCTGGCGGCCAGGTCTTGATCTGTGAGATATGGTAGATTTTACGCATCGAGCCGGCTTCATGATCGGCTGCAGGTACATGATGCCAGGTCCAATCACAAATACTGCAATCAGCTGTATGCGTGGTCATTACAGAACTATCGGCTGAGGCATCTTTCCCGACCATAACTACAGTGCAGCCCTCTGCCGGCGGTTCAGACAGGAGGGATTCATGCTGCTTACCTTCTGGTACAATAAATATAAAGACGATTGCCACTAGCGCCAGCATCGAAAGAGCCAAGCCAAATATTAAGAATATTTTTTTTAGACTCACGTTTTAACTCCCTATAAAATTTTTATTCTTAAAATATAGAAAGAATTTTATAATTTTTCACGTATAACACGAATCGGGATATACTACCTCATATCTCAAGGATTATCTTCCCTCGTTGTGCTTTATAATGTGTGCTTGATGATGGAGTGGTGTTATTTCCTTCTCTTAATTCGTCCCTGGTCTAACTCTCTCTTGGCCGTTTCAGCATTTTGTTTAGCTTGCTGAAGTTTCTGCAATGCTTGGACCATTTCTCTCTGCATCTCTGCTCTGTCATACTGGTTTTCGAAGCTGAAGAACCTCTGCTGCAGTTCTTTCACCCTTAAAGTTAAGAGGCTAGCGCGTTCATTTGCCTTGTTCCAATTCGCGTTAAGACTTGCTTGCTCTTCAGTATCGTCTTGCTCAATTTCTTCAACCGGGAGTGATAAACTAGCCTCATCAAATGCAGGCTCGATAATTGACACAGCTTCCCGTTTTTTAAGATTCCTAAGATCAACGTTGGTTACAACAACGGCTTTTTTCCCCTTAAGCTTTGCCCTTCTTTCTTTCTCGGTTTTGGCTAATTCGACAACGCTTTGAGAACAAAGAAAACTTACTAATAACATCAAGGAGAAGGTTATTGTGATGATTTTTTTCATACCCGTTTTCCCTGTAAATATTTTATAGAATTTGATATCTCAAGTCAATATTAAACCTCATTTATCCATGAATATTGCTGTCGGCATAATTTATGAATGATCCAGGTCAATTGAAGTACACTTTAGCTTTGTCTGATTTATCAGGGTCGCGATAATAATGACCGACACCGTTTTTCACAACATCCGCATAGCGTGGCACATTTCGGAGTTTGATTGCCTTATCCGGGAATTTTCTTGAAAATTGACGTATAATCTCGAGAATAACCGAACAATGTTGCCCAACTCTTTTTTCCATCGGCCATCCTGTCTCATCATAAGGCACAAACAATTTCTTTTTCTTTGAGAGGCTCAACAAAAAAGGATCCTTCCCATCCAAAAGTAAATCCACAGTTTTTGGGCCGGTTGGCTGGTCTAAAAAGGGGAGAGGCGCTTCCAGGAGAAAAGGCAAAGTATCAGAATGATCTCCGATCTCCCGGTGGGAAAGCCCCCGGAACCCTGATGGGGATAGCTCAACATGGTTATCAAATTTCTCTCTGGCTTTAACAGTAAGAGAGGTCATCGTCGCTATTCTTATAGATTTTTCAGGAGCCACTATGCAGTTTGTAACCGGGAACATCGTCTCAGCCCCATGGATGTCAACGGCGATATCAACCTTCTCACTCCTCATGATCTGCATTGCTCCATAAGTGACCTGCTCCATGAGAGGACCATCGGGCCTACCAGGCCATGTCCTGTTTGTGTTTCTGACATCGAGATAAGACAGCAGCTGTTTATCAGGGTAATGAACATAAACGTCCGGGTCCGGCCATTGATCTAGGGGAGAAGCATCGCGGTTTCCCATCCTGAATTTTTTACTGCCCCAATCTGTTTGGATTTCATAGTAAAGGGGATATCCGTCTCCCGGTCTGGTATTGCGCCCTGCGCTGTTATTAAACTCGGGAATTATAATGAGTGTCCCCTTATCGACTACGGCGTTTTCTATAAATATGAGGGCAGTCAATATTGCTGCTGGCTCGTTGGAATGCGTATTAGCTATGATAAATATTTTTCCGCCTTCCTCTTTTCCTTCCAGGTGAAACACGTTAGTATCCGCTACAGTTCCTTTCAAGCCTTTAGTATAATCGCTCAACTTTTCAACTTTCGTCACTCCCGGTCCAGCCACTACAGGCATCCTGAAATGCCGGTGCTTATAAAGCTGTACTCCTGCAACTGACATCAAAGCTATTATGATTAAAAGAAGTATTGATTTTACTATCAAAATGCGAGGCATGTTTTTCTCCATTTTTAATTAATCGTCATTACGAGGAGCGAAGCGACGCGGCAATCTCAGCCTCATCTTACTTTACACGCAAGATCCTCAGAATAAGCGGGATCATAACCAGTAAATAGAGGAGCATATCGTTTACGCTCTTTTTTTCCTTGATAAAATTCCAGATGAGCATGCCCGCTATGTAAACACTAATGATATAGTATAAAAACATTATCACAGGCATTTATCGCCTCCAAAGATTATTTACATTATTCATGGGGTCAGACTTGCAAAACTTGAGTTTTTTAATTCTTCCTCAAGGCAAAAGCTTTTTCCTGCATTCTGAAAAACTCAAGTTTTGCAAGTCTGACCCCGATTACATACTCCATCGCACAAGAAACTCTAAACGTGCACTGAAGATAACCATGAGAATTCCCACAATGGTAATAATAACCCAGGGAACCCACGTGGCCTTTAAAAATGTCCAGTATGAATCCTTATACTCTGAGACCATCACACTGAGTCTTCCTATGAGAGCTGTTGGAGGAAGTCCATCCCCTAAAGGCCAGAGCAAGCTCAGTCCTGCAATAGCCACAGTTGCATGCAAACCTATGGAATCTAAGAACCAGATTAGAGGAATTCCGATGATGGCTGCGGCGCCATAGGTTAAGACACCTTCTGATACAGGAATAATAACGGCCAAAAGTATAAACAGTAAGATAAGGGGCGTGCTGATAACGGCAAAGGATAGAAGACCGCGGACTCCGGTTGCGGTCATTATCTGCTGGAGCATGCCCACAACAATCATGGTTGCCAGCAACGGCAGCAGCCGTTTCATAGTATCCCTTGATAAAACAAGGATTTTGATCCTCTTGGGGCTTACAAGAAGCGCAACCAAAGCAGCTATAGCAAACTGCAGGGGTAATCCCAGCATCGGTATGGAAAAAGGCCAGAGTCGTGAAGCCACCACCAACCCGAAAAAGACCAGGAAAGGCAAAAACACTCTCCACCAGCTCATCCCTGCCGGCACTTCGGGCATTTCTTTCAAGACTTCCTCTAACTCCATCTTCCTTTCTCTTCTCCATCCTAGAAAAAGGACCGTAAAAGTCCCGAGGAGAAGAACGGGAATTCCAAGAGGAAGCTCAAAACCCACATAAGGGATAGCCGTGCCAGCGGATAATATCATAGCCCAGATATTAACCGGAGGTGCAGCCGCGCTTAATCCAGCGACTATAAAGAGAATAGCAGCAACTCTTTTCTTGGCTATTCCTAGATAACCAAGGGCTAAGGCCACTGGCGCTCCCACGACAAGTAGAGACACGCTGCCTGCTCCTGTGAGGGCTCCGGGTATTAGTACAATTATCATTAAAAGGATTAAGGCAATAATACGTAGGTTATAGAAGTATTTTATCGTGCCTCTGACAACGTAATTCACACCGCCGGATTCCCTGACTATTGCCATAAATATAGTAGCTGTTGAAAAGACCAGGATGACATCTAGATAGGTGAACGCCCCTTCTACCAGATGACGTGCTAGCTGGTCTATCGGTGGTGTGCTTACGAATGCACCGGCTATTCCTCCCCCGACAGCAGCGGAAAGCATGCTTAGCTCAATGGATAATTTCTTCCACTTCGCCAAAGCATAAGCCATAACCATTATGGTTAAGATAATTCCGATCTGGAAGTACATGCTCTAAACCCTCCGCAATTTTACATTTCGCATTTCACCTTAGTCAAGCAATCTCATTTATAATTTTTTTGACATTAAATTTTTCTTGTGATATCTCATTCTTCAATATAGAGATGAACTTGGATTATTCACGAGTTAATTATTGAAGGGAGGACTATCATGAAAAGATTTTCATCTTTAGTGTGCTTTCTTGTTCTACTTATTGGCGCCGGTTCTTTTGTTTTCGCACAGCCGCAGTCAATAAGTAAAAAAACATCCGGTATGAAAAAATATCCCGGGTATTTCACATTTTATTGGGATGCAAAAACTGGCAAAATCTGGCTTGAAATCGATAAGCTTGATTCGGAATTTCTGTATGTGAGCTCTCTTCCTGCTGGTCTCGGTTCAAATGATGTTGGCCTCGACCGGAACCAACTGGGCGGAACGCGGATAGTAAAGTTTCACCGGATCGGTCCGAAAATACTTTTAATCCAGCCGAATTACTCTTTTCGGGCAATCACTGATAATCCTGATGAACGAAAAGCTGTCGAGGATGCATTTGCTAAGTCGGTTGTTTGTGGTTTTCAAATTGAAGCAGAGGAAAAAGATAGAGTCCTTGTTGATGGCAGTTCATTCTTTTTACGCGACGCACACAATGCCATCGGCAGGCTTAAACGGACTAATCAGGGAAATTATAAACTCGATCTCACAAGATCCGCTTTCTATCTACCGAATACAAAGAATTTTCCGTATAACACGGAAATTGAATCAATTTTGACATTCACAGCTACAGATCCTGGCAATTTTGTCAGGAGCGTTGCATCAGACCCTACCTCAATCACTCTCAGACAGCATCACTCTTTCATCCAGCTTCCGGACAGCAACTATAAACCGCGAATCTATGATCCTCGTTCAAACTTTAACGGAATGACCTATATGGACTTTGCCACCCCAGTGGAAGAACCTGTAATAAAAAGATTTATCTCCCGTCATAGATTACACAAGAAGGATCCTAAGGCGAAGATAAGCGATCCTGTGAAGCCCATTGTTTACTACATTGACCGTGGTGCGCCTGAGCCGTTACGTTCTGCACTTATTGAGGGAGCAAGCTGGTGGAATGAAGCATTTGAAGCCATAGGATACAGAAATGCATTTCAGGCAAAGTTGCTGCCCAAAGGTGCAGATCCGATGGATATCAGATACAATCTTATCAACTGGGTTCACCGATCAACAAGAGGCTGGTCTTATGGCAGTTCAGTCAGTGATCCACGAACAGGGGAAATAATAAAAGGACATGTCGCCCTTGGTTCGTTGCGAGTTCGTCAGGATTTCCTGATTGCTGCTGGGCTGATCGCAGATTATGAAGAGGGAAAAAAAGTCTCTCCAGAAATGCTGGAAATGGCTTTAGCCCGGGTCAGACAGCTTTCCTGTCATGAAGTAGGCCATACACTCGGATTGGGTCATAACTATGCCTCAAGCGCCAATAACAGAGCTTCTGTGATGGATTATCCTCACCCTTTGGTGAAAATCAAAGAAGATGGATCGCTGGATCTATCTGATGCCTATGACATAGGGATTGGAGAGTGGGATAAGGTCTCGATTGCCTATGGTTACCAGGATTTTCCCGGAGGAGTTGACGAAGAAAAAGAGCTTAAGGCTGCACTCAATAGAGCATTTTCCCGTGGATTGTATTTTCTGGCCGGCCAGGATGCGGGTCCAAAAAGCGCTCATCCGTTAGCTAATGTCTGGGATAATGGCAAGCATCCGGTAGATGAACTCGAGCGCATTATGAAAATACGTTCGATTGCACTTAAAAACTTTTCAGAAAAGAAAATACGTGTTAATGCGCCTCTAGCAACGCTTGAAGAAGTTCTTGTTCCGGTTTATATGTTTCATAGATACCAGGTTGAAGCTGCCTCGAGTGTGCTTGGCGGGCTTTATTACAACCATACCCTGCGGGGCGATGTTCAGAAAAATCCTGAAATAGTCCCTGCCTCTGAACAACGTCGTGCTCTTGATGTGCTGCTTAAGACAATGCGGCCTGAAAATTTAGCGATAGATGAAAAAATATTAAATCTTATTCCGCCCCGTCCCCCCGGATATTATCAAACATCTGAGCTTTTTCCCGGTCATACAGGACAGACGTTTGATCCATTTGGCGCTGCAGAAAATGCCGCAAGCTTAACGATTGGATTGATGCTGCGTCCTGAGAGAGCAGCACGGATGGTTGAGTATCATTCCAGGAATAAAGGATTCCCAGGGTTGGTTGAACTTCTGGATAAACTCATCTCTTCCACCTGGAAAGCTGATCAAAAGCCAGGCTACCATGCCCAAATTCAACGCGTTGTCAATAATGTATTATTATTTAATTTGATGAGATTAGCCGTTGATGAAAGCGCTTCAATACATGTTCGCGCCATTGCTTGCCTCAAACTTGAGGAACTGAAAAACTGGCTAAGCAAAAAGATGAACTCTGCAAAAGACGAGAGTCAAAAGGCGCATTATTTTTACGCAGTATCACAAATCAGGCTTTTCCAAGATGATCCAAATAAGGTAAAGCTTACAGCCCCTCTTTCTCCTCCTCACGGTGCTCCTATCGGAACTTATAATCGATAGGTTGAATCTTCTTGAAGGGATTTGATCAATATTTTGTAGGGGCTTGATTCATCAAGCCCACCTTTTAATTATAAAAATGATTTATTTGATGCCGAGACGCAAAAAACAAGACCTGACCCCATCTTTTGTTTGGTTATTAAGAGAGAAAAAGGAAAGTCGAAGCCTTATCCTGTATTTTTGTATGGGTTTGATTCTCTTGTGTAGGGGCTTGATTCATCAAGCCCACCTTTTAAAATATATAAATAACCTGTTAAAATATATAAATAACCTGAACGGTTTTAATTTTTCTTATTAATGCGTTTGGCTCTTCTTATGTAGGGGCTTGATTCATCAAGCCCACCTTTTTTCTGGTATAAATAACTTAAAATAAACGAATATGATAAAATAAAACCGAAAATAATGTTAATCTGTCTAACACGTAAGTCAATTTAAATGGAGATTAAAAAGTGGCTAAATTTTTACTCTGGTTAATTTTATTAGTAATCTGCTGGCCGCTTGCTCTTCTGGCGCTTGTGTTCTATCCCATTGTCTGGATCATTCTTCTTCCGTTCAGACTTGTTGGCATCACCGTGAGTGCCGTACTGGATCTATTTAAAACAGTCATAACGCTTCCCGCCAGAGTTTTGAGAGGGGGGAGAAAATAATAGCACTAATTCCAGAGGAAACTTTGCGATGAGGCTGCGCCTAAAGAAAAAGCTGAAGAGTAAGGCACCGGTCAAAAAAAAGCATGTTGAATCGGGTAAACCTATCCCGGATGAGCTTTCACTTTCAGGCATGAGAGAGAGACAGGTCTCTCCGCTCAATGCTAAGGTCTGGCGTTTTGTCCTCCTTATTTCAGCCGGCTGTATTGCTTCCTGGACTCTTCAGATTCTGTTTGGATTAAACAGTCCTTTCGTCATCTGGATTGTGGCCCTTGTGGCCGGTGCTTCATGGATTGTGGCTATCAGGATGCTGCTTCTTGAGTCAAAGCTTAAAAAATTCTGGATCGTGTGGCTTTCAGGTGGTGCCCTTTTTATTTTCCTTTTAAGATCCTCCGATGGAATTTGGATTGTTTCCCTTTCTTTCGTATTTGTTTTCCTCCTTTTCCGCCGTTACATGCCCTACCGGCATCTGACTTCGCGCCGCCGAAGCGGCTTATTCTTGATTGGCTTTGTTATACTCATTCTGCTTATTTCAGGGTGGATTTTAGCTAAGCAAGAAGCGCCTGCCCAACTCCAGCCAGCGGATTCATCATCCATTTCTGCCAAGCCCAGTGTGTTTGTCATTCTTGGACATAACCTTGTCAAATATTCTCTCTGGTCGCTTATGCATTTCTGGCTTTTCAGCATTATTCATCTTTTTTTCGCCATACGCCTTCATTTCATGAGACTGAAGCCAAAACTGGCCATAAGTGCTTTTCTGATTGCGGTTGTACCTCTTTTTCTTGTTTTCATCATGGGCCTTCTTGCCCTATACAGCGTCCTGGGAGAAAGCCGGGCTGCTCGAACCATAACTATAATGGAGGACTGGGCAAATCTGGCAGTCCTGGATGAAAACTTCATGCAGACAGTCTCTGATCGGTCTTTTTCTTATGATCTTGATGGAAAGAAAATTCAGGGGAGAGGGGATGAGCCTGCCTGGATAACCGAATTTCTCTCTTTTTTGAAAAGGGAAGACTCCCCCTATAAAGAATGGGCTGCGGCAGATACGGCCAAATATTTCTGGATCGGCTCTGATTTATGGCTTATAGATTTAAGCAGTTCTGGGAAACCGAAAGCATATATCAAAGGCTGCCTGGTAGATAGCATCATGATGAATCGGATAGCTGCAATCCTCAAATGCAATATAAAACTCTCCTATGCTGGCGCAATAATGAGCGGTGAAGATGTAAACTTCCAGGTACGTGAGAATAGCCCGAAACCCGATTTTAATAAAATCTCCGGAACGTTTTTTCATGAGGATGGGAAAGAACAAGAGTCAGAGCAAACTCAGATCTCATTCTGGAGGCGCATATTCTACTTTGGCATAACCCATCTGGATGTCATTTTTTTCGATACAGACCTGGTTGGAAAGCAGACTATTCTCCTAACGATTCAAACAAGCATCTCCACCATTCTGCGTGAACTTTTCTCTGAGAAGAATCCTTTAAGCCTGGTTGTGATGATTGCCCTGTTTTCCTTTGCTTTGTTGATGTTTTTCCTGGAAACGTTCGTTCTTATCTTCGGAGTGAGGATCACTACTGGCATTACATCTGCAGTGAAAACACTGCACCGCGGGACGCGGCGCATTGCCGAAGGTGACCTTGATACAAAGATAGTCATACCTAGCGAGGACGAATTAGGAGACCTAGCTACATCCTTCAACGTAATGGCTGGGGCAGTGAAAAAGGGTCGTGAAGAAGCCATAGAACGCGAGCGCCTCGAACGCGAGCTTGATACAGCACGGCAAATTCAGGAAAAGCTATTGCCTCACGAGATGCCTCAGTTGCCGGGCTTCGAAATTGTGGGAACAAGCCTTCCCAGTCAACAGGTGGGAGGGGATTACTTCGATTTCCTTGATATGGGAACAGGGCAGCTTGGAATAGCAATTGCTGATGTTTCTGGAAAGGGCATTCCTGCTGCTCTTCTCATGGCAAACCTCCAGGCCAGCCTGCATGCTCAGGTTATCAAAAAAGGTTCAGTCGCCGACGTTGCCTCACGTATGAATAGTCTTCTTGTCAAGTCCACGGATACGCATATGTTCGCCACCTTTTTCTACGGCATTTTGGACCAGATAAAATCAACTTTCACTTCCACCAATGCAGGGCATAATCCACCACTCTTGTTTCGTGCAGACGGGAAAATCAAGCGCCTTGAAGCAGGAGGACTAGTCCTGGGATTTTTACCTGATCAGAACTATTCCCATCAAACCGTGAAAATAAAACAGGGGGAGGTCATAGTTCTTTTTACGGATGGCATCACTGAGGCTGCCGGACCCTCATCTGGAAAGATTTCAGAAAATCTTTTCGGGGAAGAGCGGTTAATAGAAGTCATCCGTGCCAGCTTAACTAAGTCAGCAGTAGAAATTCAGGCCGCCATTCTCCAGGCCATTTCAGACCACACAGCCGATACTCCCCAGTTTGACGACATCACACTCGTCATCATCAAGCGGAAGGAGCAAAAGGCTTAGTGCTGGGCTAAAAAAAAAAGGTCTAGTTAAAAAACAGAAGCTCGAATTTCTTCTATTGTTCCTGTTTGACATTAATCTTTGCCAGTGATAAAAACGATAGACGGAATCAGTTGATAAAATTCAAACATAAGATTGGTTAAACGATTACAAGCCTATTTATTCCAAAAAACTAAAGGAAGGAGGAATTAATGAAAAATATAAAAATTAACGGATGGCCTAAGCGTACCATACTCGGGTTTGCCGTAGTTTCCCTCGTATTGTTAATTAGTTCAGGTTTTACAGGGTGCAAAATGGCAACTGAAATGCCTGAACCGCCGGTTGCTAAAAAGATTCCAAAGGAATTAACGATTCACGGCGATACGCGGATAGATGATTATTACTGGCTCAATGAGCGGGAAAACCCTGAGGTTATCGTCTACTTAACGGAAGAGAATGAATACAAAGATGCAGTGATGAAGCATACAGAGTCTTTTCAGATCAAACTCTACGATGAAATTGTAGGAAGGATTAAGAAGGAAGAGATGTCTGTTCCTTATAAAGAAAGCGGTTATTACTATTATTCACGCTACGAGGAAGGGGGAGAATACCGAATCTACTGCAGGAGAAAAGGTACAATGGAAGCAGAAGAAGAGATCTTATTGAATGTCAACGAAATGGCTGAAGGGCATGATTATTATAGTGTTGCAGGTTATTCAGTAAGCTCCAATAACAATCTTCTTGCTTTCGGTGTGGATACGGTTAGCAGAAGAAAGTATACGATTCATTTTAAAAACCTGAAAACGGGGGAAATACTCCCGGACAAAATTCCGATTACATCAGGAAGAGCTGCTTGGGCAAATGATAATAAAACTGTTTTCTATACTCTCAAAGATGAAGAAACACTCCGTTCGTACAAAATTCTAAAGCACGTACTCGGGACTGATCCATCATCGGATAAAGAAGTCTTTGAGGAAAAAGATGTAACTTTCTCCACGTACGTCTCTAAATCAAAGTCAAAGAAATATTTATTTATTGAATCAAGCCATACTCTGTCTGACGAATGCCGCTTCCTGGATGTAAACAATCCTGATGGAAAATTTAAGATAATACAACCGAGAGAGAAAGACCTTTTATACGATGTGGACCACTACAAAGACAAATTCTATATCAGGACAAATTACAAAGCGAAGAATTTTAGATTGATGGCAACACCTGTCAATAAAACTACAAAAGGGAACTGGGAAGAAGTCATTCCTCACCGTAAGGATGTTTTGCTCCAGGATTTTGAAATCTTTAAAGATTTCCTTGTTGTTAAAGAACGAAAAAATGGCTTGCCTAACCTCAGGATAATGAGGTGGGATAAAAAAGGCGAACACTATCTTGATTTTGGGGAAGAAACATATAATGCCTCTATATCTTCATCTTCATATTATATAGAGTTGAACCCTGAAATTGATACTCCATTCCTTCGTTATGAATATACGTCTCTTACCACTCCAAGATCTGTTTTCGATTACAATATGAATACCAAGGAAAAAACACTTTTAAAACAGCAGGAAGTTGTTGGTGATTTTGATTCAGACAATTATCATGCAGAAAGACTCTATGCTACAGCCAGAGATGGCACAAAAGTTCCCATATCTTTAGTGTATCGAAAAGGGCTCGAAAAAAATGGAGCCAATCCTCTCTTCCTTTACGGCTATGGTTCGTACGGTTCCATCATGAATGCCAGTTTCAGCTCGGTTAGGTTAAGCCTCCTGGATAGAGGTTTTGTTTATGCCATTGCCCACATTCGCGGCGGACAGGAGATGGGACGATACTGGTATGAAGAAGGTAAGCTCCTCAAAAAGAAAAATACATTTACAGATTTTATTGATTGCGCAGAGCATCTGGTTGCTGAAAAATTCACTAATCCTGACAAGCTGTTTGCTCAAGGAGGCAGTGCTGGCGGCTTGCTGATGGGAGCTATCGTTAATATGAGGCCTGACCTTTTTAAAGGAGTTATCGCTGCAGTCCCCTTTGTGGATGTCGTAACAACAATGCTTGATACGAGTATTCCACTTACAACCTTTGAATGGGACGAATGGGGTGATCCTAATAAGAAGGAGTACTACGATTACATGCTTTCATATTCTCCTTATGATAACGTGGAAGCCAAGGATTATCCTATGATGCTGGTCACAACCGGCCTGCACGATTCTCAAGTTCAGTACTTTGAACCGGCCAAGTGGGTGGCTAAGCTCAGAGCATTGAAGACAGATGATAACATTTTGTTACTTCATACAAATATGGAAGCAGGACACGGCGGGGTTTCAGGCCGCTTTAGAAGGTATATAGAGTACGCATTAGAATACGCATTCATGATGGACCTAGTCGGAATCAATAAATAATATAGTCGTTCTGAACCTAGTAAGAAAAAAATAACATAGCCGTTCTGGACCAGGATTACATCAAAAAATAAACTGTAGGGGCTTGATTCATCAAGCCCACATTTTTGATTTTATAAATAAATAGGCTAAATTTATCAATCATACGTTTAAACAAAAAAGGTGGGTTTAATAAATTAAACCCCTACAAAAGAAGGAACCCCGCATTTAATTAAGATTTTTTCCAGAAAGAAGGCGCGAGGAGGATAAGTACTGTATAAACTTCTAAACGTCCGGCCAGCATAAAAAAAGAAAGCACCCATTTTCCAATCAGGGGTATATGAGCGTAATTATAGGTCGGGCCCACACTGCCCAAACCAGGGCCAACGTTGTTCAGAGTAGCCGCTACAGCCGAAAAAGCTGACACAAGGTCCAACCCTAAAATAGTCATCACTATCACTCCGCCGATAAACAGCCCGGTCAGCAGCGCTAAAAAACCAAGAATGTTTCTTACAGTATCGCGAGGGATGACTACATTTCCCACCCGGATGGGGATAACCGCTTTAGGATGCATCAAGTGCCTTATTTCGGCAATAACAAACTTAATCAGAATATAGAGGCGGATGATTTTCATCCCTCCACCTGTGCTCCCTGCACATCCGCCGCAAAACATTAATATTAAAAGGATAAATTGCGAACTAAATGCCCACTGCTCAAAATCAGCCGTCGTGAAGCCAGTAGTGGTGCAAATAGAGGTTACTTGAAACAATGTTTTACGAAAAGCCATTCCTGCATTTGAATACTGCTGCGAAAAAGTATGGAAGCCGATAAGAAGCGTGGAGCTGCAGATTAAAAAGACAAAAAGCCGCCATTCATTGTTTTTGATGTAGCTTTTAAATTCTTTTTTTAGGAAGCGATAATGCAGGGAAAAATTTGTCCCGGCAGCAAGCATGAAAAAGATGATGACATAATCAACATAAGCGCTGTTATAGTGACCTATACTGGCATTTTTTATTGAGAAGCCGCCAGTTGCCATCGTCGCAAAAGTATGACAAAGAGATTCAAAAAGATTCATTCCCCCCAGCATTAATAAAAGCGTTTCAACGGCGGAGATTAAAACATACACACCCCACAGTATTTTAGCGGTTTGTGTGACCCGCGGGGTTAGCTTGTCGGGAGTTGGCCCCGGTACTTCGGCCTTAAAAAGCTGCATTCCTCCCACACCAAGAAAGGGAAGAATTGCTATCGTGAGAACGATGATACCCATGCCTCCAAGCCACTGGGTAAGGCTACGCCAGAAGAGAATTCCGTGAGGAAGACCTTCAATATCAACTAAGATGGTGGCTCCCGTGGTAGTGAAGCCGGACATGGTTTCGAAAAAAGCATCAGTCAGGGATGGAATATATCCCGAAAGAATAAAAGGCAGACATCCGAACAAAGCAAAAGAAATCCAGCCCAGGCTAACAATCGCAAAACCCTCACGAGCGTGAACATCTTGATCCAGACTGGTTAGTTTGAAGGCGGTAAAACCTACTAAAAAGGTTATTAAGGCTGAAATGATAAAGTAAAGATGAACACCGTCACCGTAGTAGAGCGAGAAGGGGATTGGCAGAAGCATCACTGCGGAGAGAAAAATTAAAAGCAATCCAAGAACGTGGACAACTAATTTAATATGCATAAGAAAACTGTCAGGTTATATTTGATTTTATTCAATCAACTAAGGATGGAAAATATCTCCATTAACGCTTCAGATTATTTAAATAATCTCTCTACATCAGGGAGTGCTTTCTGGAGGGCAAAAATCACCACACGATCCCCGGCTTCTATCTGGGTTTCCCCAGTAGGAATAATCACTTTATTATTGCGAGTCACAGAACCTAAGATTATAGATGGACGAAAATGCAAATTTTTTAATAGGCTTTTTGTAATTTTGGAACCCTGTTGGGGAATTATTTCAATAACCTCTGCATCTAAGCCTGGAATTGAGGCAATGCTTTCAATCGTGCTTCTCCGGATGAAACGCAGCATGGAATTAACCGTAATCAATTTTTTGCTCACAACCGCATCCAGACCGATTGTAGGAGTAATAGGAAGATATTCGGTTTTATTCACTAAGGCAATAGTGCGGGGCACTTTTAGATGCTTGGCTATAAGGGTACAAATAATGTTTGTCTCATCATCGCCGGTTGTCGCGATAAAGGCATCCATATTAAGGATGCCCTCCGTTGCTAAAAGGTCTACATCAGTGCCATCTCCATGAATAACCAATGTTTTTTTGAGTGAATTGGCGATCTTTTCTGACTTATCCGAGCGGCTTTCAATGATTTTGACGTTAATAGCATCCTCTAAGCTTTCGGCCACAAACTGCCCGACTAAACCCCCACCGAGAATCATGATATTTTGAATGGAGACATCTTCTTTGCCCGTGATATGCACAACAGTAGGAATCAGTTTCTTTTCACAGATGACAAATATTTGATCTCCGGCAACCAGGATTTCGCTCCCGCCAGGTATTAATGTGTGTTCCTTCCGTTTAATGGCAACGATGCGGGCGGCAATGTTTCCATGTTCTTGCCAGAGTTCTCCTATAGTCTTCCCTAATACAGGAGAGTTTTGTTCCAGGCGGATACCCAATAGTTGAATATCACCACCCTTAAACTCCACCACGCCAGTTGCGCTGCTTTGGTGAATCAGGCGGACGATGGCATCGGCTGTTTCTCTTTCAGGATGAACAAGAAGGTCAATACCCATCTCGAAGTTCGACAGAATAAAATCGGGCCGGGTGTATTCAGGATTGCGAATGCGAGCGATTTTATAGGGAACATTTAATTTTTGAGCAAACCGGCAACTCAGGAGATTGACTTCGTCTGAATTAGTGAGGCAAGCGAAAACATCTGTCTGGCCTATGTTAGCCTTATTCAAATCTTTCACACTGGAACCTGAACCAACTATGACCAAGGCATCAAGGTGTTCTTCTGCATAACGCGCTTTTTTAGGATTTTTTTCCAGTACAGTAATGTTATGCTTTTCTGCTGAAAGTCGCTTGGCCAGATGAAGGCCAACTTCACCTGCGCCTACTATTATGATGTTCATGTTCGTCTATTTATTCTTCTTAATTTACCTGAATTGCTTTAATTTCCTCCTCTATCTTCCTTATTTAGCTTCTAGCATAGGAAAAAATTAATGTCAAATATGCCCCCGGCGACAAGCCGGAAATTATCACATTCATTTCTACATTATTTATGGTTTTGAGGTATTGAAGACTATCTTAACTTTTGACATCATATTTTTCATGTGCTATTAGGTATCTAATAAAAATTGAAAAAGGAGTGAGATTCAGGAGATAATTTGACCTGTCAGGTCGAATGCCAATATATTAAATATGTTTATACAGAATAGCTCAAAAATAATATATAGAGGGAGTTTGTGTTATGCCTAAAGTTGCCCGCAAAAGCCTAGAAAATAAAATAAAAGATTGCCGCCAGCTTGTTTCTTCAAAAAAAGTGATTTCATGTCTTGAAGCGTTATTTTTAAGTACAAATGACGGCCTGGTTGCCTACGAGCTTGGACATGAATTTGAAAAGATAGGTAAAACCAAAGATGCTCTTGAATACTATGAGCGGGCTGAAACTTTATTTAAGCAGCCAATATATAAAAATATGGCGCGAGCGGCAATAAATAATTTATCTATAGAAACTCTCCTTGCTGTGAGAAAGAAAAAAAAGAGGAGTTAAGCTTTAAATAAAAGTCATACCTATTAGGGTTAAAAGGAGAGGAATATGAGCAAGAAGAAGGATGAGAAAGATATTTTTACCGAGATCGGAGACAAATTCAAGGAAATCGGTGAGGAGATCAAGCCACATCTTGATAAAGCAGGAAAGAAGCTGCGAGATTTTGAAAAGGCCATTGAACCATCGCTGGCCGAACTAGGTGAGAAGCTCAAGGAGCTGGGAAGCGCGCTCAATCCCCCGTTGGAGAATTTATCCGGTAGGATGAAAGAGTGGGGAGAGTCTATGAAGGTAGCAATCGACGATATGAGTGAGCGTGTCAAAAAGTGGAAAAAAACACAGAAAAAAAACGAGATGACAAAAGCAGTTAAGAAGAAAAAATCATCATAAAAAAGCATCCTGGGGAGGGCTTGATTTTCATTGACGCTATATTATTTCTGTGATACTATCATTCATATTGAAATTTAGAAGAACTGTGCAGTTGAAAAAACAAACAGTGACCATAAGGGATGAGGGAAAATTTCAATATGTAAAAAAAACGTCCTCCCCTTATAAAAAATCCAATATTTAAAGGAAGTTAGAATGAATATTTATGTAGGTAATTTGCCACGCGAGGCTACTGAAGGCGATTTGAAAGAAGCCTTTGAGGCCTTCGGGGAGGTTTCGACTGTCAAGATCATCAAAGACAAGTTCACCGGTGATCCAAGAGGATTTGGATTTGTTGAAATGTCCAAAAGTTCCGAGGCTCAGGCCGCGATTACTGGGCTTGATGGCAAAGATCTGAAGGGGAGTGCTCTTAGGGTCAATGAGGCCCGCCCTCGTAACGATGATCGAGGCAGAGGAGGAGGAGGAGGCGGCGGAGGTTTTGGCCGTCCAGGAGGCGGAGGCGGTGGGGGTAGAAGACGTTTCTGATAATCCCTAATCCAACATTCAAGATCATAGTCAAATTCTGAATTAAGGCCTACTTGAGAGGCCGTCAGCTTGTGAATTAGTATATACAATTCGTATATACTCCTATCATTATTGTCAAGTAGTCAAGTAAAGGTAGAATTCTGCCCGAAAAGTATCTGAATCATCCTTGCGATTGCATTATTCCATCCAGCCGTTTAATTACGGGCTTTCCTTAATAGGAAGTGGTAGTCTATGCGGAGCGTAAAAAGTTGTGTTCAACTATTAAATTCCAAAAGGAATAATGAATGAAACAGTATAAGAGAACAGAAAGAAAAAAAAGAGATAGGAAAAGAAGGAAAAGAAAGAGGGAACAAAGAAAAAGAAGAAATATTACCTGAACTTATATGCCTGGTTTCCCGTATATGATAAAAGATCATTCTCATCCCTTAATTCTATAAGTTAAGAAAAAGGAGGGATATGACATGTTTGCCCGCCTACTCAGAATTAAAACTAAGATTGAGCGAATAGATGAATTCGCGAAGCTCTTTGAGGAGAGAGTTATTCCATTGTGTAAAAATCAGAAGGGTTATAAAGGAGCCTATTTCCTGACCGATCGTAAAACAGGTATAAGCATTCCGCTGACCTTATGGGAGAGTGAAGAAGATATGCTTGCTACCGAAAGTAGCCATTTTTTTCAGGAACAACTGGTCAAGTTCATGACTTTTTTCAAAGCACCGCCTATTCGCGAAGCCTACGAAGTGGTTGTCCAGGATTAAATTGAAAGCCCTCTAATTTTTCCTCTTTTTCTCGCTGGGGCTAATCTGGCGGTTATAACTATCCAGGGCGTAGGCCTTTAATGGAGTTTGACTATTATCTATGTAATCACTACTCTATAGAGCAACAATGAATGAGTTAGTGTTATGAAATGTCTCGAATGTAATACTGATATTCGCACTGACACTCGTTTCTGCAGCAATTGTGGAGCAGCTCTTCCTTCCTCCAAGGATGCCTCCGTTGCCCAAACAAAGACTTTGGAAACACCCCTAAATGGATTAGCAAGAGGGAGTATTTTTGCCCAGCGATATAACATCATCGAGGAACTTGGGGAAGGGGGCATGGGCAAAGTTTACAGAGCAGTAGATCAAAAGATAAATGAAGAAGTTGCCTTAAAACTCATAAGACCTGAAATCGCAGCTGAAAAAAAGACAATCGAGCGATTCAGCAATGAGTTGAAGCTGGCGCGCAAGATCGGCCACAGGAATGTTTCCCGGATGTATCATCTCAGTGAAGAAGAGGGGATTCATTATCTAACTATGGAATATGTGCCTGGGGAGGATTTGAAGCGTTTTATTAATAGATCAGGACAATTAACCGTAGGAAAAGCTGTTTCTACAGCCAAGCAAGTGTGCGAAGGATTGGCTGAAGCTCACAGATTGGGAGTTATACACCGTGATTTAAAACCGCAAAATATCATGATAGATAAAGAAGGGGATGCACGAATTATGGATTTTGGCATAGCTCGCTCTCTCAGATCGAAAGGTGTAACGGTTGTGGGAACGATCATCGGGACCCCTGAGTATATGTCTCCTGAGCAAGCAGAAGGAAAAGAATCTGACCAGCGTTCAGATATCTATTCTCTGGGAGTTATTCTGTATGAAATGGTAACAGGCAGAATCCCTTTTGAGGGAGATACTCCTCTTAGCATTGCTATGAAACATAAAAGCGAGATACCTCCAAATCCAAAGGAATTCAACGCCCAGATTCCGGAGGATCTCAATCGAGTGATACTGAAGTGCATGGAAAAAGACACAGCAAATAGATATCAGCAAGCAGAAGAGCTCTTCTCTGAATTAGAAAAGATAGAGAAAGGCATATCTACCGCAGAGAGGGTGGTTCCGGGGAGAATAGTTGATGCAAAAGTTCCAAGAAAACGGTTTCAATCCTTTATTGTGCCAGGAATCCTCCTTTTGATAGCCATAA
This sequence comes from Candidatus Aminicenantota bacterium, assembly GCA_011049545.1. Taxonomy (GTDB): domain Bacteria; phylum Acidobacteriota; class Aminicenantia; order Aminicenantales; family Aminicenantaceae; genus SOIV01. The sequence continues at coordinate 6,196 of DRHQ01000156.1, read as the reverse complement.
TCATAGTTGCCGGTTATTTTCTCTACACAAGAATTCAGAGAGCAGAAAAGCCAAAAGCAGAAATAATTGCTGAAACCAAATGGAAAAGCTCGATCGCTGTCTTGCCCTTCAGAGATTTCAGTCCAAAAAAAGATCAGGAATACTTCTGCGATGGGATGACTGATTCGATAATTGGAAGGCTTTCCAGATTTGAAGAATTGAAAGTTATTTCCATGACTTCGGTGATGAGCTACAAGAATCCAGATCGTAACATTAAAAAAATTGGCCAGGAGCTAAATGTAAACACCATTCTTGAAGGAAGCATACAAAGAGAAAATAACAGAATCCGTATAAATGCCCAGCTAATCAATGTAGTTGACGATTCTCACCTCTGGTCAGATTCTTATGACCGTGAGCTTGAAAGTATTTTTGATGTCCAGGACGAAATATCTAAATCCATCGCTGAAGCCTTAAAAGTCAGGCTTTCCCGCGGCTCATTTGGAACCATTAAAAAGGGTCATCAACAAAATATGCAAGCGTATGAATATTACATGAAGGGGATGCATTTCATAAAGAGCAAGTTTGTTATTTCATTTCAAGAGGAAGATTTTAAAGCAGGGGTGGAGATGTTTGAAAAAGCTGTTGAAATCGACCCGGATTATGCCTTAGCCTATTTCGGTTTGGCTTGGGCGTACGAGCATCATTATCACGTAACCGGCGCAAAGATAGACTCTGACAATGTTCAAAAAATGAGTGAAATAGCTTATCAGTTGGATCCAAATTCAGCACTAATGAATTCAGTGATGGGATATTATTATTATGAATACAAGGGTGAACATGACAGAGCCTTTCAATTTCATAAGAGAGCTTTAGAGATAAATCCAAATATCGGAGAGGTTAATTTTTTAGCAGGTGTTTGTTATTTATATCTCGGCTTGAATCACCAGGGTATCAAATATTTATCGAAAGCTGTAGAGCTTGATCCTTACTATTTTTGGGCTCCTTATAAATTGGCCGTGTGCTATCTGAATACAGGTGAATTTGAAAAAGCAGCTTTCTATTTTGAGAAATATTTTGAAGTAGCTCCAATAATGCTTATGTTTCCTGGTCGCCCTATTTCTCTCTATATAAAAATGAGAAAATATGAGAAAGTAGAAGATCTAATAGCCAGAACAGAAAAAAAACAGCCAAATTATTGGGGAGTTTCCTACGGCAAAGCCTTATTACTTGCAGCACAGGGTGAAAAAGAAAAAGCCCTTACTTTTTGGAAAAATTCAGAAGTTTATTCTCTCCTGGGGATGAAGGATGAAGCAATTCAGCATCTCAATCAAGAGATAAGGCAAAGTGTTCGATATCCATATCTCTTCTATCTTTACTTGCTGAATAATCCTTTTTATGAAAACCTGCGCGATGATCCTCGTTTCAAGGAGATAGTAAAGAACGAGAAGAAGTTATATGAAAAATATTTAGAAAAGTACGGCGATCTGTAATCATATATATTCGTTTCCCAGACGGGAAAACCACCAGAAAGACTAATTGTAAGAAAGATATTTAAACTTCTCTTATTTCTTTGCGGCTTCCATGTCCGCATCTCTTTTCGCCTTGAATTCAGTTCCTTCTTTCCAGTTTGGAAATGTGGATTCCATACTTAGCTTGTAGCCAACTCTAAAAAGTAAACGAAGATCCTCAATTGCACCCGAAAGGTCCCAGTTCGGATCAAACTCATCGGATGGTTTATGGTAGTTTTCTGCTGTATATTTTTCTTTTTTAGCCAGAGTCCAATCTTCCCCGTGCTCAACTTGGTCATTACCACTGCTTGTATAGAGCGCAGGTATACCTTGTTTGGCAAACGGAAAATGATCCGAGCGATAAAAAGAGCCTTTTTCTGGTGTTGCGTTCGGTCGAACCCTTCGTCCTTGCTCTGCAGCGGCAGCTTCAACATAATCGTCCAGCTCAGAGTTCCCGTAGCCTATGATTGTGATATCTTTCATCTTGCCATAAATATTCAGAGAATCCATGTTGATCGCAGCCACGGTTTTGGCTGGAGGATAGACAGGATGAGTGGCATAGTATTTTGAACCAAGAAGTCCCTGTTCCTCGGCAGTAACTGCGAGAAAAATTATCGAGCGGGAAGGAGGTGATTCGAGCTTTGTGAAAGCTTCTGCCAGTTCAATCAGAGCGGCCGTCCCTGTCGCATTGTCAAGCGCTCCGTTGTAAATTTGATCTCCCTCAAGTGCCGGATCAATGCCAAAATGGTCCCAGTGCGCCATATAAATGATACATTCGTCAGCCCGATCTGAACCAGGGAGAAGTGCTATCACGTTATTAGACTTTGACTGCCTTAGCTTATTTTTTAGAGTGACCGATGCCTTCAAACCAAGAGGAATAGCTTTAAAACCGTGTTTTGCTGAAGCTGTTTTTATCTCGTCATAATTCAGGCTAGCGCTCTCAAAGAGCTTGCGTGCAGTTTTAATCGTTACCCAGCCCTCAACAGCACAGCGGGATAAATTTTTATCCTCGCTGGTCAGGTTGAACTGGGGTCCAGTCCAACCGTTCTTAACGACTCCCCATGGATAAGCAGCGGGTTCGGTTTCGTGAATGATCAATGCACCTTCGGCTCCCTGCCGGGCAGCTTCCTCGAACTTATAAGTCCAACGGCCATAGTAGGTCATTGCGCGCCCTTTAAAAAATTCAGGGTCTTCTGTGGCAAACCCTGGATCGTTGACCAGCATCACAACAGTTTTTCCACGCACATCAAGGCCCTCATAATCATTCCAGTTGTATTCTGGAGCGACTATGCCATAGCCGGCAAAGACCATTTCTGAATCAACGAGTGAGACTTTCTCCACGACACGAAGAGTAACTCCTACAAATTCATCGCCATACGCAAAAAACATTGATTTTTTACCGCTTTTTATTTCAAGCTTTGTTACTGGCCCTGCCGTAATTTCCACCATCGGAAGTTCCTGGAAGAAGCTATCGCCATTTCCGGGCTTTAAGCCGAGTTTCTGAAATTCCTCTTTTAAGAAGTTAATAGTCTTTTCCTCACCTTCTGAAGCAGGTGCTCGCCCTTCAAATTCATCCGAGGAGAGAATTTCCACATCCTTTGATAACTCTTCTGCTGTAATGCTCTCCAATGCTGGTTTCATTTTTTGATCTTCTTTTGCACATCCGAAAAAGAATAAAACCAATAACACCAGGGAGATTACGGATAAAAAGCATTTCTTATTCATTGATTTACCTCCATGAAATCTTTAATTTGAATAATTTTATATCATAGGGACTTGTTTCATCAAGCCCACATTATTTATTTGGCATTATTAAAATTTGGATTTTATTAATCAAATCCCTACAGGAAATAATTTGAATGCTTCACCTGTATGAGACATCATCTTTGCGTTTGCATATAACATCTAGTTTTTATACTATTCTTAGTTCAAAAATCAAATTATTTTCAATATGGATCTAGCCCATAAAAAAAGTTATTCTATGATTGTTGAGCCACAAAACAATTGATGAGAGTTATGAAGATTGGCAGATAAAATAAAGTTCTTCTCTCAAAGAGTCGTTTGATACAATCATTATGTGGAGAAGTATTATGTTCAAAAAAAGAGTTTACTGGTCTTTATTCTATTAATGTTTATAGGCTGCGGCCCCAGAGTACTGGTGTGAAAAAAACATTTCTTTGTTATTGATTTGCTGGAAAAAGAATAAAGGAATTGATATTATGAGGATAACATGAAGCAAAAAATAGATTACGCTAAACTTCTTCAAAAAATAGACTACGCTAAATTCCTTGTTGTCTTAATCTATGCTTTTATGGGATGGACGCTTTGCGGAGTGGTTATGTTTATAGGCACGGCGGTTACGACTGAATTTATTGCACTAATAATTCATGCAGTTGCCGCTCCTATCATCTTTGCCGTAGTATCTTCATTTTACTTTAAAAAATACGACCTCACCACTCCACTAGAAACAGCAGCTTTATTTGTTGGTTTTTTTGTCCTCCTGGATCTTGTTGTTGTCGCTCACCTCATTAATAAAAGCCTGGCGATGTTTGGAAATGTTTTAGAAACTTGGATTCCGTTTGCCCTAATCTTTATTTCAACCTATTATACAGGACGAAAATTAGAGAAAAACGCCTAAGTCACTTATTGGAGAGGGTATGAAAAAAATAATTTTGACAGGAATATTTCTCTTCATTCTTTGTGCTTCTCTCACCCTAAATGCCCAATGGGCGAGAACCTACGGGGGAATTGACTTTGATCGTGCTTTTTTTATCCAGCAGACAAGCGATGGAGGTTATGTAGCTGCAGGTTACACTACATCCGGTGGCGCTGGAATATTTGATTTCTGGATACTAAAACTTTCCTTCGCCGGAGTTATTGAATGGCAGCGCACTTACGGTGGAAGCGGAGATGATGTGGCTTATGCTGTTCAGGAGACAAGCGATGAGGGGTATATCGTTGCGGGCTATACTTACTCCTTTGGGGCCGGGGAATCAGACTTCTGGATCTTAAAGCTAACTTCTGTGGGAGAAAGAGAGTGGCAATTCACCTACGGAGGGATTGGCGATGATGCGGCTTACGCCATCCAGGAGACAAGCGATGAAGGGTATATAGTTGCAGGCTACACGTACTTATATGGCGCGGGGGAATCAGATTACTGGATCCTAAAGCTTACTTCCGAGGGAGATATTGAGTGGCAGCGTATTTATGGAGGAACTGGAGACGATGTGGCTTATGCTGTTCAGGAGACAGGCGATGGAGGCTATATTGTCGCAGGATCGACTCAGTATTTAGGTGCTCTGGACCATGATTTCTGGGTTTTAAAACTTAATTCAACCGGGCTTTTTGAATGGCAGCGTATTTATGGCGGATTAGGAGATGATGTGGCCTACTACATTCAGGAGACAAGCGATGAAGGGTATATAGTTGCCGGTGACTCGGACTCCTTTGGGAATAAAGAATCAGAATTATGGGTTCTGAAACTTACCTCAATCGGAAACATAGAGTGGGAGAGCATTTACGGTGGCAGTGATAATGATTATCTAAGCTGCATTCAGGAGACAAGCGATGGAGGTTATATAGTTACTGGCAATACTTACTCCTTTGGTAATGGAGATTCAGATATCTTGGCTTTAAAGCTTTCTTCTACAGGAAATATTGAATGGCAGCGCACCTATGGAGGAGGCTTTGAAGATGTTGCCTACATCATTCAGGAGACAAGCGATGAAGGGTATGTTGCTGCCGGCTATACAGACTCCTTTGGCGCTGGAGGGTCGGATTTCTTGCTCCTGAAGCTTTTCTCGGGTGGTGACATTAATCCTTCATGCGAACTTGTAGGTACCTCAGATGCTACAGTTCAGGACACCTCTTCCTTTGCTGTGTATACAAATATACCATCTCAACTAACAGCCGCTGTGCCTCAATCTACATATATTTCCCCTCAGTTAACCAGTGCAGCTTCAAATCTTCTCTGTGAAGCTCGACCAACAATCTCAGGAACTGTAAAGACCGAGGGGGGGATAGGGCTTGAAGGAGTGACTATTACGTTTTCTGATGAGGAAGGCACAGCGACTACAGACTTGGATGGCGGTTATTCTCATTCAGTAAGCTACGGGTGGTCAGGGACAACAACTCCCTTCAAAACAGGCCATATTTTCTCTCCCTCTAACGTAACGTACACCAGCCTCACTTCTGATCAAATAGATCAGGATTACATTGCCACAGTCGTGTACACTATCTCAGGCTCGGTAAAGACCGGAGGAGGTGTAGGAATAGAAGGAGTGGAAATTACGTTTTCTGCTGAGCAAGGCGCGACGACTACGGATTCAGAAGGAAATTACTCTCGCATCGTCGTCGAAGGATGGTCAGGAACTGCAACTCCCTCCAAGACTTGCTATACTTTCATGCCGTCCGGCCTCACCTATACTGACGTTCTCTCTGATCAGTCAGATCAAGACTATACTGGCACTATGTTAACCTACACAGTATCCGGTACGATTAGCGCTGCAGCTCCTCTAAGCGGAGTGGTGATGGAGGGATTGCCTGGCAGTCCAACAACAGATGCCTCCGGCTATTATGAAGCTACCGTAGATTGCGGCTGGTCAGGCACTGTAACTCCTTCCATGACAAGGTACGTTTTCTTACCCTCCAGCCGAAGTTATTCTAATCTGAGCTCTGACCAGGCAGGTCAGGACTACGAAGCCTTTCCA
>DRHQ01000155.1 GCA_011049545.1 Candidatus Aminicenantota bacterium | reverse complement strand
GAAATTATCCCCTGACCTTAGGAAACAGGCAATGGCTAAGGGATAGGAAAATTAGCAAGTTCAGTTAGCTGAGAATATTATTCTTTTTCGATTATCTCAAAGTTAAATCTCTTTTTCAGCTTCATTCCAACTGCACCGAGAATAATTCTGATGGCCTGTGCAGTTCTTCCCTGTTTTCCAATAACCTTGCCAATATCTTCTCGAGCAACCTTTAATTCAATGATCGAGCTCTGTTCCCCGTCTATTTGGGAAACCTGCACATTGTCCGGATTGTCCACTAATGCTTTGGCAATCATTTCAATGAGTTCTTTCACTGTAACCTCCTCTAATACTTAAATTTCTTTTTTCAATCAAGCTCATGAACTGTAATCATTTTTTTCTTCTTCCCCGACGGGAAGGAATCGTTAGTTTTAACAAAAGCTTATTTTTCCCGCTCTTTTTTGGTGGTCTCTTTTTCTGTTCGTTCCTTTTCATCCTGATTCTTCTTATAAGACTATCAGACTTTTCTTTCCCATTATGAAGACCCCCCATTTCTTAACCTCCCCTTGTTCTTCTTAATGCTGTCTCAAAATCATCAACTATTTTTCTTCCTGCCTTTTCTGATTGTTTAGCCTGGGCTCCTGCTCTCTCAGTAAAAACAGTCTTAATGTAAAACATTCTTCCTTATAATTAGCATTATATTCTCATCATTCCAAATGATTTTATCTGGATCTTTGAAATCACAAGAAATATTTTCCGGAAATTTCTTCAGAGCTTCTTCAAATTCTTTCTTATCATATAAATTAAATGTGGAATAATGATTATTTTTTGCAAGTGTTATGAGCCAGTCAAATTTAGCCGTTCGCCTGTATCTGAAATATTCGATAGATTCTAATTTTAGAATTGGCACTTCTTTTAATTTTTCTTTCAAGTCACCAAGTTCATAGAGCCGTGTTTCCTTTTCATGGAATTCAGGAAAATATCCCCCCCAGATATTTCTTTTGTTCTGGCTTCTTAAACGAGTATAGATAAAAAAATATCCATTATCTCTTAAAACTCGAGATGATTCTTTAAAAAAATCTAAAAGCTTGAAATGGTGTATGGCGTTGAAGGTGAATATACTGTCCAAAGAATTGTCTGATAATGGTAAAGCACTTGCTGAGGCTATTATTGCTTTAAAATTTCTCAGTTTGTTATCTTTTAAATAATTCATGAGTTCATTCAGCATGTTCTCATTGCAATCAATGCAATTTAGGGAAAGCCTCTCTCTTAGATATTGGAATAACATCAAATCATATCTTCCTGCTCCACAGCCAACATCCGCTGCCTCAATTTCAGTCAAATTTTCAAGTCTCTTTTTGATAATTGAAAGCAAGGCTAAATCTATGGTCCTTAAATCTCTGTATTTGTGAGCAATCCTTGAAAAATGATGATGAATTCTTCTCATTTAGGCCCACATGAATTCTTTATCCCTTTTTTTTCTCTTTTTTTCCGTATCTCTTGATGAATTTTTCTGTCAACTCTCTGGCTTCCGTGTCTGTATATTGCTGGGGAGGAGCCTTCATAAAATAAGAGGAAGGAGAAAAGAGAGCTCCGGATAATCCGTTGTTAAGGGCCAATTTGCAGCATCTGATGGCATCGATAACCACTCCCGCAGAATTCGGGGAATCCTCGACAGATAGGCGGCAATCCAAGTGAGTGGGTATGTCTCCGAAGTGGCGGCTTTCTATACGAAGGAAACAGAGTTTATTGTCTTTTTGCCAGGGGACATAGTCACTGGGACCAACATGGACGTTATCAGCATCGATGTCTAGATCTCTGGCTCTAATCTGTGAGGTTACAGCATTTGTTTTTGACTTCTTTTTGGAATCCAGTCTTTTCCTTTCCAGCATGTTTAGGAAATCAGTGTTACCTCCAGTGTTAAGCTGATAGGTTCTCTCGATGGGCATCCCTCGATCCAGATAAAGATTGACGAGAGTACGGTGGAGGATGGTTGCACCTACCTGAGATTTTATATCGTCTCCGATGATGGGAAGATTCTTTTTCTCGAATCTTTTTTGCCAATATTTTTGACTGGCAATAAATACAGGAATGCAATTGATGAACGCACAGCCCGCCTCGAGAATTTGCTCAACATACCATTTGGTGGCTTCTTCGCTTCCAACAGGAAGATAACTGATAACAACATCTGTTTTAGTTTCTCTAAGGATATCGACGACATCGGATGTGCTTCCCGGGGCTTTTTCTATAATCTCTGAAAGGTACTTCCCGAGGCCATCGTGGGTCATTCCCCGTTCAACTTTGACATTGATACGAGGAACATCTGAGAATTTAGTTGTGTTGTTGGGAAGGACAAAAATTGCTTCGCTTACATCTTTGCCCACCTTGTTTTTATCAATATCAAAGGCAGCTACAAATTCAATGTCTCGAATATGATAGCCGCCGAGGTTAATGTGCATGACTCCAGGAACAAAATCCGATTCCTTTGTATTTTTATAATATTCTACACCCTGAACTAAAGAAGAAGCGCAATTGCCCACACCAATTATAGCTACTCTAATCTTACTCATTAGTTTATACCTCCTTCCCAATTTCTATTATAGCTCATTGGAAGTTTATTCTATTCTTTTTAATAAGGGTTTTTCTTCTGATGAGAGGGTTCGCTGAAGAAATTCATGCAATCTTTCATTCTCATAATGAAATTCTTTAACGATTTGTCTTGCTCTTTCTGAGAGCCTCTGATAACCCCACATCATTCTGAAAAGTATTTCGGATTCATCGTTTCGCTCAGCATAAGCCAAGAGATTGACTTTAAAAAATGACAGGCTGTCAGCATCATTCAGAACATCAAGATCTGAGTCTTTAGTTTGGCCGAGTTCGTGATTTTTGATGAGGCTGAGGATTTTGTTTTTCACCTTGCGGCTGAGAGGATACTTATCCATAATTTCCTGAATAACCTCGGCACTGCTTAGTGCATGAGCATTTTTGAAATCGTTGTAATCATAAAATTTAGAGCGGATAACCTTCCTCTTAGGAAGAGCCCGTTCAACATCATGAGCAAAAGCGGCTATTTGAAGAGCCCAATCTGCGTCAGGCCTGAACTTCAGCACCCACTCTTTCACGCTTTTAGCATGGGCATAGTCTTCAGGTACATCTGAGCAAGAAATAATATCCTCAACCTCATTTTCTATAGCCTTACGATAATTTATACTCATGTCTTAACACAAATAACCTTCTTATGCATTCAACGTTGCTAACTATGGATAAAACGATTAATGTTATGAATAGTTGGTTCAAAACAGCCCCGATGAACACGATAAATAGTCGACTGTCCCGTCCAATCCTGACGCTACTTTTATTAATAAAAGCCTTTGAAATTAAAAGCTCATCATACTGTATGGCTGTGTAGCTTATCATGAAGCTCCCTGTAAGAGCAAAGAATCCGACCAGCAAGACCCAGCTCGCCTCTATCGTGCGAAAGCAAGCAAAGGTCATGCCTAAAATAATCAAACTGTCAGCATATCGATCGAGAACCCTATCCAGATATCCGCCGAATTTGCTTTGTTTAAATTTCAGGCGAGCGATCTCACCATCACATCCGTCAAGGATGGAAGATAGCTGAGCTAGAACCCCTCCTATGACAATTTTGGGATATCCGCCCAGAAAAAAGAACAATCCAGACAGTACAGCCAGGAAAAAACTGATCAGAGTCAAATGATTAGGATTGATATTTAAGCGACTCAGTTTCGAAGAAATCATAACAGAAATTTTACGATTCAATATTTTGGAAATTGGGCCATCTGTGGGCTTCTTCAATTGTTTAAGCAATATCTTTCTTGCCTTCTGCAGGGTTTCTCTGTCATCCACATCTATCCAGAAATTGTCGCCTATGTCATATGTTTTAAGTTTTCCTCGATTGGAGAGTATCTGATTAGCAGCCGACAGCGAATATTTCCCCTTGGAAATACTTTCCTCCAATGCATTGAAAATAACCGGAGAACAGAGGAAAATTCCTGTATCAATGGCATTGAACCGATCAAGCCCTTTACTAATTTCTTTGACTTTATTGTTTTCTACCCACACTTTGGTTACGTCATCGATGTTGAAGTGATCACTGTTAAGTCTGCGATCCACGCATAAAATACAGCAGTCACTTTCAGGTTCAACTTGCTGAAGCTTTCTTAGAATCGAATCATCAAAGAGATGGTCTGACATCAAAAGGATGAAGTTCTCCTTAAGGAAAGCTTTGGATTTGTAGACTGAGACACCGTTGCCTTTTTCCCATTCGGGATTGAAAATATAGTCCACATGAACACCGTACCTATCACCGCTACCAATTTTTTTCATAATTCGGTCGGATTTATAGCCAACTACAATTTTAAACTTAGTAATGCCGGCCAACTTGGCTCTCAGGATTATGCGTTCAATTAAACAAAGTCCAAAAATTGGAACCAATGGTTTTGGAGAAAAGCGATGATTTAATCTGCTCCCTCTTCCAGCAGCGATGATAAGCGCTTCCATTCTGTATCAATCTCCTTTCTAGTATATTTTCCAATCCCTGGTATGGCGATTGCTTCTATAACGGCTAATACTTACATGATATAAAAAAATTTGGCTTGTTCTTGCTTCATGCATAATTTTACCTCCATGTTTTCCCGTTGTAAAAATGAGCAAGATTTAAAAAAAGAAGACACAAGAAGAAGAAGTTAATATTCTAGTTTTTATGAAGTTTAGATTTGTCTATTTTCTGCATACTTGCTTCTTAGTAAAACAGGATATAATATCCACCTTCTCAAGGAATAGATACTGTCTGTTACCTTTCCGTTTATATTAAGGTTTTTTTAAAAAAATGTCAACTGCACTGCCGGCATGTCAAGGCAAAGCGAATACTTCCTGTTCCGGGCAAAGCAAATATTTCCGGTTTTGTCATGGTCTAAATCCTCTCTCGAAAAGAGTTGTGATGAAGCGAAGGATTATGTCTTCTCCATGGATGATCAGCTGGTGGGATGTATTT
>DRHQ01000154.1 GCA_011049545.1 Candidatus Aminicenantota bacterium | reverse complement strand
TGTTCTCTCTTCCACTCTATCAGAAGATTATCTAGATCAAAGCGGGATATACTTTCTTTTTTCTTTTCCCAAAGTTCCTTCTTTATGGCCAAGCCCCTGTTCCATACATAACGACATGATCCTGCTGTCTGACTGCAGAGGGATACTTGCTTCTGAGTCAATCGAAGTTGATATTTGAAGCCCTTTGAGATGATCATTGCCTTTGAGATGTCTTCTGGCTTTCTATGTACTGTTTGATCATAATTCCATGTTTTTATTACATACCATTTTGGTGCATAATACAACTACAAACTGCTGTTGCGCTGCGGTAAGCGCCTTATATCCCCATTGCTAAAGCAAGGGGCTTTACGGCGTTCTCTGGTAAAAAATAAAGAGTAAAACGCAGTAAAAAAAACAAATTGTTAAAAAAGATAGACCTGATATTGGATTTTTATTATATTCTAGAAACTTAAAGGAGGTTTTTAATGTACGGCAAGATAAAGAATGATTTGACCAAAGAAATTCAATCTATTAACGATGCAGGCCTCTACAAATCGGAAAGAATCATAATGACCCCCCAAGGACCAAAAATCGAGGTTAAAGGCGGTAAAGAAGTCCTGAATTTCTGCGCCAATAACTATTTAGGCCTGTCAAGCCACCCCAAAGTCATCGAAGCAGCCCATAAGACTCTTGACGAATGGGGATACGGAATGAGTTCAGTTCGTTTTATCTGCGGGACTCAAGACATTCATAAAGTTTTAGAACAGAAGATATCTGCGTTTCTCCAGACAGAAGATACTATCCTGTATGCTGCCTGTTTTGACGCCAACGGAGGAGCCTTTGAACCTCTGATTGGAGCCGAAGACGCCATAATAGCCGATCAGCTCAACCATGCATCTATTATTGATGGTATCCGCCTCTGCAAAGCCCAAAGACTTATTTATAAGCATGCTGACATGGCTGATCTCGAAGAAAAATTAAAGGAAACTCAGGGAGCCCGTTACAGATTGGTTGCCACCGACGGTGTATTTTCCATGAATGGCAATATTGCAAAACTTGAAGAAATCTGTGAGCTGACAGATAAATACGACGCCATGGTCATGATCGACGATGCCCATTCAACTGGATTTCTCGGCAAAACAGGGAGAGGAACCCCTGAATACAGAGGAGTAACGGGCAGAATAGATATCATCACAGGAACTCTAGGCAAAGCCCTCGGAGGTGCCTCAGGCGGATTTATTTCCGGAAGAAAAGAGCTCATCGAGCTTTACAGACAGCGCTCAAGACCCTATCTTTTCAGCAATACCTTAGCTCCCGTTATTGTTGGTGCGTCAATTGCCGTCTTTGACCTCCTTTCTGAAACTACAGAGCTTAGGGATAAGCTGGAAGATAACACAAAGTACTTCCGGAAAAAAATGACAGAAGCTGGATTTGACATAACACCAGGAGTCCATCCTATTGTTCCTGTTATGCTCGGTAAATTTGAAAATGATGCCAAGCTTTCTCAGGATATGGCCCGAGATCTCCTTGAAGATGGAATTTATGTCATTGGATTTTACTATCCTGTTGTCCCTCAAGGTCAGGCCAGGATAAGAGTCCAGCTCTCAGCAGGCCATGAAAAACACCACCTGGATAAAGCTATAGAAGCTTTCACCAAAGTCGGAAAAAAATATAACGTTATCCCTTAGTACGAAATTAGTTAAATAAGGTGATGGGATCGGTCCCCGTTTTTATTATACCTTGTCTGATTCTTTTATCTTTTCCATAGTAATCCCAGTATAGCCGTAAAACACACAAACTAGGGGGACAATGAGATTGAAAAAAGCATAAGGAAGATAGAGAAGAGGATTTACTCCTAAGGCTGCATGCATAAAAGCACCACAGCTATTCCAGGGGATGAGAGGAGAAGAAAGGGTTCCCGAACCTTCTAAAAGGCGAGAAAGGTTTTTAGGATGAAGGCCTCGTTCCTCAAATGCTTTCTTGTACATCCTTCCCGGAATAATAATCGCTATGTACTGGTCTGATGCAACTGCATTCAGCCCGATGCAGCTGAAAATAGTAGCTACCACAAGTGACCCTGTTCTCTTTACTCTTTTAAGTAGGGCTCTTGCTAAAACCTCTAACATCCCTGTTTTCTCCATTATGCCACCAAAGGAAAGGGCACAGATTATCAAGGCTACTGTTGGCATCATACTCTCAAGACCGCCTCTGGTCAGCAAGTCATCCACCATCTTTACTCCTGACTGAGAAACATACCCAGATTGAGCAGCCTGGATTACTTCGGCTAAAGGCTTTGATTGTGCGATTATAGCAAAAATTCCGCCTAAGGCAGTTCCTCCCAACAGGGCAGGTAAAGGTGGAATCTTTTTTACGACCATTACTATAACCAAAAGGGGAGGAAGCAAAAGAATAGGGTGAATGAAAAAATTTGATTTGATGGTAGAAAGAATTACCTCGATATTTTCTGCCTTCATCCCCCCTCCCGAAAATCTAGTTCCGAGCAATCCATATAGAACAATTGAAATGAAATATGCTGGACCAGTAGTGTAGACCATGTGTCTTACATGGGAAAACAGATCCGTTCCTGCCACAGCAGGAGCGAGATTGGTTGTATCTGAGAGAGGTGACATTTTATCACCAAAGTAAGCCCCTGAAATAATTGCTCCGGCTACCATAGCAACCGGAACTCCCAGGCCTTGACCCACACCGATTAATGCAACTCCGACTGTTCCAGCTGTCGACCAGGAAGATCCTGTCCCCAGAGAAACAATTGAACAGATGATAAGAGTAGCTACTAGAAAAATTCCCGGAGAGAGAACCTTTAAGCCGTAATAAATCATTGATGGGACAACCCCTCCCATAATCCAGGTGCCGATCATCATGCCGACAACCATCAGAATCAGAATTGCGCTCATGGCCAGCATGATCCCATGAACCATTCCCTCCTGAATTTCCTTCCAGGGATGTTTTAAGATAACAGCAACGCAGGCAGCAACAGCAGCAGCACTGATTAACGCGATGTGAGGTTGTTGTTTGAAAACACCGATTGTCAAGGCTAAAACAACGATTAAAAAAACAATAGGAATAAGGGCAATTCCTAGCCTTATTTCCTTCTTTTCATCTGTCATGCTTTAATACTCTCTAGAAAAGATATGCAATTTTATACGAATAAACAGCAAAAAGCAAATAGCTGGGATCAGACGTAAGCATCCTTATTTCCGTAATAACTGGTCGCTCTGTTCAGGACAGAGGTTTTGGGAAGAAAAAAAGGGAAGAAAAAAAGGAGACAGGCTACTTTTTCTCTAAGAAAGAGAAAGTCTCTACTCATGGACAGAACAACAGAAAAAGTTGCCTGTCCCCTTTTTCTCCGAGTATGTCTGAGCGGAGCGAGTTACTGAAGGCTATTATTTCAGGAGATCATCCCGGGTAAGAAGGGAAATAAACTCGTAACCTTTCGCTTCCAAGTTTTCCCTCCCTCCTTCAAGACGATCAACTAAAGTCAAAGTCAAAACTACCTTCCCTCCTTCTTCTTCCACTGCTTGACATGCTTTTAGTGTTGAACCTCCGCTTGTCACTACATCATCAACCACAGCCACCCTCCAGCCTTTCTCGAAATGACCTTCTATCATTTTCCGCTCTCCGTGTTTTTTTGGCTCTTTACGAACGATAAAGGCGGGCAAAGGCCTTTCTGTCTCAGCACTCAGTACAGCAACAGCGCTGACAATAGGATCTGCCCCCAAAGTGTAACCGCCGATAGCGTCGATATCAAAAGGTTTGAGTATATCCAGAATCATTCGTGCCGTAAGAAAGGCTCCCTTGGGGTCAAGAGTTGTCATTTTGGCATCGATATAATAATTACTTGTCCTTCCAGAAGTAAGGACCCGCACAACACCTGTTGTCAGCGACTTATCTTTGACCAATTTAATAAGATCTTCTTTCAAATTTTTTTCATCCAATCGTTTACTCCTTATCCCAAACTAATATTTCTTGCTTATTTTAATACCCCGGTAATACTTTTTCAATATTTCCTTATAACCAGCTCCAGCCTGCGCCATTCCAAAAGCTCCTACCTGACAGAGGCCAACTCCGTGTCCAAATCCTCTTCCATAAAATGTGAAATGCGTGATACGGCCCTCCGTATCATATTCTCTGTCTATTACAAAAAGTGTTTCCTTGAGGCCCAAAACTCTCCGAATTCTTAAGCCTTTGACAACAGTCTGAGCCTCCCCACCCTTGATTAAAACCTCAACAACTCTCTGGGACTTACCTCTCCTTTGAGGAATAATATCCTCAAGCTTGCCTACCGGATAATACTTATTTATCCTTTTCTCCAATGCCTCCTGTGATATTCTTAACTCCCAGCGGTTGAAAGGCGAACTCCTGTCCATGATATTTGAATGAGAAGGATAGATAACTTCCAACAACCGGACTTCTCCCTCCTTTTCGATTATCCTTACCTCATCCCCTGCCAGAATATAAACATGAGAAGCAAAAAAGTAATCGCTTCCGTCATTTCTCAATATAAAAAGATCGGGGGAGAGTATGAATTGCTTCTTTTCTTTCTCCTCTTCTAATTCAATCGTATCTTTGTTGAACGATTTGAATATTCCCTTGTGAGCTATATTTTGATAATTCCGAATGACCTTCCCCAGGCAAAAAGCCAGCTCTCCTCTTAAAAGGAGTCTTTCCAAATTTAGGATTGCCTCTGAGGATGGAAATATTCCTGCCTGAATGAGATAAGCCAGACCATCTCTTTCCTTGCTTTTCAGGTTTTTAAAACCTTTCATAATGTAATCTTTTTCTGAGTCGTATAACAAATTTTCCACTCTGCTATGCCAATCAAAGGCATCAATAATAAGATTCCCAAGAGTTACAAAATTCAAGGGAGCAGATTCAGGATTGAACTTATCATTCTTTATTCCCAGTAAATCCAGAGCATTCCTGATCCAGCCTATCGTCTCTGTGAAAGAACCCTCCTCTCTGTAATAATCAGGATTTATTTCTGGAAGAATCACTTTTAAACTTATGAGGAAGGCAATTTCTGGACTGATATTCTTTCCGTTCATATGAATAGGCTCTATCATATTTCTGCTCTTCAGCAACCACTCATTCTTCTTTTCGTATACACACTCTATGCTTCTCAAATAGGGCAGAGCAGGACCGGTGAAGATGTTTTCCACATCTTCTGTCATTCCTCCACAAGTACTTGTATAAAGAGCATTGATTACCCTCCCTCTATAAAGGGCAACCTCTCCATACGTTAGCTCTACAGCCTTGCTGCTCAGAGGATGCTCAGCGCTCATTCCTTGGTAAAATTGAGCTTTCGGCGAAGCAACAAGATCAAAGCCCAGTTTTTTATTCAGTCCTAAGCCTCTGATTGCATAGGTTCTGGCGGCTACAGCTTGAGCTTTATGGGCTTCAAGTTCGCGGTAGGTATAAGGAGAAAGCTCGCTGGGAACAACACCTTTTAAGTAATCCTCAAGATTTAAAGTATTGATCAAGACAATACCTTTGGGAGAGGCTCTGAGAACAAATATACCCCGGTAATCTCGTCCGTTAAAGGTGAGGAAACTCTGGGGATTGCTGGGAACAAAATAAAGAGCAGCATTATCACTTAAGCCCTTCAGCTCATCATTTACAAGAATCCAGAGAAGTTTGGACTCTTCCTCTGTGATTTCTTCTCGCAAAATCCAGGTTTCCGCAGTTCCAATTTCATTCAGTTTCTTGATGAAGCTCAATGCATCGCCTCTCGTTAAAAAATCTCCAACCTTGACTAAAAAAACTCCAGAAATTTTATTCTCAGTATTCTCAACAACATAAACCTTGGCTTCAATCTTTTGCCTTAGATCTTGAGCTATTATCTCTGCCTCTTTCCTTTTCTTACTCTGGGCAACCTGGATAACAAATTTTTCGGTTAATTTTTCCCTTCTACCCTTTATATAGACCTCATCTGCGTCATCAGCCAAAAGTTTGTAATGTGCGTTGACCTCGTATACCTTCATTCCAGAAGAAGAAGAAATGTTTATTCTTCGCAGATTTACGCCGAGCCCTATTTTTACTATGGGTTTTTTGATCAGATATCCATGAAAAAAAATCTGCTCTTTTCCAAATTCAACCGGTGCCGCCCAAAAAATACACAATAAAAGAATGATTACAATAATGTACTTCAGGGGTTTGACAGAGTGGCTGTGCATTTGCTGGCTTTATCCTATACAGGTGTATATAAAAATTTAACACGATATGAAGAAAAAATCAATATATGTAACCTTTTTATTTATTTATACAATATATAGTACTATCTTCAATTATTAAATATTTTTCCTATCGGCATTATAAGAATAAATCAAGAACCTCCAAAAAATAATTCACTGCACCTTTCCTGTCTATAAAAAAAATATATTTATATTTACTATTTAGTAATTTCTTATTACAATTTACGTTTCATTAAATAGGAGGCATTCATGAAAAGAATCTTTTACACTTGTCTTATAAGCCTTTTTCTTTTGAGCTTAATGACCTCTCCCGGGCTTAGTCAGGAAGCTTCAGATATACTGAAAAAAATGGTCGACGCCCTGGGAGGAAAAAAAGTTCTCGAGAAAGTCGAAGACATGACTTCCTCAGGCACCTTAGAGTTGATACAAATGGGCATGACCGGATCGATGACCATGTATAAGAAAGAGCCGAACAAAGTACGCATGGATATTGAAGTGATGGGAATGATAATAACTCAAGCATTTGACGGAGAAACAGCATGGGGAGTTAATCCTCAGACAGGAAGTAGTGAAGAAATGCCCGAACAGCAAGCAGAGAATATGAAGAGGATGGCCTTAGGGATCGATGCCTTTATCTATCCTGAAAAATACGGCATTTCTTTTGCTTATAAGGGCAAGGAAAAAATTGAAGAGAAAGAATATTTGGTTTTAGAGCAAACCTTTTCTGACGGTCATGAAGCGACTTTTTATATTGATCCTAAAACATATCTTACCTATAAAACCAAATCTACTGCTATGGACCAAATGGGAGTTGAGGTTGAACAAGAAACCTTCGAGTCTGATTTCAAAAAAGTCAACGGGATGACAATCGGCCACTCTGTAATTATTTTTCAAGGCGGCGAGGAATATCTGAAAATTACTTTTACAGAGATAACCTTCAACAAAGGCTTGGAAGATTCTTTGTTTAAGATGAATGAATAATTCTTTTAATCAGCTGAAAGCTGCTTGTTAAGAATAGCCTAATTTATGTTTCTGCCTCTTGCAGGACGCTGTAGGCAAGTTGGAGGGCACGAAGTCCTTCTTTGCCGGTTACTTTGGTTTCCTTTCCATCTCCGATACACTTGAAAAAATTTTTGAGTTCCTTTTTAAGAGGCTCTTCCTTCTTTATCTTCAATACTTTAATATCAGTCTGTTTCCCGTTTAAAGGGAAAATTTTAACTTCCTGGTCAATATAATCTATGGAATAACAAGATGTTGGCTCAAATATCCGCAGCTTTCTAACCTTTCCCTGGTGAACGCGGCTGGCCGTAAGGGTTGCCACACACCCTGAGTTAAATTCTAACCTGGCATTGGCAATATCAATTTTTTCTGAAAGGACATGTATTCCTGAAGACTTGATAGTTTTCACATCATCCTTAATCAAAGCCAAAATGATATCCAAATCATGAATCATAAGGTCAAGCACTACATCAATATCCAAGGATCGAGCCGAGAAAGATCCCAATCTCTGTGCTTCTATAAACTTTGGCTCCGAGATTACGTTTTCCACAGCTTCCACAGCTGGATTGAATCGCTCTAAATGACCAACCTGAAGGAGTGTTCCGCTCTTATTAGCCCTGGCTACCAACTTCTCCGCCTGTTCCACTGTCTCTGTTATGGGCTTTTCAACCAAAACAGACTTCCCTTTGCTCAATAATTTCATGGCAATAGAAAAATGCTCAGATGTTGGGGTGGCCACAATAGCTGCATCAATCTCATCCAGCATGTTTTCATAGTTTTGATAGTACTGAACTCTATGGCGATTTCCAATCTCAACTGCTTTCTTAAAATCAATATCCACAACTCCTTTAAGCTCGGCTTCCTCCAGATAAGATAAAATCCTGGCATGCTGGGTTCCCAGATACCCTACTCCGATTATTCCTACTCTTACTTTATCCATCAATCTTTCTCCAGAAAATACTCTTGGTGCTTCTCTCTATTTCTTTTCTCTTACGGTTTCTTTAACAACTATTGAAATTCTGTGGGCGTCAGCCAATGAGATAGCCTCCTCTTTTTGAAAAAAAGGTATGCTTTGAGCTTCGATACAAAGAGCTCTGCTTTTCGCCTCGACAAGACTTTTTACAGTATTGAGCCCCACAGCAGGCAAATCCACTCTTGCATCCTGAAAAGAACGGCTTACTTTTACAACGACTGTCTCTTCTCCCGCTAACCGGCCACCTCTTTTTATTACCTCATCCGTCCCCTCCATTCCTTCCACGGCAACAACAGCCTTATCCTTGACAATCACAGCCTGTCCGATATCTAAGTCAGCAATATTTTTGGCAATGTTAAAGCCAAACTCTATATCCTCTTCCGCAGCTGGCGAAGGCTTTGTTTTTGTCAGGACACCCTCCTGACAAAAAGAGGAAGCGACGAATGAAGTTGGGTCCGTGATTTGGATTCCTTCTTTAGCCATAAAATCAATAATGGTCTTTAAGATTGCAGTAGGGCCTCTGTCTTTGCCTTGAGCCAAAAGGCGCCATGAAGCCTCATTGAATTTTTCTTTATTAAAAATTTTCCGGTGATCGACTTTCCCAGCGAACACAGCTTCTTTGACTCCATTTTTTTTAAAAAAAGCTATAAGGTTTAAAATATCACCAACATCAACCCATTTAAATATATCAACCTTATTCCTAAGGTCAGTTTCGGCTTCGTCTTTGATGCCTGCAACTACACAAGAATAGCCCATTTTCTGAGCCTCTGCAAGTAACAAAAACGGAAATTCTCCTGCGCCGGCGATTATCCCAATTCGTCGTCCCATTTTTCAGCTATCTTCTTTATAATTCCTCTTTGGGAGGAATGAATAAAATTGATGATCTCATCTCTATCTTCCCCCGGAGGAAATTTTTCTTTGATTTTATCTGAAGCTTGAGTGCTGTTTAAATCGGAATAAAAAAAAATTTTGAAAATTTCCTTAATAACCTTGATTCTCTCCTTGGAAAAGCCTCTCCGGCGCAATCCGATAGCATTCAACCCGAAAAGGAGAACGGGACGACTTCCAGCGACCCTGGAGAAGGGGAAAACATCCTGAGTTATTATCGTATTACCACCTATAAAAGCATGCTTTCCTACCCGGCAGAACTGATGAATGCCGCTGAACGCCCCTACTGTAGTAAAATCCTGGACAGTAACATGTCCTCCGAGAGTAGCGGCGTTTATAAAGATGGTTTCATTACCGACAAAACAGTCATGGCCAATATGAGAGTAGGCCATGAAATAATTATCATTCCCGACAACAGTCTGCCCTCCAGCCTTGACTGTCCCCCGGTTAACAGTTATGAATTCTCTAAAAATATTCCTATCCCCGATCTTAACCAGTGTGTCTTCCCCTTTATAAGTAATGTCTTGAGGTTCTGTTCCGATGGAAGAATATGGAGAAAAATGGCAGTCTTCTCCTATTTCAGTCTGGCCATCAATGAAGACATTGGCATCGACTCTAGTATTTTTGTGGACGCTAACTTTTTCCCCGATAAAAGAATATGGTCCTATCCTGACTCCTGAATCCAATCGCGCTTTAGGGTGGACTGTGGCAGTGGAGTGAACAAAGATTTCATTCGCTCTCATTCAATTCCTCACGATTTGTAAATGAAGCCATAATCTCGGCTTCGGCAACAAGTTCTCCATCTACAAACACTTTTCCCGAAATATAGGAATATTTTGACTTGAGCTTTAGAATCTCCACTTCTAACTTCAGTTGATCACCAGGAACAATCGGCTTTCTGAATTTCGCGTTATTAATCGTAGTTAAAAAAACAAGAACTGTCTCGGGATTGGGAACGGAATGATAGAGAAGAATGCCGCCTGCCTGGGCCAAAGATTCGACAACTAAAACACCAGGCATTACTTTTAAATGAGGAAAATGACCCTGGAAGAAATGTTCGTTATAGGAAACATTCTTGATGGCAGTAATGCGCTTTCCCTTTTCGAGCTTCAATACTCTATCCACCAATAAAAAGGGATAGCGATGGGGAAGGGACTTGAGGATTTTCCCGATAGTAAGCAAGTCTTTATTTTTTTGTGGCCTTAGAGGCATTGTATCTTTTGATGACTTCTTCTGTGAGATCGATCGTCGGATTGACATATACAGCTCCGCTATTAGCCAGATCAAAAATTATATTCAGGTTCCTTTCCTTCCCTAATCCTTCGATAATCGGAATCACCTCATCCTGGACTTTAGAGAACAGTCTGAACCTGAGCTCCTGTAACTCCCTTAAGGAATCTTCTGCAAACCGCTTTCTTTCTGTCCTCTTTCTCTCCAGCTCAGAAGTTAACTGAAGAATAGATTCCTGGGTGAGTGTAAGCCTCTGGGTATTGAGCTTAGTCTCTAACTCGCGCATTTTTTCATCCATTGTAGAAATTCTAGACGAATTGCTTTTATCTTTTTCCTGCAGCTGGGCCATAACCGTTTTTCCCTCAGTCGATTTTTGAATTACTTCATTTGAATTAACGATTCCAACCTTACCTGATTCCTGAGCAAAACCTGTAAAAACCAGAAATGTAAAGAGTAGGGCTAATAAAAGAATTTTGCTACTGCTTCTCCACATCGTGTGCCTCCTTTAATTTGAAATGGGCTCTTTATCGCTTAAAAAGTAGTTCCAATCGCAAAACGAAAGGCGAAACTTGTATCATCCGCACGTATCTTCCGGTTATTATAAGCAAAAATGAGCCTGAAAGGAACTCTGAGGGCAGGAACAAATATCCTCATCTCCAGCCCTGTCGAATAATATAAATTGTTAAATTTAACTTTCTGATTTCGAGTAAAAGTATTCCCCATATCATAAAAGAGAATAGCATACAGGGGACCGCCGATTGGAATGATATATTCTGTGTTGAAAACAAAAGATTTTTCACCGCCGATATTCTCGTCCCCCCTTATGGAATAAATCTCGTAACCTCTGATCGACCTCTCTCCCCCAAGATAGAATTTTTCCCAGATTGGAATTCTTGAATCTCCAAATACCTTGATAAACTGATACTCTAAATGGAATCCAATAATATGGTTCAGGACTAATGGATGGAAGAAACTCCATTCAAAGCGGGGCTTGATAAAGGTCATCTCTCCTCCCAAAAAACCACCAGCAAACTTGGTTGAAACCATATACAAGGAACCTCTTGATGGAGTTAAGGGGCTGTTTATGGTGGAACTATATATCATAGGAGTTATACTGCTTACAGCATAACCTCCTCGGTAATTGTAGTAATAGCCACCTTCTTCGGCATCGATATCGATGAATTCATAGGCATAAGTAAGATTTGCTCTCCAATATCCTTTAACCCTTCCTCCTGTTGTAAAATTAATTCCTTTTGCTTTTTGATTGAACAGAAAGGGATATATTATATGACGATTATACACATTAAATCCCAAACTCACTGGGTAATCAAGAAAATAGGGTTCAGAAAAGCCAAACATATAGTTTTTGATTCTTTTTCCATGTTGAACCGAAAGTTCTAACTTTTCTCCAGCTCCTAAGAAATTCACCGTGGAGTAGCTTAGAGCAACAAAAGTGCCTTCATAACCACTATAGCCAGCTGAAAACTGGATGTTGTTCCTTTGAAGCTCTTTAACATTCAGGATGATATCCATTTTATTGGGATCTTCAGGATTAGGCCTTATATCAGGCTCCCCGACAGGCTCAATCAGTCCAAGCTGGCTCATCCTCAAAATGCTGTCTCTGAACCTAGCTAAGCTGAACCTATCTCCCTCTCTGATGAGCATTTCACGCCTGATAACTTTGTCCTTAGTGAATGTATTGCCTTTGAATTCGATCCTGTTTAAATAGACCACATCTCCTTCAATGATATTAAAAGTCACATTTACACGTTTTCTCTTGGGGTCCAGTTTCTCTACAGGATATATAGCGGAACGAATGTAGCCAAGGTTTCTATAAATCTCTCCTATATCTTCAATACTTTTTTCTCTAATTTTGGTGCTATAAACATCACCTTCTTTTAATTTAATAAGCCTGCGCAAACCTTTAGCTGAAAGAATCTTATTCCCTTCGATCTTAACCTCGCCTACAGTATAACGGTAGCCAGCATTGATAGGAATAATGATCTTCTTCATCTTCTGTTTTTTGAACAAAACTGTCCTTCTTGTGATTTCCTCAATCCTGGGTTCACCAACTGTAGCTTCCATGTATCCGTGTTCGCGGTACCTCTCTTTTATGCTGGCTAGATCTTCACTGATCTTGTTCTGCTTAAAGACATCCTTCCCCGATATCCAGGAAAAAAATCCGTGCTTCTTGTTTTGCTTCATCGCTCCCCTAACAACACTCTTTAGTAACTTCGGGTCTCCTTCAAATTCGATCTCACCAACTCTAACTTTTGGCCCTTCGTTGATATCAAACAAGATCCCTAACTCATTCTTTCCTTCTTTATTTACTTTAACCTTAACCTTGCCAGAAGTAAGGCCTTTCTCGATGAGTAAATCTTCGATCGTCTTTTGGATTCTCTTTATTTTAAACTCGTTGTAATAAGAATAAGGGAGGATGTATTCATCATTCTCTTTTAGTTTATTGATGATATCATTTTCCTTCAGCTTCTTTCCAGTTTTATAGACGATATTCTTGATGATAGGATTCTCCTCGACAATGATCTTTACTATTTTCCCTTTTATCCCATCTTCTTTTTCTATTCTGACATTAGAGAAAAATCCTGTTGCCCATAAAGTTCTAAAATCTCTTCTCAACAACTCCTCGCTGTAGTAATCCCCTTCTCTTGAAGAAAGATAATAAAGAACCGTCTCCCGCGTGACACGCTCGTTGCCGACGATTTCAATCTTCTCAACCATCTCCTGCCCGAAGAGATAGGGCGCAAGGCACAAGATAACAAAGCATAACAGAGCTTTTTTCATTTCTCTTTTCTTATAACATATTAATCTTTTTTTTTCAACGATATCCGTTGACTTGTTTACCCGGCCCAACGGTTGATCGGTGACTCTTCAGCTAAGTTAATTTTAACTATTTCACACAGCAAAATGGAGACCAAACCCAAAATGGGAACGTTCCCTAATTTTATCTTACTAATACCGATTCTCGCTTTACTACCTTAATAATAACTCTATCGACGGGATAAAAGTTTCAATTCCCTTCCTTCCATCACGTACACACTGTCACAGAATTGAGCAACCTTTTCATTATGTGTAACAATTACAGATGATAATCCTTTTTTCTTGTGTAGCTTTTGAATGAGAGCCAGAATCATCTGCCCTGTTTTCCAATCCATGTTTCCTGTTGGCTCATCGGCTAAAAGCAATTTGGGCTCGTTGACCAATGCTCTGGCAATTGCTACTCTCTGCTGTTCCCCTCCTGAAAGCAGTGCCGGTCTTATATGAGCTTTTTCTTCCAAAGAAACTTCCTTGAGGATTTCATGAGCTTTCCTCTCAGCCTCTTTTCTATCCGTGCCTCTTATCAAAAGAGGGAAGGCGATATTTTCTAAAGCTGTAAATTCGGGCAGAAGGTGGAAAAACTGAAAGATAAAACCAATCTTCCTGTTTCTTATCTCTGCCAGTTCTTTTTTGCTGCGATGAAAGAGGAGGTCGTCGCCTTCAAACAGGATTTTTCCTTCACTTGGCCTATCCAGAGTTCCCAGTAGATTAAGGAAAGTTGTCTTTCCGACTCCAGAAACTCCCATTATAGCCACAAGATCGCCCTCAAGGAGCTCAAAATTTATTCCTCCAAAAACACGAAGAACTCCCTTGGGCAACGGGTAATCTTTTCCAAGATTTACAGTTTTGAGTAAACTATTCATATTTCAAGGCAATAACCGGGTCGACTTTTGATGCTCTATGCGCTGGGAATAATGTTGAGAGAAAACTGATTAAAAGAGCAACTCCCACAATCAAGATTAAATCAAAAAATTTGATATGAAAAGGAACGAAAGAGATTTGGTAGATATCTACGGGCACCTTGATAAGCTCAAAAGTATTTGCAAGCAGGCACCAAAGCAACCCCAGGATTACTCCAGCAGCTGTTCCGACGATTCCGATCATAGCTCCTTGGAGGAAAAATATTTTTTTTATACTTTGAGAACTGGCACCCATGGCTATGAGAATACCAATGTCTCTTGTCTTCTCCATAACCATCAATATAAGGGTGGCGATAATGTTCAAGGCCGCGACAAAAACAATAAGGGTAATTGTGAGAAACATGATGTTTTTCTCGAGTTTCAAGGCAGAGAAGAGGGATTTATTCAACTCCATCCAAGTCGTCACATAGGCCAGAGGAGGGATAATCTCTGTGATCTTATTGCCTATTTTCGGAGCATCGAAAATGTTATCTATTCTGACTTGAATGTAGCTTATTTCCTCCTCAAGGCCAAAAAATTTCTGCGCTGATTCCAGCCAGACAAGAACCGTTGAGGAATCAAACTCATACAAACCCGTGTTGAAAATACCGGTAACGATAAATCTTTTTCGTTTAGGAATAGGTCCGATCGGCGATAAACGGGAAGAAGAAGTAATAACAGTCACCACATCTCCAATTCCCACCCCGATGCTTGCGGCTATTTCACGACCGAGAAGGATTCCCTCCCTTTTGGAGTCGGGAGCAGGAATATTTCCTCTCTCTAACTCTTGAAGCCACTGCGAGTGTTTTTTCTCTAAATCAAAATCAAGACCCTTAAGCAGGGCGCCTTTATTCTCAGAAGGGCCTATCAGGAACACACCGTCATGAATAACAGGAGAAACAGATTTCACCCCTTTTAAACTCTCTATTTTCGATATTAGTAGAGGATAATCCTTCCACCCTTCTGGGTCCATATCAGAGACCATGAGGTGGGAGGTAGCTCCAAGGATTTTACCCTGAACATCATCCTGAAAACCCGTAATTAGAGCTATAGCTATAATAAGGGCCATAACTCCGATGGTAATGCCCAGAATGGAGATGAAGGTGATGACAGAGATAAAAGCCTGCTTCCTCTTTGCTGTCAGGTATCGCCTGGCAATGAACGACTCAAAGTTCATGGTAAAAACTCAAATTATTCCTTTTTGGGGCGAAGAAGAGGAAAAAGGATGACATCCCTTATAGACTTTCTGTTGGCAAAAATCATAACCAATCGATCAATTCCAATCCCTTCGCCCCCGGTAGGGGGAAGCCCGTATTCTAAAGCATGGATATAATCGGTATCAACCAAGTGAGCATCCTCGTCTCCCTTTTTTCTCGCTTCTGCTTGTTGCTCAAACCTCTTTCTCTGTTCTGAAGGGTCCGATAATTCGCTAAAAGCATTGGCAATCTCCATACCTCCCATGACAAGTTCGAAACGTTCGGCTTCATCCGGATTTTCCTTCAAGGCTTTGGCCAGAGGTGAGACTTCTTTAGGAAAATCAATCACAAAAGTCGGCTGAACAAGATTTTGCTTAACATATTTGTCAAAAATTATATCCAACGCCTTCCCATAGGAAGGAGCTTTTTTATCAGGGGCTAAGGTCGAAGCCAATTCTATTGTGCCGGACCTGTCATCAAAACGATCGGGAGCTAGGCCACTGTAATAAACCAGTGCTTCTTTGAACTTAATCCTTTTCCAGGGTCTTTTCACAGAAATCTTTTTTCCCATAAAAGCGATCTTTTCTGTTCCCAGAAGAGAAAGACTCAGGTCATGGATAAGCTCTTCGGTCAATTTCATCATATCATTATAATCGCTGTAAGCTTCGTAAAATTCCAGCATGGTGAACTCTGGATTGTGCTCGGAGGAGATTCCTTCATTCCTGAAGTTTCGATTAATCTCGTATACTTTTTCAAAGCCTCCCACGATCAATCTCTTCAAATAAAGCTCTGGAGCTATTCTCAAATAAAGGTCAAGACCCAGGGCATTGTGAAACGTTTTAAACGGCCTAGCTAAAGCACCCCCAGGGATGCTGTGCATCATAGGCGTTTCAACCTCGATGTATCCTTTCTCATCAAAAAACTTTCTTATGTGAGAGATCATAGCGCTTCTGAGTCTAAACACATCTCTTTCCGCAGGATTCATGATTAAGTCCAGGTATCTTTTTCGGTAACGAAGCTCGACATTCTGCAATCCGTGCCATTTCTCCGGAAGAGGATGAAGGCATTTAGCTAAAAACGTGTATGAATCAACAAAAACAGTCAACTCTCCAGTCCTGGTTTTAAACACATCTCCTTCGACCGAGACGAAATCCCCGATATCTATTAATGAAAAAAGCTTGTAGTTTTTCTTGCCTACTTTATCTTCTTTCAAGTAAGCCTGAATTCTAGACCGGCTGCCCGCTATGTGTAAAAAAGTGGCTCGACCCATCCCACGGATAGACATAACTCTACCGGCTAATATGACTCTCACTTTTTTCTTTTCAAGATCTTCTGGCGAAGACGAAGAGAAACCTTCCGTCACCTCAAAAATAGTATGAGTTGTTTTTACTTTGTGAGGAAAAAGCTCAATTTTTTCCTGGGCAAGTTTTTCCATCTTAGCCTGGCGAGCAATTTCCTGATCTCCTTCTTTTGGGACTTCGGCTTGATTCAAGCTTTCTTTTCTTTGCTGGGCTTTCTTTTCAGGCATGTTTTTTTTCCTCTAACGATTTCTTTATATCTTTTAGATCTTTTCGTACGGCATCTAAAATTCCATTCACAAATGTCGCAGCCTCTTCTCCACTGTATTTTTTGGTTATTTCAATCGCTTCATTGATTACAATAGCTGGAGCAATTTTCTCTTCGTAGAGAAGCTCAAAAACAGCCATCCTCAATATATTGCGATCCACGAGAGCCATACGGGAGATGCGCCAATGCTCAGAAACCTTTTGAATGATATTATCGATTTTCGCTTGATCAGAAATAACACCATTGACTAACCAGGTGCTGTATTCCTTTATTTCCTCAGAAACTTTCTTGCTCTTCCAGTACTGATCAAGAGTCTTTTCAATTTGTTCGTTTTCGAATTCTAATCGAAAAAGAATAAGGAGGGTATTCTCTCGGGCTTTTCTTCTTCGACCCATAAGGCAGCTTCCAATCTACTCAAGTCCAGATTCTTTTATCAAGTTAAGTGTCTCCACAACAGAAAACACTGCATCCCAACCTTTATTACCTCCTTTTGCGCCCGCGCGTTCTATTCCCTGCTCGATCGTATCAACTGTCAGGATGCCAAAGGAGACAGGCATCCCCTCTTCCATAGAGATTTGAGCTAATCCTTTGGTAATTTCAGCACTTAAAAAATCAAAATGGGGCGTATCCCCTCTAATCAGGGCACCTAAACAGACAATTCCATCCACTTTTTTTCCTCCGGCCAATTTTTTAGCAACAAACGGAACCTCAAAGGAACCAGGAACTCTGTAAACGGATATATCTTGCTCTGCTGCTCCTAACTTATGGAGTGCGTCAAGAGCGCCTTCCAGTAATCTTTCTGAAATAAATTGGTTAAAGCGGCTAACTACAATTCCAATCTTTAAACCTTTTGCCTGAAGTTTTCCTTGGTATGTTTTCATTTTCATCTCCCTTTTATGTCCCTAAAAGTTAGCTTCTCTCTTTTCCAAAACTGAGGAGGAATCCAATCGGGCTGTCTCCTATAAACTTCCCAGGGAAAATGGATAAAGTTTTTTAGCTCCGATTTACTCTTAACATTTTCAGCCCGGATAGCTTTCACTCCTGTTCCTTCCTCCAAAATTTTACCTATTTTAACAGATAATAGTTTTTTTTGCACTAGTATTATATCAGGTCACTTCATCCATCCCCAAATACAATTAGGATCAGGCCTTGCCACCGGGAAAAAATATTTTCTTCCTTCTCGCTCTTATAGCATTCCTAAGGATCAGGCCTTATCCCATGACTGCTTCCTCTTCACAGAAAAATTAATGCCTTTTGGTCGTGATTGTGTTTGTAAAGGCTATGATGAAAAGAGCAATAAATTTTAAAAAACTTCCCGCAAACTTTGAGTTTGTGTTTGGAATAGTGTTATGATAATTTTTTATAAATTAGATGGAACTTCTGTTGAATTTTAGGAGGCTATGATGAAAAAGGCAACAAATTCTAAAGAACTTCCCGCAAACTTGTTGAAGTGGAGCTGCGATCTTAAAAAGATTCCTTTCCGCACCACCGATGAATGCAAACCTTGCGAAGGAATAATTGGTCAGGAAAGAGCACTCAAGGCCATCCAAACAGGTTTAGAAATCAAGAGCCTCGGCTACAATATATTTATATCCGGGATGGTGGGAACAGGTCGAACCACAACTATTAAGCAGCTCTTGGAAAAAATGGAAAAGGGAGACAAAACTCCTGATGACCTTCTTTATGTTAACAATTTCAAGAACCCAGATGAACCGACGTTGGTAACCCTTCCAGCCGGAAAAGGAAAACTTTTTAAAGAGTCCACAGAGAGTCTTATTGAAATGCTAAAAAAGAACATTCCGGAAATGCTAAAAAGCAAGTATTATTCAGAAAAAAGGGACAGCATACTTGCATCCCAGCAAAAAAAGCAAAAAGAAATCCTTAAAAATTTTGAAGGGGACGTAGCCAAGGAAGGTTTTTCTGTTATCCAGATTCAGATGGGTCTTTTTGTAAAGCCTGACCTCGTCCCTTTGATCAAAGGAAAACCAACTCCTTTTAACAAACTCGAAGGCCTGGTCAAGAAAGGCGAATTTCCAAAAGAAAAATTGGAGGAGCTGAGCAAAAAGTATGAAGAATTGACCGGCAAACTTGAAGAAACATTTGAACTGATGCAAGAGATCGAGGACGAGACCCGAAAGCTCTTGAAAGATTGGGATGCCGAATCTATAACTCCCATAATCAGAGGGGCCATCAATGAGGTTAGGTCAAAATATGACTATCCAAAGATTTCTGAATACCTGGAAGAAATTGAAAATAATCTGATCAAGAACATTGACCTCTTTAAAGGCAAAAAAAAGGAAGCAAAGGAAATGGAAGCCATAGATCCATTCTCGGTATTCAGAGTGAATCTCCTTATCGATAATTCAGATGTGAAGGGTTCCCCTGTTATCATGGAAACAAACCTAAATTACATCAACCTCTTTGGCTCTGTGGAAATGGTCTCTTCCCGATTTGGCATCATCCAAACTGATTTTACGAAAATCAAAGCTGGCTCTTTTCTCAAAGCCAACGGCGGTTATTTGGTCATAAATGCCCTGGATGCCCTGATTGAACCCGGTGTCTGGCCTACCCTTAAGAGAACCTTGAGGAACCAAACATTGCAAATCCAAAATTACGCTTCGCTTTTCCTCATCTCCCCAATAAGGCTCAAACCTCAGCCCGTTAAATGCGATGTCAAAGTTGTTATGATAGGAGATGCTCATATCTACAACCTCCTTTACTACAAGGATGAAGATTTTAAGAAAATATTCAAGGTAAAAGCTGAATTTGATTCAGAAATGAAGAAGGACAATAAAACTGCCAAAGAATATGGCGCCTTCGTAAAAAAAATAGCTGATGAAGATAAGCTAAAGCCATTTGATAAAAGTGGAATCGCTGCTGTCATCGAATACGGAACACGCCTTGCCGGACGGCAGAAAAAAATTTCCACACGCTTCCATATCATCGCCGACGTCCTGCGCGAGGCCAGCTATTGGGCTCAAAAAGACAATAAAAAAACGGTCCGCAGAGAGCACGTCGAAAAAGCAATCCAAGAGCGCTTCGAGCGAGTAAGCCTGATAGAGGATAAAATACAAGAGTTCATCGAAGAAGGAACTATTATGATCGACACCAAAGGCAAAGTCACAGGTCAGATCAACGGGCTTTCAGTCTATAGTATGGGAGAATTTGCTTTCGGCAAACCTACTCGAATCACAGCAAGAACATCCGTAGGAAGAGCAGGAATCATAAACATTGAAAGAGAAGCCGATTTAAGCGGCCGGACGCACAATAAAGGTGTCCTCATTTTAGGAGGATACTTAAGAGGAAAATATGCCCAGAAAAAACCCTTTTCCCTATCGGCAAGTATCGCTTTTGAACAGGCTTATTCTGGAGTTGATGGAGACAGCGCTTCCTCTACCGAGGTTTACGCCATTCTTTCCAGCCTTTCTAAGTTGCCTTTAAGACAGGATATAGCTGTCACAGGCTCGCTCAACCAGAAGGGAGAGATTCAGCCCATAGGCGGCGTAAACGAAAAAATTGAGGGTTTTTTCGCTGTATGTAAGGCTAAAGGCCTTACAGGGAAACAGGGAGTTATAATTCCTCATCAAAACATCAAAAATCTCATGCTTAGCAATGATGTGGTTGAAGCAGTTAAGCAAGCGAAATTTCACATCTATCCTGTTAAATCTATAGATGAGGGAATTGAAATCCTAACAGAAGTCAAAGCTGGGGAAAGAAAGAAAAATGAGACATTTGAAGAAGGCACGGTGAACTATCTTATTGATCAGGAACTGCAGAGATTAGCTCAAAGCTGGAAGACATTCACCGCTCCACCCGAAAAAGGAAAAGAAAAAGAATCAGAAAAAGAATAAAGCTTAAGTCTGGCAGCATCTCCAAATCCGTGATTGAGGAAGGTTTTGGGAAATAGCCTAGCTCCCTTCAGATTTTTAACGCCATTCTCCAGTCACTTCAATGCTACTTGCTTCTTCAGAGTTTCAATCTCTTTGGGAGTGAGAAAGCGCCATTTCCCCATTTTAAGACTTCCCAATCCTAATCCTCCGAAATTGATTCTTTGCAGTTGAATAACCTTATGGCCGATAGCCTGGAACATCCTTTTCACCTCTCTTTTTCTGCCCTCATAGATTTCAACCTTAAGGAGACTCTTTTTTGGATCGCCTCCAATCTGAGCAATTTTAGCTGGAGCTGTCTTTTTGTCATCAAGATAAATTCCTTTTTCGAGTCTCGTAAGCTCTGAAGGAACTGGTTCACCCTTAACTTTGACCAAATAAACTTTGGGGACTTTAAAGCGAGGATGAGTTAAACGAAAAGTCAGTTCTCCATCATTAGTCAAGAGCAGAAGGCCACTGCTGTCATAATCCAACCTTCCGACCGGAAAGACTCTCTTCCTCAGGGAAGGAAGCAACTGCTGAATTGTGGGCCTTTGGAAATTATCTTTGAGGGTTACCAGATATCCAGGAGGCTTATTTATCATCAAATAGATCAGTTCTTCCTCTTTCTCCACTCTCCTACCTTCAACATCTACTTTGTCTTTTTCGTCATCTATCTTATAACCCAGCACCTGGACCACCTGGCCGTTTACTTTAATTCTTCCCTCGGCAATCATTTTATCCACTTCTCTTCTTGAAGCAACTCCTGCTTGAGCCAAGAATTTATTCAGTCTGATCTGCATTTTCAGTTTTTATAGCTCTTCCAGTCGAGGTTTGGCAAGAATCTCCATGATTCTGAGGTCAAAAAAATTTTGAGCATGAGCTGGCTTCAAAAGGATAGCTGTATCAGCCCCTCGGCCAGTGCCTCCTACAGAAATACAAGGTTCACTTGTAGGGATGAAGCCAGCATCTGCCGCCATCAGCGCAATCTCAACAGCAACCTTTGTTCCTTCGCCAAAAATTCGCAAAGTATAAGCAATTATCTCCTCCAGCTCATAAGTTCCCAGTTTTTTCCTGACTGCCCGACCTACTCCTCCGAAAGCATGCTGACAGGTCAGAATTTTAACTCCAGCTTCTTCTATTTTTTTACGAAATTCAGGCAAAAATTCCTGATAATCTGGTTTCGCAAAACCCGTGGAGTGAGAGACCATAATCAAATTTTTTACGGCGAAAACTTTGGTTGCCATTAGGCCTGTCTCTCCCGAGGTAGTTGCCACAAGCACATTTTGAATACCAAACTCTTCGGCTTTCTTCGCTGCTACCTCCAGAGTTTTGCCAGTATTCTCCCGGCCAGTTCTTTTGAAATAAACACAAGAACCAGATAATACAGATGAATCGCTTTTATTTAGTGCTGACATTGACAATTCTCCTTTCCAATACAAGATCCTTCATTGCGTCTCCGCTTATTCTGTTTTCTCCATAAAGAGTTGTCAAGAGCGGAAGAAGACTTGACCCCAGTAAACCTTTGCTTTCCTCTTGCGTATCATATAATGTAAAATATTAATAATGAAGATGGCCAGAATTAACTTTAATGAATCTGTTTCTATGGCCATGAGCTCTCTCTGGTCAAATAAATTAAGGACATTCCTGACGCTATTGGGCATCATCATCGGCGTCCTCTCCATAATTTCGGTTGTCTCAATCATCCAGGGTCTGAATAACTATGTCTATACAAAATTTGCATTCTACGGTGCCAACGATTTTTCAGTCGCTAAATTCTCTATGACTGGAGGTTCCTTGAAAGAATGGCGAGAAATGCTCAAACGGAAAGATCTGACTTTAGATGACATGAGGCTTGTCCGCAACCAGTGCAAATCATGCGAGCTTGTAGGAGCGACTGTTAATACTGCCAGGACCGTAAAATTCAGGAATCAATACCTTAAAGACGTGAATGTAAGAGGAGTTACCCATCTTGACCACATAATCGGATCAGTTGTGGAGCTGGAAAGAGGAAGGCACTTTCAAAGAGAGGACGAAGAGCACTCCCGCTATGTCTGTATCATCGGAGCAGATATAATAGAGAAATTGTTTCCCTATCTGGATCCTCTAGGTAAGAGAATAAAAATTGGCTCCCGCAATTTTTTAATTGTCGGCCTTGGCAAGGAGAAGGGAAAAGTCATAGGATTTAGTCAGGACAACTACGTCCGCATCCCCATCACAACTTTCCACAAAATATACGGCTCAAGAAGAAGTATTGACATCAATATTCACACCCTTTCACAGGAACAGTTAGAAACAGCTCGAGAGGAAGTGAGAACAATCCTTCGATCCAAACGCCATGTTTCATTCAAAGATCCTGACGACTTTTCTTTTGCAAGTTCAGAGACTTTTATTCAGATATACAAAACACTGACATCAAGCATCTATATCGCCATGATTGCCATCTCTTCCCTTGCTCTTTTAGTGGGAGGCATTGTAGTCATGAATATCATGCTCGTTGCAGTCACTGAAAGAACAAAAGAGATAGGCATTCGTATGGCAATAGGCGCCCGCCGCAATGACATATTAATCCAATTTTTAATCGAGGCGGCTGCTATTTCCACAACTGGAGGATTGATAGGAATCCTCGTTGGGTTTGCTATTGCCAAGGTCTTCACGGCTATTACTTCTTGGCCTTCGAGCATAGAACCTGTCTCTATAGCTGTAGCTATTTTTGTCTCGGCTTCAGTGGGCATCTTTTTCGGCATTTATCCTGCCAACAAAGCTGCCAAGCTTGACCCCATTGAAGCTTTAAGGGCATAACAATGAGATTAGGAATTCTTAAAGAGATTACCCGGATGGCTCTTGAATCCCTTAGGTCCCATAAACTCCGATCTTTCTTAACCTTGCTGGGAATCATGATTGGTGTGATGACGGTTATCGGGATGGTTGCTATCATCCAGGGCTTAAACCGTTCCGTTATCGGCGAGCTTGAATCAATTGGCTCGGATTTGATCTTCGTGGGCAAACACGAGCCAATTCAAATGGGCCACCGTTCAGAGGAAGAAAGAAAGAGAAAAGACCTTACCCTCGAAGATGCTATGGCCATAGAGACGGAATGTTCATTGGTTAAAGCTGTGGCTGTTGACATCACTGCTGATTTTTGGGAGAGCATCCCGATCAAATACCAGAATATTAAGAGTTTGGATTCCATAATATTGGGAATGAACGAAAAGTTCCCTCAGGTTCTCTCTGTTTATCTCCCGGAAGAAGGGAGATTCTTGATAGAATCAGATATTACACATAGCACCAAAGTCTGTGTTCTCGGTTCTGAACTCAATGATACTCTCTTCCTCCATACAAATGCTCTGGGAAAGGATATAAGAATCGGTCCGGAAAAATTCACCGTCGTGGGCATTCTTGAAAAAAGGGGCAGCGTTTTCGGACAGAGTCAGGACAATTTCGTAGGTATCCCTATCACTACCTTAATGAAGTATTATCCCTATGACCTTTCAATGATCGAGATCACAGCCGTACCCAAAAAACATGGCTATCTGGAGGAAACCATAGACCAGATAACCAACGTTCTCCGGAAAAGAAGAAAAGTCGGGTTTGGAAAACCCAACGATTTTGTTATCTCCACCCAGGGCACTTTTGTTGACCTTTATAACCAGATTACCGGAGCCGTCTACATGGTCATGATTGTCATCTCTTCCATAGGTCTTCTCGTGGGCGGAATCGGAGTCATGAACATCATGCTCGTTTCCGTCAAGGAAAGAACGAGGGAGATTGGAATACGAAAAGCCATCGGAGCCCGCTCAGCAGATATCCTGAAGCAGTTTCTGATTGAGGCAATTGTTCTGACTGGCACAGGAGGGGCTTTGGGCGTAATTATCGGATTCGCGATTGCTTTCTTGGTTAGAGCTGCGACTCCTCTGCCGGCTTCTGTCACCTCCTGGTCAGTTGTTTTAGGATTATTTGTCTCAATCTCGGTGGGTCTTTTCTTTGGTATTTTCCCTGCCCGAAAAGCAGCCAGCCTGGATCCGATTGTTTGTTTAAGATACGAATGACAAAAGGGATCAGAGTTTTAAAGGTCTAACCCCATCTTTTTTTTGATGAATTCAAAGGCTCTTTCCAAAGCTTGTTCAAGATTCTCGATTTCTTCTCCAGCGATCTCAACCAAAGAAGATCTCCCTCCCCCTTTTCCTTTTATCAAGGGAGACACCAGAGGAACAATTTCTCTCATATCAATGTTGATATTCTCTGAACAGCCTAAGATGAGATGCCCCCTTTCTTCTCCCTTCAGGCCAAAGAGAACAACAAAATCACCCTTTCTTATGATGTTTAATACCAGAAACCTCACCTCTTCGGGTGTTTTATCCACAAAAAGTTCTTTTATTATCTTTTCCTTTGTTTCTTGAATGATTTCCTGAGCTTCGTACTGAGCAATTTTCTCCTGCATCTTTTTCCCTTTTCTCTTTTGAGACTTTAAATCTGAAGAGAGTTTCTCAACAGTATTGAGAATCTCCCCTTCATTAACCGTGAACCTGGTGGAAAGCTCACGAAGAATTCTATTTTTCCATAAATAATCTTCTAAAGTCCTTTTGCCGCAGATGAATTCAAACCGGACATTGTTCCTTATTCTTTCCAGCTTGAGAATTTTTATCAAGCCGATCTCACCTGCTCTGTGGACATGTGTTCCTCCGCAGGCCGAAAAATCAAAATCCGAGACCTCCACGACTCGAATGAGCCCCTTTTTTTTAGGCGGTCTTCTAAGCGGAACACTCCCGATCTTTTCTTCAGGAATGAAATAGCATTTTATCTCTCTGTCCTGAAACACAATTTCATTAGCCCGTCTTTCTACATTCTCAACCTCTTCTTCTGAAATCTTCCTAATATCCATCTCCAATGAAGAAATAGCTTCTCCCAGATGGAAAGATAGAGTCTCTGCACCCAGGAGCTCATGAAAACTCTGGGAAAGAATATGCTGGCCCGAGTGCTGCTGCATATGGTCGAAGCGAGTCTGCCACTCAATTTTTCCCGTTATTTTATCGGAGGATATATCCTCAGCCAGAAGATGTATAATCCTTGCTTCATCTTCCAAAACCTTGAGCACTTCCACTTCATTTATCGTTCCCTTGTCGCAGGGCTGCCCCCCTGACTCAGGATAAAAGCAGGTTTGGTCAAGGATTAAGGCAGGTTTTTTCTCCCAGATCACTTTTTCTACGACTTGAGCCTCAAACTCAACCTTGTAAGGACTTTCAAGATATATCCGTTTTGTCCCCTCTTGCATTTTCACTCCTCCAAAGAAGCCATAATACGGCGAGTGATTTTAAAATGTTTCTTGGCAATTTTATCCAGAATTTCCACCTTGTGGAGTTTGACAAGCCGCAGCCCGGCTTCGTCGACAAGAGATGATGCACCTTTAGGAAGGTCCATCCCTATATCTTGGGAGAGAAAATAAAGGCGCCTCAGGAATTCAGC
Organism: Candidatus Aminicenantota bacterium; assembly: GCA_011049545.1. Lineage (GTDB taxonomy): Bacteria > Acidobacteriota > Aminicenantia > Aminicenantales > Aminicenantaceae > SOIV01. The sequence continues at coordinate 10,900 of DRHQ01000154.1, read as the reverse complement.
TCTCGCCAGAATCGAAGCTGCGGCTACAGCAAGGTCTTCCTCAGCTTTTGGCCTCTGGATGAGCTCAATCTCCCTCCCTTTTTTCATTAGAGCATTTATCACAAAAGACTTATCTCCAAACTGGTCAGTGACGGCAACAGAACAGTTTACTTCTTCCAGGATATTCTCGATGACACGCGAATGAGCCCAGGCAAGGATTTTATTTAGATTTCTCAGCTTTTCATAAAGCTCGTTATACCTTTCAGGGCCGATAGCAACCAAGGAATGCTTATATCCCTTTTTCAGTAGAGTAGCTAATTCTCTGATACGATTATCAGAGATTTTTTTGCTGTCTCTTATACCCAGTTCGGTAAGAACATTCTGCTGCCCCTCCGGAACGAAAACTCCTGCAACCACGAGAGGACCGAAATAGTCTCCCTTTCCAGATTCATCCGTCCCGATATGTCCCGTTTCTGGTGGAAATAACTTTGATTGTCGCATTGAACCAGTATAAATTTTTATCGCAGAAGATATCTACTTTTAGCTTCTTTTATTAAATCCGGCCTGAATTTGGGATCGGCAATGTTTATCAAAGCTATCGTTCTCTCCTGCAAGTTTTTCCCATGGAGATAGGCAATTCCGTATTCTGTTACTACATATTTGACATCAGCTCTGGTCGTGACCACTCCTGATCCTTTTTTCAAAAAAGGAACAATCCTGGAGACCTCCCCGTTCTTTGCTGTAGAATTAAGAGCAATTATAGGTTTACCTCCTTTTGAATGAGCCGCTCCTCGAATGAAGTCAACCTGCCCGCCGAAGCCGCTATAGATATAGGTGCCGATAGAGTCAGAGCAGACCTGGCCTGTTATATCCACTTCTATGGCAGAATTAATGGCGATCATATTATCATTTCGGGAAACATTAAAAGGGTGATTCGTATAATCAGTAGGATGGGCTTCAAGAACAGGATTATTATCAGCAAACTCATAAAGTTTTTTGGAGCCCAAAATAAAGGTTAAAATGACTTTATTTGGATGGAATGTCTTTTTGGCTCCAGTAATGATTCCTGCTTCGATGGCTTCCATAACTCCATCAGAAACCATTTCGGTATGGATACCTAAATCCCGTCTTTCTTTTAAAGCAGAAAGGACAGCATCTGGAATTCCTCCGATTCCTAACTGCAGGGTGGAGCCATCCTCGATCAACTCAGTTATTAAATGACCTATTTTTCTTTCCACCTCACTAAAAGGCTTTCTCTTAAGTTCAGGCAATTCCTCGGACACTTCAACGATCTTGTGGACCCGGGATACATGGATAAAGGAATCCCCTAAAACACGAGGCATCTTCTCATTCACCTGAACTATTACTGTTTTTGCCTTCTCGGCAGCAGCCTTGGAAGCCAAGACTTCAACTCCAAAACTCATGAATCCATGCTCATCAGCAGGGGAAAGATGAAGCATAGCAGCATCGAGAGGCATTTGTTCGGAATAAATAAGGTTAGGAATCTGGTGCAAAAAGATGGGAATGTAATCGGCCCTTCCCTCGTTTATAGCTTTCCTGTCTGCAGGACCCACAAACAGGGAATTATGACGGAAATGACCTTCCATCTCCGGCTTCGAGAGAGGGTCCTCTCCTAAAAGAAGAACATGAACAAGTTCAACGCCCTCCAGCTCATTCTTTCTTCGAGCTAAGGAATTCATCAAGACGTAGGGAGTAGCTGCATTGCCGCTGATGTAAATCCGGTCATCACTCTTAATCAAAGATGCTGCTTCTTCAGCAGTTACCAACTTTTTCTTATAGTCGTCCACCCAGCTCATCTGGATCCCCAAATATCAATATATTTCATAGTATAAATTATTACTTATTGTTTCGTTCTTTAAGCTAAGCCAAATAATTTCTTTTACCTATTAATACTTAATTATACTTTTCTTTTACACCTGTCATGTTTGTTCATTACCGCTGGTTTAGTCCAGGCTTGATGAATCAATCCCCTACATCTTATTTTTTCTTTCTTGTATTCAGGAATTTATGCATCTCAGCCGCAGCGATCCGGGCGTCGCCCATGGCAAGAATGACTGTAGCTCCACCCCGAATGATATCTCCTCCCGCATAAACTCCTTCAATGCTGGTAGCCATTGTGTCCCAATCGACTTCCACGTTTCCCCATTTTCCTACATTGAGTTGAGGAGTAGTCTGGGCAATCAAAGGATTGGGGCTCTGGCCAATGGCAACCACAACCATATTCACTTCCATGATAAATTCTGAGCCTTCGATAGGAACTGGTCGACGCCTTCCTGAAGAATCAGGTTCTCCGAGCTTCATTCTCAAACACTCCATAGCCTTAACCCGGCCCTTTTCATCCGCGATGTATCTTATTGGGGTTGTCAGAAAATGAAACTCGATGCCTTCCTCTTCCCCATGGTGAACTTCCTCTACTCTTGCCGGCATTTCAACTCTTGAACGGCGGTAGATTATGGCCGCCAATTCTGCTCCCAGCCTCTTGGCCGTTCGAACAGAATCCATGGCCACATTCCCGCCGCCCATGACAGCAACTCTCTTCCCCAAAAACACAGGAGTATCATAATCAGGAAATTCATAGGCCTTCATCAGGTTTACCCGCGTCAAATATTCATTGGCCGAGTAGATCCCCACCAGGTTTTCTCCAGGAATCCTCATGAAATTCGGCAATCCGGCTCCTGTTCCGATGAAAAAAGCTTCATACCCATCATTTTTTAGATCTTCAATCGTTGCTGTTAAGCCCACTACAAAATTTTCCCTCAACTCTACGCCTAATTTTTCTAGATACCCCACTTCTGACCTGAGGATACTTTTGGGCAGCCTGAATTCTGGAATCCCGTAGACTAAGACTCCACCAGAAATATGAAGGGCTTCGAAAATCGTAACCTTATGGCCGTTTCTCGCCATCTCTCCGGCAACAGTCAAACCTGCTGGTCCAGCTCCGATAACAGCCACTTTCTTGCCAGTTGCTGGCTGGATTGGAGGGATATAAACATCTCCTTTCAGGCTCTCATAATCTGAGACAAACCTCTCCAAATTTCCTATTTTCACACCCTCGCCTTTTGCCTTTTTTATGTTGCAGGTCTCTTCGCATTGAACTTCCTGAGGACACACACGTCCGCAAATAGCGGGGAGGCTGTTGGTCTCTCTTATTTTCCGAACACTCTGGACATAATCGCCTATCTCTATAAGTTTTATAAACGTGGGAATATCAATTCCAACGGGACAGCCCATGACACACCCGGGATTGGCACAATCCAGGCATCTTTGCGCCTCCTTCTTAGCCAGCTTGGCGTCTAAACCAATGTTAACTTCATTGAAATCTTTGTTTCTCTCTTCTGGCCCCCGCTCCGGCATCTTCTGGGAGGAGATCTTCATCCTTTCTTTGGCGGGAATAGACTTCCGCAACTCCTTCCGCCATTCTTTGTTAAATCCTACCCTGAGCATTTCTTTTAGCTCAGAGGGTATTTTTTTCTTCTCAGCCATCTCTTACTCTTACATTTCTAAAACTATCGTGGAAAATTATTCTTTTCCCAATGACACAAAGACTGGATTTCATCATCGAAATATGATTTTCGCCGTGAAAAAAGTTCCTCCCAATCTACCAAGTGACCGTTAAAATCAGGCCCATCCACACAGGCAAATTTTGTTCTGCCATCTACTGTCACCCGACAGGCCCCACACATACCTGTTCCATCCACCATGATGGGATTAAGGCTGACTGAGGTTTCTATTCCGTGGGGTTTAGTCGCCTCAGAACAGGTATACATCAGGTAGGTGCAGCCTATCGAGATCACTTTATGGATTTTAGATCCTTTTTTGATGATATTCTGGAGAGTTTTGGGTATATAATCCTTACAGCTGTAGTAACTGTCCCGGGCTGAAACCAAAAATTGATCACTAACAGCCCGGAGCTTCTCTTCCCAGTAAAGAAGATAATTTGCCTTAACATCTAATAATGTAATTATCTTATTCCCTTCTTCTTTCAAGGCACGGGCTACCGGATATATGGCCGCAATCCCAAAACAACCTCCTGCCAGAAGAACGGTTCCATATTTTTTTATTTCAGAGGGCTTTCCTAAAGGACCGACAAAAACAGGAACTTCGCTTCCGGCTTCAAAAAGTGAAAGCTTATGGGTGGAAGTGCCTACTACCATAAAAATAGAAGTAACAGAACCTTTTTCCTTGTCCCAATCAGCGATTGTCAAAGGGATTCTTTCTCCTTTCTCGTCCGGCATGATGATGACAAACTGGCCCGGCTTCGATTTTTGGGCTATATCAGGCGCATGCACCTCGATAAGATGAATATTAGGAACTAAACGCTCTCTTCTTAAGATTTTCGCCATTATTTTTCTCTTTTTATTTTTACAGGCAGCATTCCCAAAGAATGTGATTCCTGAAAAACGCTTGGAATAAGGCCACTCACAGAAAAGTCAGAATCTTCGCTCAAGAGGAAGCTGGCTCCTAAAATTCCTTTGGGTAAGGATTTTACTATCTTGACGAATCCCTTAAACTTCCCTGAGGAGGATTCAACCGCAATGTTCTCCCCTTCTTTCAAATTCAATTCTTCTGCATCCTCAAGAGAAACCTTAATCCACCGGGAATCTCTGATAGCCTTCAGACCTCTACTCTCTTGACTCAAGGAAAGACTCCTGTAGTAGTCCAAACTGTAATCCAGGAACATGAGAAAAGGGTATTCTTTGCTTTTCTTATAATGTGAATCACTGTATTTTAAAGGGATAAATGATCTTTCTTTCTTCGTCTCTTCTTGAATAAAGATTTTCTGGCCTTTTTCCAGTTCGGCGTAGGAAATATTCGAAAAACTGGGAACAATCTTAATCATCTCTTTTGTGATATCTGATGGATTTTTAAAGTGAAAACCTTTATTCCCCATCCTGCGCGCTAATTGAGAGATTATCCACCAATCTGGCTTTGCTTCTCCGAGAGGATCGATAACTTTATTGAATTTTTGAAGCCTACCTTCTCCATTAATGAACGTCCCTTCAGTCTCGGCAAAAGTTGAGGCAGGCAAAACTGCATCAGCAAACTCAAAATTCTCGTTTACGAAGCTATCCTGAATAACCAAGAGCTCAAGATTAGCTTTCTTTAGATAAGGCGCCGGACCTGCCAGATAGAGGGCTTTTAGTTCCCCGGATGAAGCCGCCTGGAAGATTTGATTTAAATTTAGCCCTTTATCTGAAGAATTCCGCCCTATCTCGAACACACCTCTCAGGTTATTCTCCAATCCGAGGGGAAAGAGCTGAGCCTGGGCTTGAAGGGCCAAATTCCAGAGCGCGGCCACATTCCGACTTCCCCAGGAATGTTGAGTCAGACCCATGCCGAAAAGAAACGCCGCATTCTCTGTATCTAGAAGAAGCTCAGATGCTTCTTTCAATTCCTCTCGAGTTATGCCCGTCATTTCAAAAACGTTGGATAAATCAAGTTTGTCAAGCGAATCTTCAAAAGAGTCAAGTCCTTCAATTCGGGGATGGTCCGCTTCCTGTTCCTTTTGCAGAAAGAGCTTAGATAGAAAACTGAGTAAATAGAACTCAGTTCCCGGTTTTATCTGAAGCCATAACGCTGAGTAGCGACTCAGAGAAAGCTCTTCCGGACTGGCAACTATGAGCTTTGCACCCCCTTTAACAGCCTTTAATACCTCAAGCCAGATAATGGGGTGAGATTTAGAAATATCCTCGCCGATGAGAAATAAAGTCTTCGCTCTCGAAATATCTTTAATTTCAAAGTTTAAACCTAACTCAAGTCCGTTTTCTTTAGCCATTTTATCGAAAACGGCTAAAGGAGAAAAACGATAAGAACTGTCCACGTTTTCTGTTTTTAATTCTTCGCTTGCAAACTTATGGAGGAGAAAATATTCTTCGCAAGACACCTGGGGAGAAGCAATCAAAGCAGTCTTTTTTCCTTTGAATTTTTTGAGTTTTTGAGCAACAAAATCGAGAGCTCCCTCCCAGCTGACTTCTTCAAGCTTTTTATTCACTCTTATGAGCGGCTTGAGAATCCTGCGCGGGCTGTGGACAACGTCCTTTATCAGGAATCGTCCTTTTACACATGCCTGCCCTTCGTTCACTGCACCCTCGTCTGAAGGCTTGGAGCTTAATATCTTCTGCCTCTTAAGGTCTATTTTCAGCTCACATCCTATACTGCAGAGAGGACAGATCGTCTTGGCCCTCTCATCCGGCAAGCCTTCATACCTTATACCTCGCTCGGTTAAAGATCCTGTGGGACAAACATCCACGCAGGCTCCACAAAACTGACAGCCTGACTCTAAAAGAGGTAGGTCAAATACAGTTCCCACCACAGCCTCAGAGCCTCTGTAGACAAAAGAAACCGCCGACGCTCCCCTCACCTCCTGGCATACCCTTACGCATCTTCCACAGAGAATGCACAGGTTGTAGTCTCGATCAAAGAAAGGGTCTCCTTTTTTTACATCTAAATCTCGATACACAGATGGGAATTTGACCTTATCTATCTTTAAAGTTTCAACTACATCCTGAAGCTCACAGCGTCCATTATTAGAACAAAGGACACAGCCAGTGACTTCCCCCACCTTACGAATAGTTGATTTATATTCATCACAATTCTCTTTTTCGCTACAAATAAGGCAAGCATTCGGATGTTCAGAGAGAATTAGTTCCAGAATTTCTCTTCTTAATTCTTGGAGTCTGGGAGTTTTTGTCTTTATCTCCATCCCGTTTTCGACATAGGTACTACAGGATGGAGGATAGCCCCTTTTTTCCTTAATCTCCACGATGCAGAGTCTGCAACCGCCGAACGGAGTTAACTGAGGATGGTCACAGAGAGACGGAATAAAGATGTCCTTTTCTCGAGCAACTTCTAAGACAGTTCTTTTTCCCTCAACTTCAATTTTTTTTCCGTCTATAATAATTATCATTTCTTAACTCTTTGCCTTGAAGCTTTCTCGAGAATTCTATCTCTCTTGTTGCCTGTATATTTGGAAACAGCACTGACTTTTGGAGGACAGACTTCAAGGCAAGCTCCGCACTTAATACATAATTCCTGGTCAATCACATGGACTTTTTTCCTCTCGCCGCTTATGGCATCGACTGGACAATCCTTCAAACACAAAAGACATCCAACACACTTTTCCGGCTCGATGTAGTAAATGATCAAATCTTTACAAACCAAAGCCGGACAGCTCTTTTCCTTAATGTGGGCTTCATATTCATCCCTGAAATAACGGATGGTTGTCAGCACTGGATTAGGCGCAGTCTGTCCTAAGGCACAGAGAGATCCATCCTTTATGGACCTGGACAAATCAGTAAGCTTCTCTATATCCTTTTTATCTCCCTTTCCTTTAGTGATGCGCGTTAAAATATCTACAAGTTGCCTTGTTCCAATACGGCAGGGAACACACTTGCCGCAGGATTCCTCCTGAGTAAAATTAAGAAAGTACCGGGCAACATCGATCATGCATGTATCTTCATCCATGACAATCATGCCGCCTGAACCCATCATTGATCCAACCTTAGTCAATGATTCAAAGTCGATGGATAAATCAAGCTTATCAGCCGGGATACATCCCCCAGAAGGTCCTCCAGTCTGGACAGCTTTGAACTTTTTATTATCTTTTATGCCGCCGCCGATGTTGTTGATAATCTCTCTCAGCTTGATACCCATAGGCACTTCCACCAAACCAGTATTGTTTATTTTACCCACCAGAGAGAATATCTTTGTCCCTTTGCTATTTTTAGTACCTATCTCAGAATACCATTCAGCTCCCTTGTTTATTATTAGGGGAACATTGGCCCATGTCTCAACATTGTTGATATTGGTAGGCTTTCCCCACAATCCTTCTTGAGCAGGATAAGGAGGTCTTTGACTGGGAAAAGCGCGCCTCCCCTCAATAGAAGCCATCAAAGATGTCTCCTCTCCAGAAACAAAGGCTCCTGCTCCTTGAATCATATGAATATCAAATTGGAATTCAGATCCAATAATAGATTTTCCTAAAAAACCAAATTTCTTGGCCTGTTCTAGAACTATCCTTACATGCTTGACAGCAAGCGGGTATTCCCCCCGGACATAGATAATGCCTTCTGAAGCACCGATGGCATAAGCTCCGATGATCATCCCTTCTATTACACTATGGGGATTCCCCTCTAACAGACTTCGATCCATGTAGGCTCCCGGGTCTCCCTCGTCTGCATTACAGATGATATATTTTGTTTCAGATTCAAACTCGCGGCAAATTTCCCATTTTTTCCCTGTAGGAAAGCCCCCTCCTCCTCTTCCTCTCAGGCCAGAATCTTTAATCTCAGCGATAACTTCCTCTGAAGTCATATTAAACAGGACATTAGCCAGAGCTTGATATCCATCTAAAGCTAAATAATCTTCGATATTTGTGGGATCGACTTTGAGATTGTTCTCAGTAAGCACCCTCATCTGTTTTTTATAAAAAGGAATTTCTTTTTGTTGGCTAAATTTCTTACCCGTCCTTGAATCTTCATAAATGAACGAGGGTATTATCTTATCCTTTAGAATAGTCTCCTCTACAACTTTTTGTATATTTTTGGACTCAAGCTTTTTATAAAAGATGTCCCCAGGGTAAATAATGATGTTCGGTTCTAGTTCACAAAATCCATGACAGCCTGTTATCTTTATTCCTATCGTTTTTTCAAGATTTCTTTTTTCAAGTTCGTGTTTCAAGGCTTCAATAATCTGAAGGGAGCCGCTAGCTTGTCCGCATGTTCCTGAAGAGACAACAATTGTTTTTTTGTAAAGGGGACGCTTTGAAAGAACGTTTTGTTTCCACTCAATCAATTGTTCTGGATTATTTATCTTTTGCATAATAATTTACTCAGATTCCTGATATTCTTTGAGAATTGCATCGACTTTTTTTATGGTGATGTTGGAATAATATTTTCCGTTAACCACCACAACAGGTCCTATAGCGCAGCAACCAAGGCAGTTAACCGTTTCAAGAGTAAACTTCCTGTTGGCGGTTGTCTTACCAACTTTTATGTTAAGTTTGCGTTCCATCTCTTCCACAATCTGGACACCACCTCTTACGTGGCAAGCTGTTCCCATGCAGATGGTTATTAGGTGCCTGCCCCGAGGCTCAAGCGCAAAGGCTTTGTAGAATGTGAGGACTCCAAATATCTCACTCTCTGAGATTTTTAACTCTCCGGAGATCTGAGAAATGCTATGCGCGGGGATGTACCCAAACTTTTTCTGTGTATCATGAAGCATGTGAATAAGCTTTCCATGATCTTTATTTAATCCACTCATGATTTTTTCCACTTTCAGGGGCCTCTATAAAGATGAAAATATGTCTTTATAATCCAGGCCAAATCTTTCTGCTATGTTCTGCTTAGCTATTTTTCCACGAAACACAAAAACACCCCTCGCCAGAGATTTATTCTCTCTCAAACATTTCTCAAGCCCTGATTCTCCTATCTCAAGCAGATAGGACGCAACTAAATTGGATAATACTTTTGTTGAGGTCCGGCTTACAGAGGAGGTGATATTAGGAACACAGTAATGAATTATTCCTTCTTCAACATAAGTTGGCTGCTCGAGAGTTGTTAAACGGCTAGTCTCAATACACCCTCCCTGGTCAATAGCTAGATCAATGATGAGGGAACCTTTTTTCATTGTCTTGACCATATCCTTTGTTATCATGATAGGAGCTCTCTCTCCAGGACGAAGTACGGCTCCTATAAGGATATCTGCAACTTTTGTCATTCGCGCCAGATTGTATTTGCTGGCGAAGAGAGTGATCAATCTGCCTGAAGTTATTTCCTCTAATTCTCTCAACCTGTCCATATATCGGCCCAAAGCAATAGTATGCGCTCTGGCTCCGAGCATGCTTTTAATAGCACTTTTGGCCAGGACACCACTTCCGACTACGACAGCAGTTACTGGAGGAACGCTCACGACGCCACCGATGATAACACCTCGACCGCCTTGGCTTGTTTGCAGATAATGACCCGATATGGCCAGACACATTTGACCTGTTATCTCACTTAGACTCTCGATAAAAGGAAGGACTCCGTTCTCTTCTTGGACTATTTCATAGCCGATGATGGTGACTTTTTTCTTGAGAAGTTCCTCAATATTACCTTTTCGGGAAACAGCTAAATGATGAAGTCCGAATAAAACCTGGTCCTGTTTAACAAGCTTGCATTCCTCTTCATCCAGGGGTGAGATATTGAGAACAATATCCGAGCGTCCAAAAACTTCATCTTTTGTAAAGACAATTTTTGCCCCTTGGGCAACATATTCCTCATTGGTATATCCTGCTTTCAATCCTGTTCCAGCCTGCACATAGACTTTGAGCCCTTTTTCCACCAGTAAAGAAACGGTGCTCGGAGTTAAGCCGGCCCTGTTCTCTATTTTCGAACTTTCATTTATAACACCAATATTCAATCTTTCCTCCAGCTACTCAGAAGCAAGATATAATAACAAATAAATTCTTTGCGAACAACAATAATCGAATAAAAAGGGAACGGGGTAAGGATTTCCATTTCCGTTATTAGAAAAGGCATTGGAAATAGCCTGGCCCCATTTATTCTTTTCTGCGGGGAATGCCCGTTGGATGTAGGGGCTTGATTCATCAAGCCCGCTAAAGAGAGACTGCCCCCTTCCTTGGAAAAAAGCACCCTCCCCCTTTCTTTTCAGGCCTATACCTCGGAAAAAAAGTAGCCTGTTGTACTAGCTCAATAATTCGGTAACAGTTTTATAATGTCATTGCGAGCGAAGCGAAGCAATCTCATCCAGTGAATGTCATTGCGGGCATAATACTCACAAAGTGGAGCTATGTATCTTTATTTTTAAAGTAACAATACCAATCTAGATAGCTTATTTTATGTTTTTCTGTCAAACCTCGATGCGACCTGTAATCTGCTTTCAACCTTGAATAAAAACT
>DRHQ01000153.1 GCA_011049545.1 Candidatus Aminicenantota bacterium | reverse complement strand
CTCACATGTACGATAAAACGGACAATAAGTAAATGAAATTCCATAATACATTAGAAGAAATGTTTGCAAGCAAGGTCAAAATAGCAGTGATGAAACTTATGTGTCTTAACCCGGAAAGGAAGTACAGCGGAAGAGAAATGGCAAGGATATTAAACATATCAGCCTCAAGAGTATCCGAGGTGCTGGAGTTATTTCGGAAAAATGCAGTCGTTAACAGGGAGACGGTCGGAAGATCATCACAATGGGGCCTCAATAAAGAAAGTATCGTAGTTGAGGAAGTATCAAGCCTGATCAATGTGGAGAGGAAGATATATATGGCGCTGAAGTCAAGAATATATGAGACTCTTATTAGGGAAAAGAGTATCCAAAAAGTAGTCCTCTATGGATCTGTTGCGAGAAAGAAGGAAAAACCAGAAAGTGATATAGATGTATTTATTTTAGTCACGACTAAAAAAGATAAAGAATTAGCCGCCGCGCTGGTTGGCAAGCTAAATAAATATTTACTCCCTCGATATGGGAATGTGATATCCGAATTGATATATTCGGAGAGAGAATGGAAAGATATAGAAAAGACTAAAATATTCAAGAAGATAGAATCAGAGGGAGAGATTATATTGATTAGAGAGAAGATAAGAGATGAGAAAGACGGGAGATATCTTGATAAGGGCCGGTCTGAGATTAACTGGGATAAAGTAGCGGAAGTTTACGGGATTAAGGAATTAATAAAAAATATAAAGTTCTGAATTGGAATAAATTTTAAGGGAATCCAGGGTAGCAATTTGCATGAACGAGAAAGTAGCTTGCTGTCGCTTATTTGCTTAAAGCGATCCTTATCCATCGTAAAATATATATCATGAAACTCGCGAAACCATAGTTGACAACTCGATGAGATAATGACTAAACTTTATACTCATTTTTTCAAACTAACTTTAATACAATGAAGGCTAAAACCTTTGCCCACGGAATCCACCCACCCGAGTTTAAAGATTTCACGGCTGAAAAGGCCATAGAATCCCTCCCCCCTCCAGAAAAAGTCATGATCCCCCTTCTTCAACATTTTGGCAAACCTGCTAAGCCATTAGTCCAGAAAGGAGACCAAGTCAACCTTGGTCAGAAAATTGGTGAAGGGCAAACGCTCTTCTCGGCTTCTGTTCATTCCAGTGTTTCTGGAAAGGTTATCTCTGTTGATTATTACAATCATCCAGGAGGGAGTCCCATCCCAGCTGTATCGATTACCAATGACGGTCAAGACCATCCATTTTCTGATAAAGAAGAAACAAAAGATCCTTTTTCCTTTAGCCCCGAAGAAATCCGCCAAAAGGTCAAGGAAGCTGGAGTCGTTGGGATGGGAGGGGCAGCTTTTCCCACCGCTGTGAAGCTCTCTCCACCCAAAGACAAGCCTATCGAGACAATCATTATAAACGGCTGCGAGTGCGAACCGCTGCTGACTTCCGATTACAGGCTCATGCTGGAGGCGCCCGAGGATATTCTAAGGGGTGCAGAGCTGGCACGCATCGCAACCGGAGCAAAGCGAATCATCGTGGGCATAGAAGACAACAAAAAGAAAGCTTTTGAAATCTTCCAGGATAAAATTCAAGATTTTTCTGGAGAGATAGCTCTTCTTAAAACAAAATACCCGCAAGGGGCCGAAAAAAACTTGATTTATGCTCTTCTTCGCCGGGAAGTACCAACTGGCGGGCTGCCTTTTGATGTGGGAGTTGTCGTCCAAAATGCTGGAACAGCCAAGGCAATCTGGGATGCTGTAAGCAGGGGAAAACCTCTGTATGAAAGAGTCATTTCAGTCTCAGGGCAGGGCATCATGGAGCCTAAAAACATTCTCGTCCGGATCGGAACACCCTTTAAAAATGTGGTAGAATTCTGTGGAGGATTAAAGGAAAATGCTGATATTCTGATTATGGGAGGACCGATGATGGGAATCGTCCAGTGGTCTTTAGATGTGCCGGTGGTCAAGGGAACCTCTGGTATATTGGCCTGGGCAGCTCCTCGTCCTAGCTTGGAATACGCCTGCATCCGCTGTGGTCGCTGCGTAGAAAACTGTCCGATGACCCTTGTTCCTACTCAACTCGCAAAATATGTTAAGTTCGATGATTTGACTGCCGCTGAAAAATGGGGCGTCCTGGATTGCGTGGAATGTGGCTGCTGCCAGTATATGTGTCCGTCAAAGATCCCCCTTGTTCACTGGATGCGCGTGGGCAAGAATAGAATTATTACTTTGAAACAAAAAAAGAGTGCTTAATGACCAATAATACTTTCATCCTTCAATCTTCCCCTCACTTCAAGGATAAAGATTCTGTCCCTAAAATCATGTATACCGTGATTGCAAGCCTTGCCCCTGTTGTCGCTGCCTCCCTCTATTTCTTCCGGTTTAAAGCCCTTGCCTTGCTTCTCTCCTGCATTGTTACCTGCCTGGTAACTGAAGCACTCTTCCTCTGGCTGAGGAAGAAACCTCTTCATTCCCTCCGTGATGGATCAGCTGTTATTACAGGAATACTTCTGGCAATGACTCTCCCTCCTTCTCTCTCTTTGGAATTTGCTATTATCGGGGCAGTCGTGGCTACTACCATAGGAAAACAGGTTTTCGGAGGCCTGGGCTATAATATTTTTAATCCAGCTTTGGTTGGAAGGGCCTTTCTCCAAACTGCCTTTCCTGTGGCCATGACGACCTGGATTCCTCCTGCGGCCTTAAAAATCCAGACTGCAACCTTTGCCACTCCACTGGGAAATTTGAGGTTCCAGGATGCGATAGCTGAAGGCACCCTCACTCCTCTTAAGGACCTTTTTACAGGAAATGTCGGCGGCTGCCTGGGAGAAACCTCTGCATTTGCCCTTATTCTGGGAGCCCTCTTTCTCCTCTCCCGCCGTGTGATCGACTGGCGAATTCCTCTAGGCATTCTCCTCTCTCTTACGGCCTTTACAGGTTCCTTCTGGCTCGCCAATCCAGAAAAATATGCCTCTCCTCTCTTTCATATATTGGCCGGAGGCTTCCTGATCGGGGCTTTCTTTATGGCTACGGATATGGTTACTTCGCCTATCATTCCCCGTGGCACCTGGATTTATGCCCTGGGAATAGGCATTGTTATCGGCTTGATCCGCCTCTTCGGCGGCTTTGCAGAAGGCGTGATGTATTCCATCCTCTTTATGAACGCTTTTGTTCCGCTTCTCAACCGCTATACTCGACCCCGGATCTTTGGGGAAAGGAGCAAGGGATGAAGCTTTCTACGCAAATGGTTGTTGTCCTCACTTCGGTCGGGCTTCTCTCTGGCAGCTTCCTGGCTACTGTTGGCCATTTGACAAAGGAACGTATCGCCTTAAACAAGCAGCGGGAAACAGAAAAAGCTATCATCCAAGTCGTTCCTGGAATAGTGAGCAGCCAAAAATTATATGAAGAACGAGACCTCTCTGTCTATGGTGGAAAGGACGCAGAAGGCAACATTGTAGGCTTTGCCATTCAAGCCTCAGGAATAGGCTTTCAGGATAAAATCACCCTCATGTTAGGGACGAACACATCGCTTAAGAAGATAAACAGGCTGGCTATCCTCGACCAGAAGGAAACGCCCGGATTAGGAGCAAAGATCGCTAATAGCGAATTTTTTCTCCTGTACTGGGAAAATAGAGACAGCAGCGGAACAATCACTCTCCACAAGCCTGCGGTGAGTTCACCAGAAGAACTTTTGCCTACGGAAGTCAATACTATCACAGGGGCTACAATCTCCTCTGAAGCCGTCCTCAATATAGTCAACACCTCCCTGGAACAGGTAAGGAAAATAATAAAAGAAGGAAAGCTCACAGGCGAGGCACAAGATGTCAACTAAAAGCATCGGACAAGAATTCACCAAGGGCTTATGGGATGAAAATCCTGTCTTTCGCCAGCTCCTGGGCTTATGTCCGACCCTTGCTGTGACCAATGCTGTTATCAACGGACTTGCTATGGGCATGGCAACATCTTTTGTCCTTATATTCAGCTCTCTTGTGGTTTCATCAATAAAAAAATTCATCCCAAGCCAAGTCCGGATTGCCAGCTACGTTGTCATCATCGCCACTTTTGTAACCGTGGCAGACCGGTTTCTGGCTGCTTTTTTCCCTCCTATTTCTAAAAGCCTGGGACCTTATGTTCCCTTAATCGTCGTTAACTGTATTATTCTGGGCCGTCAAGAAGCTTTCTCTTCAAAAAACACAGTTGGGCGCTCTTTGATAGATGCGCTCGGCATGAGTTCCGGTTTTGTCCTGGCGATGCTTCTCCTGAGTGCTATCCGAGAAATTTTAGGCATGGGAACATTCCTCGGATATCAGGTCATGGGACCATGGTTCGAGCCCTGGATTATAATGCTCCTTCCCCCAGGCGCTTTTATTACTCTGGGTATCCTTCTTGCTCTTGCTTTGCAGATTGAACGCAAAGCAAAGTCGTGGAAATAAGAATGGAACTTGTTGCTATTTTTGTTACTGCCATCTTGATCAATAACTTCGTGCTTCGCTATTTTCTAGGAATATGTCCTTTCCTGGGAGTTTCTAAAAAAATCGACTCCGCAATCTCAATGGGTTTAGCCGTAACTTTTGTCATGACTATCACGGCTGCTGTCTCCTGGGTTATCAACCACTGGATTCTTATCCCGCTTAAACTTGATTATCTTCAGATTGTCTCCTTTATTCTAGTTATCGCTTCTCTGGTCCAGTTGGTAGAGATGTTTATTCGGAAAATAAGCCCTCCTCTTTACGAGGCTCTTGGTATCTATCTTCCTCTGATCACAACGAACTGTGCCATCTTCTTTCTGGCCCTCATGGCTTCGCTGAGAGATTATAGTTTTTTAGAATCAGTCATATTCGGTGTCGGTTCTGGTCTTGGTTTCACTCTAGCTATTATCCTCATGGCAGCAATTAGAGAACAGCTTGATCTGGCGGACGTCCCAGAAGCGTTGAAGGGTGCTGGCATCGCTCTTATTGTCGCCGGTATCATGGCCCTTGCCTTTTTAGGCTTTTCAGGAATGATAAAATAATGGAAGTTCTGTGGTCTGTCATCACCATGGGAGCCTTGGGTTTCCTCTTTTCCTTCGGGCTTGTTATTGCCTACAGAAAACTAAGAGTTCATGAGGATCCAAAGATAGAGAAAGTTGCCGAGATCTTGCCCCAGGCCAATTGCGGAGCCTGCGGATATGCAGGATGTCGAGCGTTTGCCGAGGCTGTAGTAAAAGGCGAAACCACTCCCAACGGCTGTCCGGTTGGTGATGCTGACGTGGTAAAACAAATTGCTGAAACCTTAGGTGTCTCTGCTGCGGAGGTTGTTAAAAAAGTGGCGCGTCTCCACTGCCGGGGAACTCACGAAGCAGCCAAAAATAGGGGGGTCTACATCGGCATTTCAACCTGTGGCGCTGCTCACCTAATCGGAGGGAACAAACAGTGTTCTTATGGCTGTTTACACTTTGGAGATTGTGCTCGCACCTGTCCCTTTGACGCAATCTATATGAGCGAAGAAGGGCTTCCTATCGTGATAGAAGATAAATGCACCGCTTGCGGGAAATGTGTCGAGGCCTGCCCGAGAAACCTTTTTGAACTCCATCCTGTTTCTCAAGGAATTATCGTCTTCTGCCGTTCCAAGGACAGAGGACCCGTTTCAAGAAAGGTCTGTAAAAATGCTTGTATTGCCTGTGGAATATGTTCCCGGGCCTGTCCGGAAGCCATCGTCATCGAAAACAACCTGGCAATAATAACCGATTATAAAAAAATAGATCCGGAAAAAATTCCTGAAGTTGAAAAATGCCCCACAGATTCCATCGGTCGCTTGAAGAAAGAAGATGAGGGATAAGGGAATAGTTGTCACTGCAGATGAGGATGTGGCCCAGGTAGAGGTACAGTGTTTCATCGAGTCCTGCCAGAATTGTTCAGCTAAAAGCTTGTGCATCGGACAAAACCAATCGAAAGGTCTCCTTACGGCCAGGAATACTTTACACGCATGTCCTGGCGATGAAGTTGAGATTGAAATCCCAGATACGAAATACAGTAGAGCCTTGATCTTGCTCTTTGGATCGCTTCTCGTTGCTTCTCTATTGGGAATAGGATTAGGATCATTGCTATCACCTCTCTTGCCTTTCTCTTCCTCGGTGTCCAGCCTTCTTGGCCTCCTTGGTGCTCTTGTTATAGCTGGTATTGTCCTCTTTCGTTATTTCAAGGTAAAAAATAAAGCATCTTTATATCCCGTGATCGTAACTATAATGAAAAAGGAAGAGGGCCAGAGATAGGAGTGGTTTTTTTTAAATAACATTCTACGTGCCCCACATCTCCCTAAGGAGAAAACGGATTACCTGTGCCTCTTATCATTTTCTCCTTGAAATCAAAGTTCCTCAATAAAAAGGATCTTGTTATATAGAGTCAGGAATCGGTTTTAAACGCCCCCCTTTTTTATCAAGCCGGTGGTTTGGAAATGAAGAAAAAAATACCTTTAGGGATTTTCCTCCCAGTACGCCCGTTTATAATTTCATGGGCATGAGGACATATACATACTCTATATCCTCTTCTACTTCAGGCTTTATAAGAACGGAACTGTTTGTGTCTTTAAGTTCGAAACGAACTGTTTCTGCGCTGACTGTAGCCAGGAAATCAAGGAGATACTGAGAGTTAAATCCAATTTCTAAATCTTCTCCCGTATAGTCAATATCGACTTTATCTCGAGCTTCTCCTATCTCTGGATTGGACGAGAAGAGTTTTATCTTGTTTTTTTCTAAATAAAATTTTATTCCTTTGGACCTTTCTGTCGAAAAAAGAGAAACTCTTCTCACTGCGTCTGTTATTTCTTCTTTTGAAACCGTGAAAGTGTTAGGGTTATCTTTGGGGATGACAGCATCATAATTTGGAAATTTTCCCTCGATAATCCTTGAAATCAGCGTCCTGTTCTTCACCTTAAAAAAAAGGTTGCTTTCATCTAAGTCAAATTCTATCGAATCGTCCTCAAATTTTCTTAACTCACTCAATGTCTTTTTGGCTACAATTGCCCTTATTTCACTTGATAGTTTCATTTTTTCTATTGCACTTGAAGTATACGCCAGTCTATGTCCATCTGTACTTACCAGTTCCATCGAATTATCCTTGAGTATCAATAGGGCACCACTCAAATAGTATCTTTGTTCTTGAGTTATGGCATAGTAGACTCTGTCTATCATATCTTGAAATTTGTCCAGTGGAAGAACGATATTTTTTTCAAACTTAGGTTCCGGAACCTGAGGATAATCTTCTTTAGGCAAGCAAAGAACTTTAAACTCGCTTGCTCCGGATGTTATTTCCATCGTAAGATCTTTACTCTCTTTGAAGGTAACCATCTCTCCATCAGGAAGAGATTTTACAATTTCAAAAACCTTCCTTCCTGATATTGTTATAGAGCCTTCCTCCTCCACCTTAGCTGGAAAATAAGTTTTTAAGCCAACCTCAAGGTCAGTACCCTTAAGCTCTACTTCACTCCCTGAAGCACTAACCAGAATGTTGGCAAGAATCGGCATTGTGTTTCTCTTCTCAACAATTCCATGAAGGAGCTGAAGTTCATCAATAATATCCTTTTTTTTAATAGAAAATTTCATTTTTCCACCTTTTCCTAAAATATAATAATATTAATTTAATATATTTTTAAAATAAGTAATAAAGTAAATAATAGCAAATGAAAAGTGAAAATACTTTATAAACTGTTGATTATTCTACTGAATATAGCTAATTAGATTGTTTAATTCTTTGTTGAATTCTGGATCTTCGTTGTGCATTTTTTCTATTTTCTTTATGCTATGGATAACAGTTGTATGATGTTTTCCACCGAATTTTTTACCAATTTCAGGAAGAGAAGCTTTTGTTAGCCCCTTGCAAAGATACATGGCAATCTGACGAGGAAAAGCAAACTTTGGTGAGTTGTTTTTTGATCTAAGCTGAGCGGGTTTTATCTTAAATTGATGACAAACTATCTTTTGAATTTTTTCAATAGTCACTGCAGTCGCAGAAGAATCTAACAAGCTCCTCAAGGCCTCTTTTGTAAGGTCTAAATCCATTTTTTCACCCTTCAAAGAAGCGAAGGCAATAACTCGCCGCAAGTATCCCTCTAACACCCGTATATTGGAATGAACTTTATCAGCAATGTAGAGGGCCACGCTTTCAGGCAAATCGATTCCTTCTAGATCTGACTTCTTTTTGAGGATAGCAATCCTTGTTTCGATGTCCGGGGGCTTAAGGTCCGCAATCAATCCCCACTCAAAACGAGAACGAAATCTTTCTTCAAGATGAGGGATTTCTTTAGGGGGGCAATCGCTGGAGATAACTATCTGCTTCTGGCCGTCGTAAAGATGATTGAATGTGTGGAAAAATTCTTCTTTTGTCCTTTCTTTCCCAGCAAGATAATGAATATCATCCATCAAGAGCACATCTACATTTCTGTATTTTTGGCGAAAGGAAAGTATTTTCCCGTATTGAAGATGGTTAATCAGGTCGTTCATAAATTGTTCGGTTGTTATGTATAATACTTTCAATCCGCTGTTATTGAGAACAATAAAATGTCCTATAGCGTTCATTAAATGCGTTTTTCCTAGGCCGGCACCGCCATAGATATAAAGCGGATTGTATGATTTTGCAGGATTTTTGGTTACTGCTACGGAGGCGGCATGGGCGAATTCATTACAGGATCCGACTACGAAATTTTCAAAAGTATAATTCGGATTTAAGTTTGGATTTAGCAGGGTTCCTCGCTTTGTTTTTCTCTCTTGAGGGGAGCGCCGCATGAAAGCCGAGGAGTCTTCATCAAAGATGAATTTAAGGTTAAAAACTTTCCCGTAGAGTTCCTGGGAACAGCTGTTTATCGCGCTTGAATAATGATAAGAAAGCCAGTCTTTGAAGTAAGAATTAGGAACCTTTATGTAGAGTGAGTTGGTTTCCTGTCCTATGTATGATGTTGGCTCAAACCAGGTTTCATAGCTATTTTTATCGATCTTTTTTTGAAGAGCATCTGTGATTTGAAGCCAAGGGTTTTGTTTATCTTTAGCTTCCATTTTTGTGTATTAGATTTCCACAGGTTTTTCCACATTTGTGGAAAAACCTTCGTTGTATACTGGTTAATGGCTGAGAAGGCTTGCGTACTATAGCACCGCTGTGGGTGGATTTCAAGAAGTTTATATATAATTTTTAAAAATCAAATCCTATCCAAAATCTAGTCTTGAAATCCCCTACTTTGTCCCAATCCCAGGGCTTTGATATATCTGAAAACTCAAGTCTTTTGACAAATTCAAGATGTACCGGAAGACCGAGGAAGAAAAATTGAAACCCATACCCGTATGATCCGATGGCTTCAATTTCGCGAAATTCTGGCAGCCCGTCCTCGTCCCATCCAATAAATTCCCTGGCAAATATAGCCGGATATCCTTTGATTTTTGATCGAGTGATATCGAAGAAAAGGGTTGCGCGGATAGGTCCTATTTGGCCTATAATTGTTGAGGCTGCGTTTATCAAAGGGAGCCTTAATTCAAGGTTTGCAAACCACCCCTCGTTGCCGATAATACTATAATAATTTTCGGAACGGACCTCGTTATTTCCTCCCCAATAAAAAACAAATGGATTTTTTCCCCGACTGAAAAAGCCTTTAAAGCGTAAAGCCAAGAGCGCATTTGCACCAATCTGTATATATTTCCTAAGGTCTGCTTCAACAGTTGTGTTCGTTAAAAAACTGCTGGAAACCGGGAGGGCTTGAGATATAGATAGCTTGAAAGTGTTTCCAGCAATTGGTCCGTAGGGATATTTGAAGCGAGTGGTTTCCCCGATTAGGGAGAAACTAGCTGAAAGCACGTTTCCATTCCAAAATTGACCATATGCACCGGGAGATGGAATGAGATAATCTTCTTCGTAATTATAATAGCCAATCGACGCTTGTGTTCGATAGTACTTATTAAAAGGGTAAAAAGCGCTCAAGCTTACGCCCGTAATCTTTCGTATAGCTGTGGCATCCCTGTAAGTCAAGCGCTGGTAAAAATAAGGATCATAGTATGTGTTAAGATAATAAAACTGGGTATATTGAAAAGCATTGAACATGTACTGAAGTCTTTTTTTTTGATTTAAAAAAGAAAATTGATAAGAGCGGAACTGTTGTACCTGGTAGGCCATAATGGAGAGAGTGTAATCCCCCAATAAATCAGAAAAACTTAAGGCGGAACCGCCGTAGATTGAACCGTCAGTGGAAACGATAGTTTCAATGGGCGGCCTTGAAGTAAGATACAATTTACCCAGGCCTTTATAGGGTTTAATTTTCTTTTTGTCTATATCCAAGGAGATGATGGGTTCAAACCTCTTGAATTCCTCATCTGGTGATGCCTCTTTAAAAGTTATGGTTTTTTCCACTTCCCCTTCAAGCTCACTTTTAAAAACTTGGAATGCCCCTTTGTTGAACGAAGCAAAAATGACCTTTTGCGGATCGTTGGGAAGAGGGATAGGGAAGAAATTGCCGGTCCTGACATCTGTATAACGCGTGAGTTCTCCAGTTTCAAGGTTCAGGGAATAAATATTATAAGCGCCCCTCATATCGCCCGAGAAATATACTTCTTTAGAATCAGGCGAAAAATGGGGTGAGATTGTGTTCCC
This sequence comes from Candidatus Aminicenantota bacterium, assembly GCA_011049545.1. Lineage (GTDB taxonomy): Bacteria > Acidobacteriota > Aminicenantia > Aminicenantales > Aminicenantaceae > SOIV01. The sequence goes on along the minus strand of DRHQ01000153.1, from coordinate 14,321 downwards.
TTTTCCGAAAGTCAACTGTGTCCTTTTTTTCAAATCGTTTAGGGGAGAGAGAAAAAGCTTGTCATAAGTATCAAGATGAATTGTATAGGCCACCTTGGTCCCGTCTGGTGAGATCATAGGTGCTTTCTCGAAAAAGTCGTTTTCAGTTAAATTAAGGATTTTTTCGGTTGAAAGGTTTATCTTGAAAATGTCATGAAATCCTTTATGAAACGCCGTGAAGAGCAGTTCCTCTCCCCCGGGGAAAAAACAGAGGGAAGAGGGCTGGTCTACGGGAATCTTAATCGTTCTCAGGATTTGTCCGGTAAGGGCATTGAGGATAAAGATTGAATGCTTTTGTCCGGCGCGAGCGAAAAAAGCTATCCTGTCTCCATCAGAGGACCAGGCTATATCTTTTCCTTTCGAAGGGTCAATTTCGAATTTAATGTATTCGTACTTGAGAGTGTACCCTTTTGTTATGTTTTTAATGACGGAGCCATCCTTCGTTGAGATGAGAACGATATCGATATCATAGTCTTTAACGTTTTGAGTCAAGACGGCGACGATATCCCCTGAAGGAGAAACGTCATGGGAAAGGGAAAAATAATAAGGATTTAGCGGGAATTCGGGACCAAGAGGGATACTGTAATCTTCTGGATTCTCCCGTAAAAGAAAATCCTTGTGTTTAGCGCGGAGATATTTTTTAAATTCATGATTAAAATCCTTGTACTCCATGTTGAAGGCTCTTTTTACTGGATTTCTCCTTCCTATAAAAGGAGAGCGCTTCAGAGAGTGCCAGAACTCCCGTATCCCGTTTTTTCCGTGTTTAGACTCGATGAAATCATATAGTGCATGGCCGAAGTCATAGGCGGGCGGGCGAGGCAAAGGATAGCGGGAGTAGAGATTCCCTGAGGCTGTGAGTTCGGGGATCCGGTCGTTGAGAACAGCGTCCCTGACAATTAGGGAGGACCAGGAAGACCAGTTCTCAGTGTTATACTCGGCAAATCCTTCCATTATCCAAAGCGGGGGTTGACTCACGGCATATATCCCGCCGCCCGGACCTCCCCAGAGGAGGTCATACTCGAAAATATGGGTTAATTCGTGCTCTATAAGATCCTGAATTTCATCAAGAGTCATATCTCCTTGAATAGCGATACGATAAAGAACTGACTCTGCAACTCCCAGGACTCCTGCGGGCAGTTGAAAAAGATTTGTCTGCTCAAAATCCGTAGATGTTCTGTAAAAAATGAGAGGAACTTGAGCAGAGAGCGGATGCTTGAGCTCTGTGCTTATTTTTTGATAGGCACTTTCAGCCATCTCTGCAATAGTTTTTAAAATTCGAACACCTTCGGTGTAATAATAAATGCTGAAATGTTCAGTCTTGTAAGAGTGCCAGTTAAATTTTTCATACATGATTTTATTTTTTCCGTAGTAAGGGAAATAAATGGATTGGGCAAGACTCAAGCGTGTGCAGAGGATAAGGAAAAAGAGAAAAAAGATGTATTTTAAGTAATGTTTCATGGTAACGCTCCTTTTTTAATCGTGGATAAGATATCTTTCTTGGATGCTTGTGTTGCCAAGAATGATGCGGAAAAGTTTTTCCTTTACTCTCTGGATAAGCTCAAAGAAGGCAAAAGGGGCTGTCTGTTTTGGGTTTTCAAAGCCTTTGGATTCTTTAAAATTTCTTTTATACAGAACCTTTCCTGTTTTGGCCTCAATAATATAGAGGTCAAGGTTAAGGGTGTAGAATCTTCGCTCAGCCAGGCTCCTTTTTTTAGTAACAAAGGGGTCTTCAAAACGGTCATCTTGTTTTTGTAAAATGGCCTTTCGGATTTCTTCCGTGTATTGAACATCTCCAGTGAAAAGAATAGCCTTTTCCCGGTCTGGTAATAAATTTTTCCAAAAGGCTTCATTTTTAAACGGCTCTTCTTCAAAAATAATTTCTTTTATGGAAACCTTTCCTTTGGTGTTCTGGCTGATCTCGAAGGAGAAATAATCTACGAGCTCTTGATTCAGATTAAAACCTTTTGTTTCTTCCTTGATCAAAAAATTGGTTATGACAACTTCGTTATATTGATCTAGATCGAACGCAATCTTCCTAGGAACGTCAATCCTTAATTTCCAGTATTCGTTTGAAGCACAGGAGAAAGAGAATAAGATTGTAAGGACCAACGCGATCTTAATTTTTTTCATCTTTTTTGTCTTTATTGAAAGGTTCAAGATTTTTCTTAAAGTTTTGATAATTGGCTTCTATGTGGGCATTTCCAGGGCGAAGCTTTAAAGCGATCTCATATTCATTTTTTGCTTCTTCCCAAAGACTTTTTTGTTCATAGGCAACGGCCAGGTTGTTATGGGCAGCAGCAGAATCTGGGTTGGAGAGGACTACTTTTTTCCAGCGAAAAATGGCCTCGTCCCATAGATCTTTCCTTGCAGCCTGGATACCAAATAAGAGCTGGTTATCCATGAGTTGTCGAGCACAGCTTGAAAATGAGGTTACAAAAACCAGGAGAACAAGAAGATAAAATGTAAGTTTTTTATTCATGTAAAGTCTATATAATCTATATTACTTCTTCTTCAAACTTTCGTCAAGATACACGAGAGTGAAGCCTTGCCTCTCGCCCTTATAGTATTCCCTAGGATAAGGTCAGACCCTGTATATGCAAATTTCATACCAAATTATAGGGTAAAATATCAGAGAGAAAAGAATTCTTGTTGTCACAAAAAAGAGACATATGTATAATAGGGAAGAAAATGTATAGAGGAGGTCGACATGGGCAGCTGGCTTGAAGGGAAAACCTTGGCCAAAAAAATAAAAGAGAAAGTAAAAAATGATGTGGCTCTTTACTTGAAGCAGAAGAAGGAAGTTCCAGGATTAGCAGCAATATTGGTAGGGGAAAATAAGGCGTCTAAGATTTATTTGCGAACCAAGGAGAGAAACTGCGAAAGGTTGGGCATCCACTCAGAAATTCTATGTTTTCCTGAAGATATAGAAGCATCTCTTTTAAAGGCTAAGATCGAGGAGTTGAACTCCAGGGAAGATATAGATAGTATCCTTGTGCAGCTTCCCTTGCCATCCTCGTTCAATGCTCCCGAGATAATTGCCTCTATCCATCCGGAGAAGGATGTAGATGGAGTTCACCCTTTTAATTTAGGGAATTTGATGATGAATCAGGAAGGATTAAAGCCGTGCACGCCGTTGGGGATAATAGAGCTTTTGAAATCTCGAGAGATCCCGATTGAAGGGAAAAGAGTAGTTATTCTAGGCAGGAGTCGTCTTGTTGGGAAACCCTTGGCTGCCATGGTTACCAATGAAAACGGAACCGTGACTATCTGCCATTCTAAAACGGAGAACCTACCTCAGGTATCATCAGAGGCGGATATTCTTGTTGGGGCAATAGGCCGGGGGGCATTCATAACTCCGGAGTTTGTAAAACCGGGCGCCGTAGTTGTGGACGTGGGGATGAATAATCTTACAGATAAGTCTACAGTAGAACAAATGTTTGGGCAGGATGAAAAAAGGCTGAAGGACATCAGGGAAAAAGGGTATACTCTTATAGGCGATGTCCATCCTCAGGTTATAGATAAAGCCGAGTTTTTGACTCCAGTGCCTGGGGGAGTTGGACCATTGACAGTGGCCCTGCTTATGAGGAATACCCTGGAAGCCTTTAAGCAGAGACGGAATTTAGCCTAATAAAAGGTTAAACGTTAAAAATATCTTTGGATTTTTGCTTAAGATGTGGTATAAAAAGTTACCTTAAGAGAACGAAAATGCCAAAAGTATGCAAGATTTGTGGAAAAGGACCTATTTTTGGACACAGCGTGAGCCATTCCCATAAAGCCTCCAAAAAAAAATGGAAGCCGAATTTGCAGCATGTTAAAGCTAAGACAGATTCAGGGAACAGGCAAATATGGGTTTGCACCAGATGTCTTCGTTCCGGAAAAGTAACCAAGGTAACCAAGGGGCCGGTAACCAAAGCAGCCAACGGGCAGGTAACTAAGTAACCAACGAGCTGTCTCCAGGTTTACATTCTTTCGACAGAAGAAATCTCTTTTATAGCCAAAAGCTTTTTTATCATTGCTTCAAGATGTTTTATATCTCGAATAATAAGGGTGAACTTAATTTGAGCTTTCTTGTCTTCGGAAGTTGTCACTTCAGCTTTAGTGATATTTCCGCCTGACTGTGAAATGGCAAAGGCAAGTTTGGCTAAGACTCCAGGAGAATCTTCGGCTTTAATCAAAAGCTTTCCTTTAAAGAGGCCTTTTGGAGTATCCTCCCAGGAGACCTCGACCATGCGCTGGTAATCCAGAACTTCTCTTTCAACCAGGGGACACCGCAGGGAGTGAACAGTTATTCCTTTTCCTGATGTTATGTATCCTATGATAGGTTCGCCCATGACAGGGGAACAGCATTTGGCTAAATGGACTCCCTTAGCCTGGATGACTGGCTTTGGTTTCTTGGCTACTTTTGTAACAACTTTTTTCAGGAGGGTATCTTTTTTCTTTTCGATTTTTTCGGCGGGGAGGAGCTTTTCCATGAATTTTTTTCCAAGGACGATTTTCCCAAATCCAACATAAGCATAAAATTTTCCCATCTTTCTAAGTCTTACATTTGCTACAAAAGAGAGGTTCTTGAGGAGGTTTTCTTCTTTTAAAAAATCCGCGGGGACCTTATAATGCTTGATTTCCTTTTCCCATAATTTTTTCCCGAGGGCGGTATTCTTTATTTTATCCTGTAAGTTTAGCCAGTGTTTTATATTGTGTCGGGCTTTTGAGGTGAAGGCTATATTCAACCAATCTCGACTTGGAGTTTTTTCAGTGGAGGTTAAAATCTCCACGATATCTCCAGTCTTCAAGATTGTCTTCAAGGGTTCAATCCTGGCATTAATCCTTACCCTTGCGCAGTGTAGCCCTACTTCAGAATGAATCTTAAAGGCAAAATCCAGGGCAGAGGCACCAAGGGGCAAGGTTACGACTTTTCCCTTAGGGGTGAAAACATAAACTTCTTCTGGAATGAGGTCTGTTTTTAAGCTTTTCAAGAATTCCCGGGGGCTCCTTTGCTCTTTGTAAAGATCGACCATATCTCTCAGCCAATTCAACCTTTTGTCCTCTTTCATGATGTGGCGCGTATCAGTTTCCTTATATTTCCAGTGGGCGGCGATTCCGTTTTCAGCTAAATTATGCATGTCATGTGTCCGGATTTGAATTTCGACAGTATGCTTTTTTTCGGCGATGATTGTTGTGTGGAGAGATTGATAAAGATTAGGCTTGGGCATAGCGATGAAGTCTCGGAATCGATGGGGAAGAGGAGGCCATTTCTGATGAATAATTCCCAGGGCAGCATAGCAATTCTTGACAGAGTTAGTGATAAGCCTCAGGGCCATGAAATCATAAACTTGGTCGAATTCAGTATTTTGTCTTATCATTTTATTATGGACACTGTAGAGCCTTTTTAATCGATAAGATATTTTAGCTGGAATATGATTACCTTTCATTAAACCTTCAATCGTCCGTTTGGTTTTTTTGAGCTCCTCTTCGGCCTCTTTCCTTTTGGGATCAACTAGAGAGGCCACTTTGAAATAGTCGTCTGGGTCTACGTAGCGAAAAGAGAGCTCTTCCAATTCGGCTTTTATTCGTCCCATGCCCAGTCGGTTTGCAATTGGGGCATATATCTCCAGGGTTTCCATGGCAATCTTTTTTTGTTTACCCTCAGGCAAAAATTTAAGAGTTTTTAAGTTGTGAATTCTGTCAGTTAATTTGATAAAAATGACTCTTAGATCATCAATCATGGCCAGGATGATTTTCCGGATGCTTTCCGCCTGCCTTGTTTCAGGCGATGATTCCTGAACACGGCTGATTTTAGTAACCCCTTCTACCAAATGAGCTATATCTTTGCCAAAAGCCTGCTGAAGCTCTAAGGCAGTAACATCGGTGTCTTCTAAAACATCGTGGAGGAGACCTGCTGCGAGGGTTGTTTTATCTAATTTCATATCTGCAAGCATGCTTGCAACTTCTAAGGAATGACTTAAATAGGGCTCTCCGGAGCGTCTGGTTTGACCCTTATGGGCCTGGGCCGCAAAGACATAAGCTTTCTGAAGGAGAGTTATATCTTTCTCGCTATACGAAGAAGAAACTTTTTCTAAGATATCATCAAATCTGATCATTGGTCTAAATTATGGTTCTCCAAATGATAGCGTCGCTTCCTATCAGGATATTTTCTTTTCCTGCTGCAGTATCCAGTTTACAGCATCAAGCAGGTTCAGAGCTACGTAAGCAGGCACTATCCCCTTTTTCTTAAGCTTGGGCAGCGCTTCTTGACCAAAACCTGTGAGGAGGAGTATAGGTTTGGCTTTAATGTTGTGGCCAAAAAGGATGTCTCCCACTTTATCTCCCACCATATAAGAATTATTCATATCAATATTGAGGTCTGCAGCTGCTTTAAGGCCCATCCCTGGGTTTGGCTTGCGGCACCGGCAATTTTTTCTGTACCGCGGGATGGAGGAAAGGCGGTAGTGAGGACAGTAATAAATACCATCAAAATGAGCGTTACGCTTGGCAAATGCTGCTATTAATTTCTGGTGAAGGTCACGAAGGTTTTTCTCGACAATAAGTCCCCGTCCGACTCCTGACTGGTTAGACACAATAACGGCTATAAGCCCAGCCTCGTTTATTTTCCTTATTGCTTCGAAGCTGTAAGGATAAATTTCTATCACACTGAAAGAGTTGGGATACCCCACATCTTTATTGATTGTCCCATCTCTATCGAGAAAAACAGCTCTTTTTTTCATCACAAGAATTCCTGGCATGCCTCGAAGACTTCCTCTGCATCAATGCTTATCATGCATCTGTGATCAAACGGGCATTCTCTATAGCTGCATGGCCAGCATGGAACATCTTTCTTGATGACCGCTGCAGGTTGTTGGAAAGGACCGGTAAAGCTAGGATTGGTCGGTCCAAATATAGCTATAACTGGTATTTTTAGGGCATTCGCTATGTGCATGGGGCCTGAGTCATTCGTGATAAAAAGATCTGCGTTGCTTATCAAACCTGCGAGCAGCCGAAGGTTTGTTTTTCCTGTCAGGTTAAAAGGTTTTTTCGTCATTAAGGAGGCTATGGATTCAACCAACTCGGACTCACCTTTGGAGCCTGTAATGAGAATTTCCGCCTTTTTTCTATCCTGTAATAAAATGGCAAGCTCTGCATAGTTTTCAGCGGGCCATCTTTTAGAAGGGCCATAAGAAGCACCAGGGTTGAGAATGATGAGGGATTTTTTTAAATCAACATTTAAGGAGAAGAGCAGCTCTTTAGCTTCTCCCTGTTCTTCTTGAGTTACGGGCAGGGATATTTTTGGAGGGGAAGTTTTTAGACCCAGGCCGGAGATAAGATCCAAATAGTAATTTAATTGGTGGGAACAGTTTTCCCCTTTCTTTAGCGCCACTCCCCTGGTGAGAAGCACTTTGCGGCCATCCGTAGAGTATCCCCACCTTTCAGGGATTTTGCCAAGATAGAATAGAAGAGCTGAAGAGAAAGAGTTTGTAAGAAGGACTCCGATATCAAAATGGAAGCTTTTTATTTTTTGTGCTGAATCCTTCAGGTTTCTAAAGCCATCTATGTCTGGAAGAGGGATGATTCCCTTTATAAAATTATGAGAGGAGAAGAGATCTTTTACCCACTCTTTGGCAGCTATCCAGATCTGAGCTTGGGGAAAGTTTCTGCTTAAACTATAAGCGGCAGGAACAGCAAGGATAGAGTCCCCTATCCAGTTAGGTGCTCGAACGACTATCTTCATCTCCCAAATTTTATTCCCAAAGCGCAATATTGTCAAAATAACACAGAAGGATGGTCTGTTTAATCAGATGAAGAGGGAGAAGGGTCCTTCTTTTTCTTGGAGGCAGCAGGTTTTTCACTTTTAGGCTTCTTAGTGGCGTTGCTTTCTTTTCCTGGCTTTTTGTTTTGAGCGTAATCAGTGACATACCAGCCGCTGCCTTTAAATTGAAGGGCTGGAGGCGAGAGGACTTTCTTTAGCAGTCCTCCACATTTAGGGCATTTTTTTAATCGTGGTTCATGGATTTTCTGGAGCACTTCAAGCGAAGAGCCGCATGTTAAACATTTATATTCGTAAAGTGGCATTTTGTATCACTAGAAAATAATAGCTTCGAATATATAAATATCAGCTTCGGATTTCCAAGTATTCGGCGGAAGACCAGCTTTCAAGCACGCCTGCTTGAGAAATGTTTCCCTTGACCAGTTATTTTCGACAGGAACCTGAGGTAGAAGGAGTCCTCTTTTGTCCCCTTTGGAGATGACAAGGCCATGTTTTCCAATCCTAATAAGACTTGGGTCTTGAATTATTTTGAGAGGAGAGAGAACAGAAATCTCTATTTCTAAATCATCAAGTTCTTCCGCTGAGACCGGAAGAAACCTCTGGTCTCTACAGGCAGCATAAACGGAAGCTTGAATAACAGTTTGGTAAAGAGGCGCGATAGGCTCGATGAATCCTATGCATCCTCTCAGGTGGTCTTTTCTTTTAAGGGTCACAAAGGCGCCTTTTTTGGATAGGAAATTCAAGTTTTCGGTGTTGTAATTTATGATTTTTTTCTCTCTGATAAACTGATCAATGGCAGAACGGGCCAGCCGGAGAAGCTCTGTTTTTTCCTCTGGAGAGAGGCTAAATATGGGATTGGGGATCTTTGTGTAGAGAGCAGCTGCTAAATAACCGACAATTTGAGATTCTCCCCCTAATTGTGAAGAGTCGGTATAGTGGAGAATTTCAACTTTCGCCTTGCCTCTTTCTCGAGCATAGAGCAGAGACGAGACAACTGGGCCCCCTCCGCACATGATGTTTGCGCCTTTTTCGAGCATTTTGATAAGAGTGTTAGTTTCGAAAGAATGAATGAGAGAAATTGTCTTGGAGTCAGTATCGTTGGCCTTTTTCTTGGGAAAGAAATGAGACATGTCAGTTGAAACAATAATCATAGCATTTTTCCCGGGGAGAACTTCTACCAGGGCATCTGCCAGGCGAATTATGGTCTTTCTTGTGGGATAACCCATCACGATAGGGACGATTTTTGCATGAGGAAGGGTCTTTTGGATGAAAGGAATCTGAACTTCTACAGAATGTTCCATCTGATGGGCTTCGGGGATATATTTGAAACCAGAAGCTTTAGAGATTTCAGCAGCAAGGAGCTCATCTATTTCTGCCGTTCCCAGAGGCGTCTCGTATCCACCCTTGGGGTAAATTGAACAGCCTTTTAAGCGGTACCGGTGAGAAGGGCCGATGATTATGACTGATTCATAATCTTTTCCCTGAATCAAACGGTAAGCATAAGCAGCGGTCTGTCCTGAATAAACATATCCAGCATGCGGGGAAATAAGAGCCAAAATTTCTTCGCTAGGAGAAGGCATTTTTTTTGCATTCTTGAGGAATTGGTCTATTTGTTGAGAGAGTGTTTCCGCCTTTTTTTCATAAAACTGTCCAGCCCAGACTGCTTTTCTTATTCCCTGAGACCAGACGAAAGAGACGCAGAGAGAGAAAACAATAATCAAAGCTATTTTTCTCATGTTTTTTCTATCTTTCCTCACGTTGAAACATAAAAAACTATACAGAGAAATACAAGAAAAATCAAATTTTCCATCAGGAAAGGAAGCATATCCAAATCCGTGATTGGAGATGCTTATATCAGTAAAGATGGTATTTTGAAATATTTTGATTATTTTTATTTTATATTGTTGACTTTTTTCGTATTTTTAATAACAATTTAAAAGGACAGTTAAGATGAAAGATTTACTTAAATCTCTTTTCATCCTCGTCGCTACTTCTGCCGCTTTCTTGCTTGGTCTTTATATAGGTGAAGAGAAGATGAAGGCTAAGATTGATGATTTCCAGGAAGATCTAGAAGAGAAAAAATAGAACGCCTGCCTTTCATTAAATCCCTTGTTTTTATGACATAATTATCATTTCAGGTTACTCAAAGGTTCCACTCATTTTTGTATATGGGGTCAGGCCATTGCAAAAAAAGCATGGAAAAAGGGGGAAAGGCACCTTTAATGTTGTTCTGTCCTCAGGTTGAGAATGTCCTCTTTCTTACAGAAAAAAAAGACTGTCCTCTTTTTTTCCAGGGAATGCAATAAGGGAAAGAGTTTGGGAAAATAACTATTCCCAGTGGCAAAACCTGATTACAGCTGGGTTCGGCAAAAAGTGCTCCTACATTGACTAATTCAGGAGGCAGGCTTATAATAAACCTGAAAAATCTCGTCCTGGTAAGTTACAGAGACAAGTTTTTTTCTGTTCGAGGAACAAGATGCGTTGGCAGATTTATGGAATCTTAGTCATTTTTGCTGTATTCATTATTGCTTTAATCTTCAATCCGACTCTTTCTTGTTTTGGAAAGAAGCTGAAATCACCGTTCTATCCTATTCTCAGGAAAAGAAGGCGCAAGCTGAAGACAGATGACTACGGTTTCTCCCTTGGTGATAAGAGAGCTAAAGTGAAGACTAAAGAGAGGATGCAGAACCTGGGAATGAAAGATTATGGTTTCTCTCGTGTTGGGGATGCTCAACACACGCCACAGGAGAAAAAGCGCAAGCTGAAGACAGATGACAACGGTTTCTCCCTTGATGAGGATGACATTAAGCAGGCATCAGACGGGGAAAAGGAATAGAAAGAGTTCAGAAAACTTGGATATTCATTATGAGCTTAAGATTGATTCGGGCTAGCAGCGATTGATCTTGCTTCTTGTTAGATCTTTTCCAGTTAATAGTCAGGGGAATAAATAGCAAGCTGTAGCGAGGAGTTCCCGAGGACTCTTTCCAAGGCTTATGATTGAATAAGGCTTAACGCTCTACTTCTTGAGAGACCATGAGCAGGATTTTAACCGAGGGGCAATCGAAGGATAGACAAAGTATCAAAACTTTAAGGATTTCACTTTTCCTAATCGTTTTCCTTGCTATATTTTTTCTTGGCTATTGCCGGCCTTCCGCTGTTATTCTTCTCCCTCTTCCTTCGGAGATCGAAAGGATAGAGGGGTATGCTTCTCTAAGAATCTCTCGGGACCAAGGATCATCCAGGTCTAAGTTTTCATTCTTATTCCAGCTTCCCCATCAGGGGCGAATAGAAGTCTCTAATATATTGGGCAGAACCCTCTACCAGATTATTGTGACTGAGGATAAGGCGGTTTTTATTATCCCCTCAAAGAGAGTCTACTGGCAGGGAGAGGAAGAAGAGATTATCCAATATTTCCTGGGATTTCGGCTAAACCTGTATGAGATGATAAATCTTTTAAGCGGAAAATGGGAAGGCGAGGAAAGGAATGAGAGCTGGAGCTTTGCCAAGGATGAGAGGGGTCGAATAATGGCAGGCCAAAGAGGAGAATTTCAGTTTGAAGTCAAAGAATTCTTAGCAGATACTCCTTTTGCCCGCATTCTCATTTTCCAGCATCCTCTGAATAGGGGATTTATTAAGATTCTTAGAATCAACCTTAATCAGCCTTTAAAAAAAGGGGTTTTCTCTCTTTCTGTTTTAGGAAAGTATGAACGAAAAAGCTGGATTGAGATCGAAAAAATATTAGCCAATGAGAATTAAATCCTTTGCCAAAATAAACCTTGGATTAGAAGTCAGGGGGAAAAGAGAGGACAACTATCATGAGGTTAGAACTCTCTTGCAGACAATAAATTTTTTTGATGTGTTGGAATTCCGATCAATAGAGCAGGATAAAATTCTCCTTAAAGGAGATGATAAAACAATATCGTGGGAAAGGGAGAACCTTATTTTCAGGGCTGCTCTCCTCCTCAAAGAGCAGTTTCAGGTATCCAAGGGGATTGAAATTAATGTCACCAAGAATATTCCTCCTGGCAAGGGCCTGGGGGGAGGGAGTAGCAATGCGGCCATGACCCTTCACGTTTTGAATAAAAGCTGGGGGCTTCGGCTGGGAAAGAAAGCTTTGAAGAATTTAGGCAAGCAGCTGGGTGCGGATGTCCCCTTTTTTCTCGAAGGTGGCCTATGCCTAGGATTGGGAAGAGGAGACGAGATTACTCCCCTCTCTGATACCGCCACACTCTCTTGTCTATTAATTTTGCCCTCTTTTTCAATCCAGACTGCTCACATTTACAGCCATTTTGCGTTATCCTTGACTTCACATGACAAAGACAGTAAAATTATCAAGTTTTTAGACAACAGAGAATTCAATTTATTAGAAAATAGATTAGAAGAGACGATTTTTCGCTTTTATCCTCAACTTAAAGCCATAAAGAGATTGCTCAGGGACCAGGGATCAGAGTTGCCCTTAGTTAGCGGGACTGGTTCTGCTGTGTTCGGGCTCTTTTTAGAGCAAGAAAAGGCAGAGACAGCCTTGAGACAAGTGAAAAAGGACTACACCTCTCTTCTTGTTGAGACTTTGCCTCGAGAGCGATACTGGAGGAGTTTGAAGACTGGGGTGTAGCCAAGCGGTAAGGCAGCGGACTTTGGATCCGCCATCGGAGGTTCGAATCCTCCCACCCCAGCCAAAGGCCGCCAAGAAATTTCTTCCTTTTGAGGAAAATCATCGAGGAGGAGATTGAATGAGAAAAAAAGATGAAATGAAAATTTTTACAGGTTCTTCTAATAATACTCTAGCCCAAGAGATTGCCAGCTTTTTGAAGATCGATTTGGGAAAATGTGTTTTAGAGCGATTCAGCGATGGTGAGATTCATTTTTATATCGATGAAAATATCCGAGGGGAAGATATTTTTGTTATTCAATCTGGCTCTTATGAGGCTAACTTTCACCTGATGGAGCTTTTCCTGATGATTGATGCCTTTAAAAGAGCTTCTGCCGAGAGGATCACCGTCGTCATCCCCTACTACTGTTATGGACGCCAGGACTGGAAGGACAGGCCTAGAGTTCCTATATCAGCCCGGCTCGTTGCTGATTTGCTGCAGACGGCCGGAGCTACGAGGGTTCTGGCTATGGACCTCCATTCGCCTCAAATTCAAGGATTTTTCTCTATCCCTGTTGATAATTTGATGGCTCTTCCTGTATTAGCTAACTATATTCAAACCTTGAAGTTGAAAGATTTAGCCATTGTTTCCCCTGATGCTGGAGGAGTGGGAAGAGCCAGGCTGTTTGCAAAGAGGATGAGCGCTGGATTGGCGATTATAGACAAACGGAGACCCGCTCCAAATGAAGCCAAGGTATTCCATGTGATTGGCGAAGTCAAGGATTGCGATGTTGTTATTATGGATGATATGGTGGACACAGGAGGGACGCTTGTTGAGAGCGCAGAGGCTTTAAAGAGAGAAGGAGCCAAAAGAATCTTTGCAGCCTGTAGCCATCCTGTTTTATCAGGGAAGGCAGTGGAAAAAATAGAAAATTCTAATCTAGAAAAGTTAATTGTTACCAACACAATCCCCCTGCAAGGGAAGTCGAGATCGTCTAATAAGATCGTGACCCTCTCTGTTGCCTCTCTCTTTGGAGAAGCCATTCGGAGAATAAATAAAGGACAATCAGTGAGTTCGCTGTTTATCTAAGGAGGAAAGAGAGATGAGCTTCAAGATTAAAGCTGAGAAAAGAGATGTTTTCGGAAAAAATGTGTCTCGTCGATTGAGAAGAGAAGGGATGATACCAGCTATTCTCTACGGGGGCGATGCCAGCAATGTTCCCTTGACTCTGAGAAAGGAGGAGGTATTCATGATTTTGAAGTCTGATACTGGAGAAAATACAGTTTTTCAAGTATCATTCGACTCTGAGATAAGAGATGTCATGATAAAAGAGTTGCAAAAGGATCCTGTTACAGATGAAATTCTTCATGCTGATTTTGTCCACATTGCAATGGATAAGGTTATTCGAGTTTCCGTACCTGTTATGATCGTGGGAGAAGCCGTGGGAGTTAAGGCGGAAGGGGGATTTGTTGACTTTATTACTCGAGAAATTGAGGTTGAATGCCTTCCCAAGGATATCCCTGAACATATTGAAATAGATATAAGTGACCTCCACCTCCGTCAGTCTCTTAAAGCAGAAGATATTGCTCTACCCGAGGGAGTGAAGCTTATAACCTCCTCTGATACCATATTGGTCATGATTGAAGTTCCTGTCAAAGAGGAAGAAATAGAAGTCGAAGAGGAAGAAGAGGTGATCGGTGAAGAGGAAGAACCCGAAGTCCTTGGAAAAGAGAAGCTAGAAAAGGAAAAAGAGGGAGAGGGAGCAGAGGAAGAAAAGAAGGGAAAGGGAGCAACGGAAGAAAAAAGGGGAAAAGACGAGAAAAAAGCAAAGGAGAGGGAGTGACATTTGTGGGCTGTTGTTGGACTGGGGAACCCTGGGAAGCGTTACTCTGGGACAAGACATAATGTTGGATTCACATTTATCAAGAAAACTG
>DRHQ01000152.1 GCA_011049545.1 Candidatus Aminicenantota bacterium | reverse complement strand
ACCCATTTCCTTATGAGGAAGTATTTTTTGGAAAGTTGGCTGAGGAGGATAGGTTAAGAAAGGGGACGAAAGGAGTTGTTTTCTCCAGCCGGTTGAAAAACTTAGCCCTCGAAGCTTATAAGAAGAAAAAGATCAGCGCAGAAAAATTGTCTAGATTCCTCAAGCGGGATAAGAACAAGATTAAGTCTCTATTAGGGAAATAAAAATTCTGGGCATAAAGAGCGTTATGCGCTGGACCTATTCACTTTGCCAGCAATCCTTCTCCCTTAACGGCAATTCCTAATCTGCTATCAAAAGTTAAGAGAGTTAATTCAGGAATCTGATTTTGGAGCGTTTTTGCTGTGGCTAAGTGCCAGAGATGTGTACCTCTCAATGACCATTTTTGAGATAAGGCTATGAGCTTTTCCCATTCTGGCCAAATATTTAAATACCTCCATGGTCCTGTCTTTAGTGCTTTAAAAGCGACGTCTATTAGAATGTCAGCTAAAAGCTTTTCTCTTTTAATGCGGGATATCACCCCACAAACCTCGGTATAGCTCAGAGTTGAGATTAGATGAATCCCTTTTTTTTTGAACCAGGTCAAAGCCTCTTTACTGTAGGTATCTTTGAATAGGACAGAGAGGATGCTGGAAGAGTCCCAATAAACCGCGACAGGAATTGTTTTCGTCATAGATTTCTATCTTCCTGGAGAAATTTCTGGGCAAGCTCATCAGGAATAGGTATGGGAATAAGGAGTTTTTTCATGGTTTTCTTTTTTCTAGGCTCAATCCAGCCCTGTCTTTCAAGTTCATGAATGCGTTCAACTAAAGGAAGTGAATCTGAGGGCATAGGAACAATCTTGCCTACAGCTTTACCTCGATCAGTTATTATAATTTGCCTGCCTTCTTGGACATTTTTTAGCAATTTGCTAAAGTTTATCTTGGCTTCGCGAATGCCAACACGTAAGGATTGCATAGTTTTTTCGCCTTTTTTTTGTAATTACAATGACTACATCAAAATAATAGTTGTTGTAACTACATTTTGTCAAGGTGCCTATAAAATTTCATTTAAATCTCTCACCTGGAAAAATTTTGTTTTTCTCTCATTAGGAGCTGCTTTTTATGGCTTTGCTTTTACAGCGAACGGAATTGAAGGACAAACAGTAATTTTCACTTTTCCTGCTGCTGGCGCAGGTTTTCTTCTCGCTCTCCTGTTTTATTTTCACAGAAAAAAAGAGGGCAATCAGAATCCCTTTATTTTCTTTTTCATGAGTGGCTATTTCTTGAGTTTAATTCTTTTTGCTTACTGGGGAATATCGCGCTCTGGCTTTCCTCAATTTAGCGAGTTGGGCTGGATTTAATCAAGCCATATCAGCGAGCAAACCGGTTAAGAATTCCCAGAATTTTTCTACAGAGCCTGTATGAACCCTTTCTTCAGGAGAATGGGGATGCTCAATAGTCGGGCCGAAGGAAATCATATCCATTCCCGGAAACTTTTCTCCTATGATCCCGCATTCAAGGCCTGCGTGGATAGCGCCAACCTCTGGTTCTTTTTGAAACATTTTCTGATAAATCTCTTTTAGAGTCTTGAGAAGAGGGGACTGGAGGTTGGGCGTCCAGGCTGGATAACCTTCAGGCTGAGCAACTTTTGCTCCCACAAGTTCGCCCGAGGCTGCGATTGAATTTCGTAGGGCCTCCAGGGCTGAGTTCACAGAACTTCGGCTGCTGCAGATTATTTTAGCTTTGTCTTTGTGAGTGTTAATAATGGCCAGGTTAGTAGAGGTTTCAACAAGGCTTTCCATCTCAGGATGCATGGCTATAACGCCATGAGGAAGAGTGAAAATGAGGTTGATGAGATCTTTCTGAGATTCTGGAGTTAAAGGATTTTCTTTTTGCTCATCTGATTTTTCAAAAGAAAAATTTGTATCTTTTTCAACAGCCTTGTATTCGAATTGAATTTTGTCAAAAGCCTTCTGGAAAAAAGAGGATAAACCTTGGCCATGAGCCGGATTAAGGAGAAGATCAGCCCATGCTTCCCGCGCTATAGCGTTTATTTTGTTGCCGCCTTCCATGCGGACAAGCCCAAAATGAAATTCATTCATGGCCTGCCAGAGCATGCGGGCAAGTAATTTTACGGCATTTCCACGCCCCTGGTCGATATCAATTCCTGAATGTCCTCCTCTAAGACCGAAAATTTTCAGCCTGTAAGGCACGCTACCCTTACTTCTTTTCCTTTTTAGGAATAAGGTGATTTCTGAATCAGCTCCTCCTGCACAGCCGCTGTCTCTTATACACATCT
>DRHQ01000151.1 GCA_011049545.1 Candidatus Aminicenantota bacterium | reverse complement strand
CTTCAAGACACACGGTTCCTGGAGAGGGCAGTGATTCTTAAGAAAAACGTTTTTGCTTTATCAGCGTTCTTAACTGATAAAAGTATGAAATTTGACCTTATACTGGTAGCGCCTCCATATAAGTTAATAGATTTAGATAGTAAAGCTAGAGAAAAGATCTTTTCTCTTCTTGATGAGTGCGTTTCCGGGCAAATTCTAAATGAAAGAGGAATTGTTGTGCTTCAGCACCATAAGAAACAAATAGTCAGCCAGGAAAATTTCAAACAGTTAAAGGTAGTTGATGGAAGACGGTACGGTAACACACAGCTTACTTTTTTAAGAACAAATTCGGTTTAAAATTGCCAGAGTAAAATTTTTCAGCTAATAAGTTCTGTTCGTGAGGAAAAACAACCAGGAAATTATTAATGGAATAAGCCTTAAAGCTCCAGCCAAGATAAATCTGTTTTTGGAGGTTTTGGGTAAGAGGAACGATGGTTATCATGAACTTGAAACAGTGATGCAGGAGATTGATCTTGTAGACTCCCTCGAGTTTGAAGAAATTGATGAAGGGATAAAACTCGAATGTGAAAACAGCAGTATTCCTTTAAATGAGAACAATCTTGTGTATAAAGCTGCGGAGCTTGTTCTGAGAGAATGTGGCATTAAAAAGGGGGTGGCAATACGGTTAGAGAAAAGAATACCGGTGGGAGCCGGTTTAGGTGGTGGGAGTAGCGATGCCGCAGCAACTCTTAAGGCATTGAACTCGCTATGGGGAATTGGCCTTAATGATGTAGAGCTTATGGAGTTGGCTGCTAAAATAGGTTCAGATGTTGCCTTTTTTATAAAGGGCAAGACATCGTTATGCAGGGGGAGGGGAGAGAAGGTATATCCTGTTGAAGTAAAAAGCAAATTGAATTATCTTGTCGTTTTTCCCCACGTGGAAATTAGTACAAAATCGATATATGGTAACCTGAAAATAGACTTGACAAAAAACAGAAAAGATGTTAGCGTTTTTGCGAAAGCAGTGGAGAACTCGGACGTTGCGGAAATCGGTAAGCTGCTATTTAACCGCTTGGAAGAAACTATTTTTTCCCTATATCCTGATTTGCTGCAGACGAAAAATTTATTAGAACGTTTTGGCTTTTGTGGTTTGTTAGTTTCAGGAAGCGGGTCAGCTATCTACGGATTGTGCAGCAATAGAAATCAGGCAGAGATGATCAGGAATCAAATTGAATTAAGAGGCATGGGGAAGGTATTTGTGGCTGCAAATACGATAATACCACAGACAACAAGGTAAGCAAGGGGGAGATTTAGAACTATGAATATTACTGAGGTCAGAGTAAAACTAACAGAGGCAAAAAAGAATCGCTTACAGGCTTTTTGTAGCATTACAATTGACGATGATTTTGTGGTAAGAGATTTGAAGATCATTGAGGGATATAAAGGGGCTTTTGTTGCTATGCCAAGCAGAAAGCTTACCGATAAATGTCCTAAATGTAGTTGTAAAAATCACCTCCGTGCGCGATTTTGTAATGATTGTGGTAGTAAACTAAGCGAAAGACATCCAGTAGGAGATTCAAGCGGGAAATTTAAATTATATGCTGACACGGCCCACCCAATAAATTCTAAATGCCGTGATGAGATTGAACAAAAGGTACTTGTTGCATATAAAGAGGAAACTGAGAAAGCAAAAGAACCAGGATATAAACCTGCCAAGATGGGCGAACCAGATGCAGATGATTATGAAGGTAAAGATAGTAAAGCTGAAGAGGGTAAATTTGGAGAGGAAAGCTTCTAAAAGAGTATAAAAACATTCCTATAAATCAATTCAAATGACCGATCAAGAAGTTGACATATCCTGAATCACACGCTATACTTATTCAATAAAGTATTTTTAAGGAACGTAATGTTTTACTTGCTCAACAACTTGTCGGCTG
>DRHQ01000150.1 GCA_011049545.1 Candidatus Aminicenantota bacterium | reverse complement strand
TTTTTGTATACTGAATAGGGTGTTACGGTAATTGTGTCGGTCGATATGCCAGTATAAATAGCCTTTAATCGTAGCCCTCCAAAATCAGATACCGTCCATATGCCATCCGAATCAGTCGTACTGGAAACAGTATCTGCCGTACCAAGTGCCGTCCATACTGCATCGTCGTTTGAATCAGACTGATATATAATGTATGAGAAATCAAGCGAATCGCCAGTGACTCCCCCCAGTGCAGGGATTAATTGCAATGACACATCCCATTCCCCTTGAATAGGAATAAAGGTTGTTGTCCCTGTCGTTACTCCATTTAAGGTAACGGCTGTATATTTCTCAGGGATGGTTGTTTTTTGTGCCTCCATTGTGAAAGCGACAAGAGAAATTACTGCGAGTAAGAAAATTAGTCTTTTCATGATATTACGTTTTTGGTGATGGTTTTGGTCCTGGCTTACCTTTCGCTTTGGCTGTGGCTCTCTCTTGAGCTTCTTTTTCCTTCAATGTGGCTTCAGCTTTCTCGATTCTCATTTTTTCCAGTGCGGCTTCTTTGTCCTCGGCTTCTTTTATAAGTCTTTCTTCCTCAGCTTTTACGGCGGCTTCCGCATCTTCCTTTTCCTTCTTTTCAGCTTCAATGGCAGCGGCGACATCTTCTTTTTCTTTAGCTTCGGCAGCCTTTTTATCAGCTAATTCCTTGGCTTTCTCGGCTTTTACGGCAGCAAGATTTTCAGCCTGCTCAGGATCGTGAACTATTCTGATTTCGTCATAATTAAGGAAAGATATACCGCTTTTATCAATCGCCTTGTCTATCGCTTTCCATACTTTAGGAAAGAAAATCTGAATGTCCTTCACTTCATTAGGGCGGCCCCTTCCATCAGGAGTTGGCTCAAAGCGGGTGAACTCAACATGATAGGACTCAACATCAGTATCCTTAATCTGGATCTCCGGGTCTAGGTTCGCTGGTATTAATTTCATCTGCGTACTGTTTAAACTTATTGAGTATTTCGTTAATCTTAGTATCGAAGTCTATGGCTGATCCAAATTCAACTAATCCACCATTTGACCTTTCAAATCTTTGTACAAATTTAAGCAGGTTAGTTTTTATTACAAAATTTATTTTATCAATACCTCCTTTATCGAAAATATTTATTACTTCTTTATCGGTTCTGTCAGGTAGTGGATCAAGTTCACGGATTATTTGCGCCCGTGCCAATGACCTGTTATCACTACGATAATTGGTGTTTACAATCTTCTGGTATATATCATCCAGGATCACTTCGCTGGCCCCTGCTTCTTTGGCTATTTTAAAATCTCCATGCAGTGTAGTGACATCTTTTAGGAAGTATTTTGTCCCGTAATCAATCTCGCATCCGATAAACGCATCACCGTAACGGAGTATTGCAAGCGTACTGTCTGCAAACTTATTAATGATTTCAAAGTTTGTTTTGACCCTGAATAAAACTGATAACTGTGTCTCAAAGGTTGAATCTATCTGCTTTTCGTTCTTGGCGGAATCGTTGAGTACATTCTGATCAACACCCACAACGGACCGGAATATCTTTGTGCTTAAACTATTTTCCTCATCTACGTGCCACTTCAGAGTCTTAACATCAGGAGAAAGCAGTACACCGGGATTTTTTAATCCATCAAATTCATCAGGGCCTTTAGGCATAGGTACTGTGCCAATAGTCCCCGGTCCACTCATTTGATGTCCGAGTGGTTTCTTTTCCAATGGTCCAGCGTCCTTATCTTCGGTTCTTTTTGGATCTTTGAAATCATCGTCAAATTCATAATAGAACTCTTTTTGATACGAATTAGCAAGATTCATATGTTTTCTAGCGGTCATATGAAACAGCAGCCAGTCCAGGTCGGAAAGCTCTTTAGTTACGGGCGATTGTTTATTAATCAGATTCTCGGATTCAAGTTTCTCTGACCAGAACTGCCGCGCAGGGGTATATCCAAGTTCATGGAAGATTTCAAATACCGGCTTGATATTTATTTTATCAAATATAGCAATGCGCTCATCATCATATACGACAAAATGCTCACCCTCTTTGTAAATCACATAAATACAGTTCAGATCCGCATCATTTACGATATCTACAACTCGATCAATGTTTATCAGCTTATTGCCCGGCTCGGGGCGCGATGTTGT
>DRHQ01000149.1 GCA_011049545.1 Candidatus Aminicenantota bacterium | reverse complement strand
TCTTTTTTCCAGAGGTCATCTGAATCTAAAAAAGCGATATAATCGCCTTGAGCAAGATCAAGCCCCAGATTCCGGGCTGCACTTACTCCTTTATTCTCCTGGAAGTGGTATTTCATCTTATTCCCGAAAGATTTTACAATTTCTTTCGTATTATCCGTAGAGCCATCATCGATCACCAAAAACTCGAATGAACTGGAGCTGTTCCGAACGAAATAATCCTGATTCAGCACAGACTGAATGACCTCATCAAGAAAAGAGGCTCGGTTGTATGTCGGAATAATTACACTAATCATTGCCAAAAAGGCTCTGTTCAGGGACTTCTTGAGATAGTAACCTTGTTGCTTTTATCAAAAGGAATCTTTATATATCCCCACGCAGTCCTTACCTCGATTTCCCCGAAGAAACGACAAAGAGCTGACGGTTGGCGAAGTTTAATGTAGACCTCTTTTCCGACTTCAAAGAAATTCATGAGGAAAGGAATTGAAAAAACTCTTATTTCTCCGTCTTCAATATTTTTGTCTCCGCTTATTATCCCTTCGCCAACGGGCTTCCCTCCCAGATGAAATCCATAGCGTATCCTGTCTACCAGGAGTTCAAAGGCATTACTGTTTTTAAAACTCACCTTAAAGCTTATATCCGCTCCCCCGATCGTCATCTCCTTCACCTGAAGAGTAAGGAATTCAATCTCAGGTTTTTTGAAGATCGGGAATTCTCCGGAAAAAGCAATAGGAAGCCTCCCCTTCTCCCTCCGGCCATCCGAAAAGGTCATAGCACCTGTCAAATAGCATTGGACTTTATCTTCTTTTTCTATTCCCTCCACAACACGAAAGAGATGAGCATAGGTGATTTTTAGCGGAAAAGAAAGAAGTGTATTTCCCTTTGCTTCGATGCGTATGTATTCCTCTAAGGAAGTTGATAATCGGAAGTATTCCTTCTGATTGACAACAAACCGGTACTCATAACTCGAAAGAAAATAGGGCGAAGAGGAAGAATTTGATATTTTAACATAAAAAATAAGGGAAAGTCCTGAGACGCCTAAATCCTTAATCTTTTTCTCTTCAAGAGATATGCTGAGGTCTTTTCTCAAAGACAAAGGCAAGGCTGAACTGGCAAAAGCCCAGAGGAAAAGCAGTACGAAACACAGTGTTTTTTTCAATTTTATTACTTTATATTTTTTGAATCCTTAAGCATACACTATTGATTTGGGGAGAACAAGATTTCAAGTTTTTGCGAAAAATGTTTGAATAGAAGGCGAAATTGCTTTTATAATAGTAAAGACAAAAAAAAGAAAACGCGCCAATGGAAAACATAGGATCTGATTACTTCATGAATCCGACAATAATAGATAAAAAATTATGAATAAATTGCAGGCTGAATTTCGAGAAAAAGAATTTTTAATTCATCATTTTGGAGGTGAAGTCTATGCTGTCGGAGGCTACGTGCGCGACCTTATCAGAGGAATACCATCCGAGGAAGTGGATATTCTTATTACTCATCATAGCGTTGAAGATATCATAAAAATAATCCAACCTTATGGAAAAGTTGATCTTGTTGGAAAAAGCTTTGGTATCATTAAATTCACGATAAATGGAAAAACATACGATTTAGCTCTACCCAGGAAAGAGGTTCCGAGAGGAACAGGAGTCAAAAAGCATAAAGATTTCATAATCTCTGCAGAGCCAAATCTGCCCATCGAGAAAGACCTTGAAAGACGAGATTTTCGATGCAACAGTATTGCTTTAAGGCTGATTGATAACAAGGTTATCGATCCTTTCCGTGGGGCCAGCGACATCAAAGCCAAAAAAATAAGGCTATCAAACCCTACGTCATTTCCTGATGATCCTCTGCGAATTCTTAGAGTGGCTCGATTTGCCTCAGTTCTTGAGTTTTCGGTTGATCCTGAAATTTATGAAACCTCAAGAGAAATAGATTTATCAGGCTTAAGTGTAGAGAGGGTGAACGAGGAGATTTTTAAAATTCTCCTTTTTTCTCCCTCTCCTTCAGTCGGGCTCGAAGAGCTATTCAAACTCGGCGCCATCCGCCAGCTCTTTCAGGAACTCTACAACCTGACCCTATCTATCCAGGACTCCCTCTTTCATCCCGAGAAAGATAAATATGGCAATCATACTGTCTGGTATCACACCAAGCTCACAGTAGATCAGGCAAAAAGGCTATCCGAATTTGCACAACTTTCTCAAGAGAAAAAACTGGCCCTGCTGCTGGCTTCCCTTTATCATGATGTAGGAAAACCATCCGCTGCCCAGTGGGAGTTCAAGAAGGGAAGGATGGTTCTCACCAATAATGGCCACGATCTCCTCAGCGAGAAGATCACCAAAAAAATTCTTAGCCGGTTCAGAATTTTTTCTTGGAACGGGTATAAACTGAGAAAAACAATCCTTTCCCTGATTAAATGTCACCACCGGGCCTCTGAATTATGGCAGAACAGGGAAGTTGTGACCAAAAAGGCCTTCAACCGCCTCGCGGCAGATATAAGCGGTGAAATCGAGCTTCTGGTTTATCTTGATGCAGCTGACCGCGCCGGAAGGAAAGAAAAACCGATTATAGAGTTGGACGAAGAAGCACGCTGGCTTCTTCGTAAATTCGAGGAACTCGACGTAACTAAAGAGACTATTAAACCTTTAATCATGGGCAGAGACCTGATAAAAATGGCGGTCGCTCCCGGCCCCTTGATGGGAAAAATCCTTAAAAAACTGTATGAGCTCCAGCTCGACAATGAGTTTGAGACGAAAAAAGAAGGGCTGCAGATTGCTAAAAAAATCATCGAGAAGGCGCTTCAATGAAAATTCTCGTGGCTGGTGGAGCAGGATATATTGGATCTCACACAGCCAAAGAGCTCATCAAGGAAGGATTTGAAGTCGTTGTTTTTGATAATTTTTCTACAGGCAAAAAAGAGCTTCTTGTGGGAGGAGAGCTTTTCGAGGGCGACCTCATGCATAAAGAGAGCATCAAAAAAGCCTTAAGGTCAAATAATATCGAAGCTGTTCTTCACTTTGCTTCCCTTATCCAGGTGGGAGAATCTTATGCGGACCCCCGAAAATACTACACCCATAACCTCATTACCAGCCTGAACCTCCTGGATGTTATGCTGGAAGCAGGAGTTAAATACTTCGTTTTTTCTTCAAGCGCTGCTGTTTATGGTGAGCCTCTACAAAATCCGATACCAGAATCTCATCCCTTAAATCCTTTCAATCCTTATGGGCAGACCAAGTTCTTTGTAGAGAAAGTCATTCAAGATTACGAAAGAGCATATGGACTAAAATTTATATCTCTCCGCTATTTCAATGCTGCGGGAGCAGATCCAGAAGGGCACCTGGGCGAGCTGCACGACCCTGAAACCCACCTTATTCCCAACATCCTCCTTTTTCTCCTGGGAAAAAAGAAGAAATTTGAAATTTTTGGAAAAGATTTCCCCACCAAAGATGGAACAGCGGTCAGAGATTACATCCATGTCACAGATCTGGCAAAAGCCCATGTGCTTTCTCTCAAAAAACTCCTGAAATCCCCCCAGAGTGAGTTTATCAATCTGGGGACAAACAAAGGCTATTCTGTTTTAGAGATTATAAATAAAACAGAAGAAATCACAGGAGAAAAAGTTCTCTACACAGAAAGCCCGCGGCGCGAAGGGGATGTTCCGGTGCTCTTGGCCTCAAGAGAAAAGGCAGAGAAAACCCTGGGCTGGAAGCTATACCATTCAAGCATCGAAACAATTATCGAAACGGCCTGGAACTGGCATAGCAAATGTGCATAAAGCATGTCACGGGATCAGGCCTTTGGGGTCAGGCCTTATCATAGGAAAGCTCAGTAAATCAAGGGCAGCAAAGCTTCTCTTCCTGATGGCAAGGCCTGACCCCGGCTCAGATAATCAAGAGGCAACAAAGCCTTTCTTCTCAAGGGCAAGGCCTGATTCCGATAAAGGCAATCAAAATGATGAGAACAAATCATCTTTCCAGGTGAGAAAAAAAATTATAAAAATCATTCCTAATACCACCTCTAAAGGTTATTTACTAATAGGGGACTTTTTATTATTTTAAACTCGACGTAGTAGTTATGATCTAATGTCGCTTCTCATCAATACTGAGACGCGAAAGAAACGTTTTCTCTTACGGAGTGTAGGATGAACATCACCGACTTGCCGGAAGACAATGGAAGCTTATCACCTCTTTATTTTTATCGCTATGCGCTTAAGGATTTAATGCAGGAATTCCTTTATATTCAGATGGAAGAAACTCAGAACATAAATCCAGTACAGGCAAAATTCAAGGAATCATCACTAGCCAATAAGCTTTCCAAAACTCAAGAATTATTTGACTCTGACCTCTTTAAATGTTATAAATTCTACCTTTAAACAAAAAGCTGATAAAAATGAAACATCTTTGCACAACCATTCTTATTACGTCATTTATCTTTTTATGGAGTTGTTCTTCTTCCTTGGATAGAATCCAAAGCAATCCTTCATCATTTACCAATCAAGATGATTCTAAAGAGCAGGATTCGAAATCTAAAAAGGGAAAGAATCTAGACGGCAGTGAAACCCTGACTCAAGAGAATGCTTCTCTCCAAGATGAACCCCTGTCCATCCTCGAAGATGCTCTGTATGTCTACCAGGATAGCCAACTTTCTTGGGAAAAGGGAGATTTCGATACTGCGCTGGCAACTCTGGATGATGCTTACAGCTTGATCTTGAAGCTCAACCTCCCCCCTGATTCCTCCCTCATCCAGGAAAAAAACGATCTCAGACTCCTGATCGCTCAAAGAATTCAAGAAATCTACGCTTCACAGCTAACAGCGGTCGGGAATAATCATCAAACCATTCCTCTTGTAGAAAATGAGCATGTCGAAAGTCAAATAAAGCGTTTCCAAAATGCAGAGAGAAAATTTTTCGAGCAGTCATACAAACGCTCAGGACTCTTCATGCAAATGATTCTTGAAGAATTGAGAAAGGCCGGGCTTCCAGAAGAACTGGCCTGGCTTCCCTTTATTGAGAGCGGATTTAAAGTAAGAGCTTACTCCCGTGCCAGAGCCCTGGGTCCCTGGCAATTCATATCTTCCACAGGGTACCGTTATGGTTTGAAGAGAGACCGCTGGATCGATGAAAGGATGGACCCCGTAAAATCAACCAAAGCAGCTTTAAAATATCTGAGTGATCTCCATTCTCATTTTGGCGACTGGACAACCGCTCTGGCCGCGTATAATTGTGGTGAGTATAAAGTCAAAAAGGTCATTCGTAACCAGCGCTTTAACTACCTCGACAACTTCTGGGATCTTTATCTAATGCTCCCTCGTGAGACTGCTAGCTTTGTTCCCCGTTTTATTGCCACC
This sequence comes from Candidatus Aminicenantota bacterium, assembly GCA_011049545.1. Lineage (GTDB taxonomy): Bacteria > Acidobacteriota > Aminicenantia > Aminicenantales > Aminicenantaceae > SOIV01. The sequence continues at coordinate 16,819 of DRHQ01000149.1, read as the reverse complement.
CTTCTTATAGTCAACGATCCTGAAAAATACGGCTTCAATCTTCCGACTCCCGATACTCCCTTAGAATTCGTAAGTCTTCCTATTAACAGCCCCATCAGACTTTCCTCCCTTTCTAAAGCTATGGGATTGAAAGAAGATATACTATCCTCTCTTAATTCTGAACTGCGTCACGGTGCCACTCCAGGTTATGAATACGTTTTAAGAGTCCCCTTAGGCTTTGCCGAAAAAGCAATGATCGCTTTGAATACTCTTCCCACCTGGATTCCTCCAGAGGCTACCTATAGAATCCATCGTGTGCGAAGGGGAGAATCTCTCTCACTCATTGCCCAACGGTACAGGACATCTATCTCATCCATTGCTCGATTGAATCGTTTGCGTCGTGTTGATCTCATCAAATCAGGGCAGAGGCTTAAAATTCCGGTTCGCGGAAGAAGCTATGCGTCATCTCCTCCTCCTAAGCTTGTTAAAGAGGGGGAGAAACTTATTTATATTGTAAGAAGAGGAGATTCTCTTTATAAAATCGCCAGCGCTTTTAGCACCACAGTTGGAAAAATAAAAAAAGATAACAGCCTTGAGAGCGACGCATTGGATGTAGGGCAGAAGATCGTCATCCAATCCTCGATACCCCAAGGAGCTACTATTTATACAGTTAGACGCGGTGATAGCCCATCTAGAATCGCCAACAAATATGGAATGAACCTAAGCATTTTGCTCAGTTTAAACAGCCTCAACTACAGATCAAAAATCTATCCTGGTCAAGAACTCTGGGTTGTCCCCAAGAAGCAAGGAAGTAATTAGCCTGAATTATCCAGGTTAGTCATCTATTTAGCTTTAGGTTTGGCCTTTCCTTTTTCCTTTTTTTTCTTTACTTTCTTCTCAAATTCGGAGCCTACGAGCTCAAGGATTGCCATTTCAGCCCCATCTCCTGCCCTCGGCCCGATCTTTACAATCCTTGTGTATCCTCCAGGTCTTTCGATAAAACGAGGACCGAGTTCTTCAAAGAGCTTCTTTACGACAGGTTTTTTGTATATGTAGCTTAAGGCTTGACGCTTGGCATGAAGAGTATCTTTCTTTGCTAAAGTAATCATCTTTTCAGCCAGAGGTTTCGCTGCTTTTGCCTTTGCTAAAGTCGTTCTCATACGCTCTTTTTCCAGAAATGAGGTCACAAGGCTTCGCAGCAAAGCACGCCTTTGCGCACTGTTTCGCCCCAACTTCTTTTTTTTGACAAGATGCCTCATTCAGCTTCTTCCTCTTCTTCTTTTTCTTCCTTCTTCTCCGTTTCTATTTTCTCTAACAATCTAGAATGAAGGTCCAAATTGAGACCTAGATCCAATTCTTGTAGAGTCGCTTTTATTTCAGTCAAAGATTTGCGGCCAAAATTTTTAGTCCTCAAGAGGTCATCTTCAGTTTTTTGAACCAATTCATGAATTTTTTCGATCCCGGCTGCCCTGAGACAATTATTGGACCTGACTGAAAGTTCAAGGTGATCTATAGATTTTGACAAAATATCTAGCTGAGGGTAATAAGGAATCTCTTTTTTTATAGTTATTTGTTCTCTTTCCATTGGCTCATCAACAATAGTAAGAAAGATAACCAGATGGTCTCTCATCATTTTGGATGCCTGAGCCAAAGCCTCCTGTGGAGAAACAGAGCCTGATGTCCAAATTTCCAGGCTTAACTTTTCGTAATCAATTCTCTTGCCTACTCTTGCCGCTTCAACCCTGTAGTTCACCTTTTTGATCGGAGAGTGAGATGAGTCGAGGGGAATATAGTCCACGCTTAAATCTCCATCGAAATTTTGATCGGCAGGAATATAACCTCTATTATTCTTAACGATCATCTCCACATCCAACTTTCCATCTTTATCGAGAGAGGCAATATGAATATCTTTGTCAAGAATTTCGATATCAGGATCATGAACAATATCAGATGCTTTTGCTTCAGTCGGCCCCTTTTTTTTCAGAGTCATAATTATTGGCTCATCTCCTTCAAACTTTAACGGGATACTTTTTAAATTCAGGATGACATCTGTCACATCTTCCACCACCCCAGGGATACTCGAGAACTCATGAAGAACACCCTGAATTCGAACAGCAGTAATAGCTGCTCCTGTTACAGAAGAAAGAAGAATCCTTCTCAGAGCATTTCCAACTGTGATGCCATAGCCTCTTTCAAAAGGCTGGGCTGAGAAGTAGCCATATTTTTCTGTTAAAGTCTCGTAATTGCATTCAAGATATTTCGGTCTCTGAAAACCTATTTCTATCATACTTCCTCCTCTTCAGGATACATTATTATCAAACCAATCTACAGAGGCAACAGAGATTTTAACTCTCTGGAGCTTCTGCAGCTCAGACAATAAGTTACTTCGAATAAAGCTCAACAACCATGCGTTCTTCCACAGGAAAAGTAATATCTTCACGGACAGGAAAAGAACGAATTTTTGCCTGCATCTTTTCCCAGTAAACTTCAATCCATCCTGGGACAGTTTTACTTTTATTTGATTCTACAATGGCCTTGAGCTCCTCATGCTTCATTGCTTTCTCTCTAAATGAGACGACATCACCTTTATTGACCAGAAAAGATGGGATGTCGACTTTCCTCCCATTAACTCGAAAATGGCCGTGAGTAATCAGTTGCCGAGCATGATCTCGAGAATGAGAGAATCCTATTACAAAAATTACGCTATCCAGCCTTCTCTCCAGCATAGCCAGAAGATTTTCTCCTGTTATTCCTCTTTTTCTTTCCGCTCGCTGGAAAAAGATCCGAAACTGTTTCTCGGACATGCCATAATATCTTTTCAGCTTCTGTTTTTCCCTGAGCTGAAGACCATATCCCAAGATTCTTCTCCTTGCTCTTCCATGTTCCCCTGGAGGATAAGGCCTCCTTTCCACAGGGCATTTTTCGTTCAAACACTTGCTTCCTTTTAGAAAAAGCTTCGTTTTCTCCGCCCGGCAGAGGCGACAAACCGAATCTCTATGTCTTGGCATCTTCTTTCTCCTTGACGGCTTCTTCTTCTAAACCCTTCTTCTCTTTCTGACACGACAGCCATTATGGGGAATTGGGGTAACATCCTTGATTGATTTTATCTCTAAGCCATTAGTTTGGAGCGCCCGAATAGCTGATTCTCTTCCAGCACCTGGGCCCTTAACCCTAACGTCAATATACCTGACTCCAAATTCTCTTGCTCGAGACGATACTTCTTTGGCAGCCAACTGGGCTGCAAAAGGAGTTCCTTTCCGGGCACCCTTGAAGCCCGCTGATCCGGCGCTAGCCCAGCAAACTGTATCTCCATGTTGGTCTGTTATAGTAACGATAGTATTGTTGAAAGTGGACTGAACATAAGCCACACCAAATCCTATTTCTTTCCTAACCTTCTTTTTCTTGGTCTTTTTCTTCGCTTTTGGCACTTAAAACTCCTTATTTTGCTTTTATTTCTTTATCGAACGACCTCGAGAACCTTTTCTCGTTCGAGCATTCGTTTTTGTCCTCTGGCCTCTCAAAGGCAATCGTCTCCTATGCCGCATTCCTCGATAACACCCAATATCGACCAGCCTTTTTATATTCTGGGTAGTCTCGCTTCTCAATTCACCTTCTATTTTTTCTTTTTTCTCGAGGATTTGACGTATTTGACTGATCTCATCCTCACTCAAAGCTTTGACCTTTTTATCCTTATCTATCTTAGCTTCCTGGAGAATTTTATTTGACCTGGAACGACCGATGCCAAAAATATAGGTCAGCCCAATCTCTACCCTTTTTTCAGAAGGAAGTGTGATACCTGCTATTCTTGCCATTTTAACCTCAATTAGCCTTGTTTTTGTTTATGCTTCGGATTGGAGCAGATAACCCGAAGCGTACCTTTCCTTTTGATTATCTGACAATTCCTACACATCTTCTTAATGGATGCTCTTACTTTCATTTGCTTTTTTCTTATTTGAATCGATAAGTTATTCTTCCTTTTGTTAAATCGTAAGGTGAAAGCTCAATAAGCACTCTATCTCCAGGAAGAATGCGGATAAAATGCTTTCTCATTTTTCCAGAGATATGAGCTAAGATTCTATGCTTATTGGCCAACTCAACACGAAACATAGCATTGGGCAGCGTTTCCAAAACAGTCCCTTCAGTCTCAAAGACACCCTGCCTAGGCATATTGATTCTCCTTTAAATAAGCAGCGTTCTTCTTTTCTTCATCTGGCAGGCTTAAAATTTCAGGTCCTTTTTGAGTAATTGCCACTGTATGTTCATAATGAGCTGAGAGACTTCTATCCCTGGTTATAGCAGTCCAGTTATCATCTAATATCTCCACATCCCAATCTCGCATCGCAATCATCGGCTCTATGGCTAAAACCATCCCCGATTTTAGCTTCGGCCCCCTTCCTGGCGGGCCAAAATTGGGAACCTGGGGTTCTTCATGGAGGGAAAGACCGATTCCATGACCGACAAAAGCCCGAATAACTGAATACCCTTGCGATTCAACATGACTCTGAATAGCAAAAGATATATCTGATACTCGTTCTCCCGGTTTCATCTGTTCCATGCCCTTGTAAAAGGACTCCTCAGCCGCCTTTATAAGTTTTTTTGCTTTTGGAGTGATTTCTCCCACAGCATAGGTCACGGCTGCATCACCGTAATAGCCTTCATACAGAACCCCGAAATCGAGGCTAATGATATCTCCATCCCGCAGGCGCCGGGAAGAAGGAATGCCATGGACAATTTCCTCATTGATGGACGTGCAAAGAGAGGCGGGATACCCGCGGTAACCCTTGAAAGCCGGAATAGCATTCATCTCTTTAGCCCTAAGCTCAGCATACTCATCCAACTCTTTAGTTTGTACTCCTGGTGTTATCATTTTCCCTAACTCGGTTAAAATTTTCGCGACGATCTGGTTACTCTTCCTAATAGTACTAATTTCTTCCTCGCAGTAAATAATCATCTTGCCGCTTCCATCACTTTTGATTTGGCTATTTCTCTGTCCAGAATAGAATAAATATTCTTAGAGATGATCTCGATCTTTCCTTCACCGTTTATCCTAAAATAAACCTTTTTTCTCGAGTAATAATCTATAAGGGCTTCTGTCTGTTCATGGTAAACTTTCAGGCGCTCTTTGATAACCTCTGGAACGTCGTCCTCTCTTTGAATAAGCTCTGATCCGCAAATATCGCATAATCCTTCTTTTCTCGGGCTGCAGGCTAAAAGGTTATAAATAGCCCCGCAGCTGGAACAAACCCTTCGTGCTGAGAGCCTTTGAATCAGAGTTTGCTCGCTCAGATGTATATCGATCACTATTTCCTGGCGCTTTTCTTCAATTTCTTCCAATCTTCGGGCCTGGCCAACGTTTCGGGGAAAACCATCCAAAATATACCCTCGTTTGCAGTCGGGCTGGAATATTTTGTGCTTTATCACCTCAATCACGATATCATCTTTAACTAATTCGCCTTTATTCATCTCAGCTTTTGCCATTTCTCCTAAAGTAGTCTTTTCCTGAACCTCGCGGCGAAGAAGATCTCCTGTGGAAATTTTAGGAAACCCATATTGTTTTTCTATAAGTTCTCCTTGAGTACCTTTGCCACCCCCAGGAGGTCCAAGTAAAATAACTCTCATCCTCTCCTTCCTCTTATGCGGCCGCGGCGCATGAATCCATCATAGTGGCGCATTATAAGTTGTGCTTCGATCTGTTGCATTGTATCCATGGCTACTCCGACTACAATAAGAATAGATGTTCCCCCGAAATAAAACTGAATATTCAATCCTTGAGTAAACCACCGGGGCAAGTTGGCTTCTAGGAAACCTCCGACTAAGGGCAGGGTGTGAACTTTGAACCCAGTGATCATAAACTCTGGCAGAATGGCTACAGCTGCTAAATAAATAGCACCTACCAGAGTAATCCGTGAAAGGACATTATCTATAAAATCAGAAGTATTCTTTCCTGGTCTTATCCCTGGAATAAAACCACCATATTTCTTTAGATTCTCCGCAACGTCAGAAGGATTGAAAATGATGGAAACATAAAAAAATGTAAAGAAGACGATAGCTGCAATGTAGAGGAGATTGTATAAAGGCATGCCCAAGCCGAATTGCTGGGCAATCTGTTGGAAAATAGGGTGTTTTACGAACCCGGCTATAGTTGCTGGAATAGTTATGACAGAGGCAGCAAAAATTATGGGAATAACTCCGCCAGTATTCACTCTAAGCGGAAGATGGGTACTCTGACCTCCATAAACTTTCCTTCCCACGACTCTCTTAGCATAGGAGACAGGAATCCGCCTCTGGCCACGCTCCACAAAAACAATGCCGGCAATGACACCTAACATCAATACCATCAGAAAAATGAGCCTTAAGGGAGTCATGCTTCCCGTTTTCAAGCCAGCTAAAACGTTTTGGAGGTCCCGAGGATAATTAACCACAATTCCCGCAAATATAATCAGGGAAATCCCATTTCCGATTCCCCGCTCTGAAATCTGCTCTCCTAACCACATAACAAAAACTGTTCCAGTGGTTAGTGTCAGGACTGTTAAAAATATAAATCCTGCGCCAGGGTTGGGAACAATAGGTACCCCACTGGGACTGCTTTGGGCTTGCAGCCACAAAGCGATAGCAGAAGCCTGGATGGAGCAGATAATAATGGTCCCATAACGCGTGAATTGGGTGATTTTTTTTCTACCGAGTTCTCCTTCCTTAGATAACCTTTCCAAGTAAGGCCAGACAACCTGAAGCAACTGGAGAATGATAGAGGCACTGATATAGGGCATTATCCCCAGGGCAAAAATAGTCATCTTGGACATATTTCTCCCGGAGAAAAGATCCACAAAACCTAAAATCGTTCCCCGCTGTTGTTCCCAGAATTCCTGTAAGGCAGCTCCGCTGATTCCTGGATTAGGAACCTGCCAGCCTACTCGATACACGGCCAATATAAATAAGGTGAAAATGATCCTTTTTCTAAGATCAGGAATACTAAAAATGTTTTTAATACTATCTAACATTGTTAACTCTTGATAAGAACTGCCTTTCCTCCCGCTTTCTCAATTTTCTTCAGAGCTGAGCGGGAAAATTTATGGGCATGGACTGTCTTAGAAGAGGAAATGTCTCCTCTTCCTAAAATCTTAACAGTCTCTGATTCCTTCTTTATAATGCCCGCTGCTTTTAAATCTTTTAGTTTTATTTCCGTTTTTGTGATTTTCTCAATTTTCTCAAGATTGACTTCCCTATATTCCCTTCTAAATATATTAGTGAAGCCTCGCTTGGGAACCCTGCGGTGAAGGGGCATCTGCCCTCCTTCAAATCCTCTCTTACTTGAATATCCAGAAATAGACTTTTGACCCTTTGAACCACGACCAGATGTTTTACCTCGCCCGGAACCAGGGCCCCGTCCAACTCTTCTCCTATTCTTCCTGGATCCTTTGGCAGGATGAAGATCACTCAAATTCATTTCTTTTCCAACTCCTCCACTTCCACTAAATGACGTACTTTATTGATCATCCCCCAGATCTCAGGACAATCTTTGCGAGTGGCTTCTGAATTAATCTTCCTTAAGCCCAATCCTTTCACTACTTCATGTTGATGTTTTGGGCGCCCGATGAGGCTTCTCACGAGTTTTACTTTTAACTGCTTCTCCGGGGACTTGGCTTTTTGAGCTTTTGATTTAGTTCTTGCTTTTTCTTGAGTTTTATTAGACGTTGTCTCTTTCACTGCCATATCATTTCCTTTTCTTTGCCCCTATTTTTTGAAACCTTTTCAGGATTTTTCAGTCTCTGCAAAGCATCCATTGTAGCATGGGCCACACTTATAGCATTATTACTACGAATTGATTTCGTTAAAATATCTTTTATTCCAGCTAACTCCATGATCACTCTTACAGCTCCACCGGCTATTACACCAGTCCCTTTTGATGCAGGCCGAAGAATTACAACACCTCCACCTGCCGCTCCTCTAATAAAGTGGGGAATAGTAGACTCAGACAGCGGCACTTTAATTAACTTTTTTTTGGCATCTTCCACAGCTTTTCTTATGGCTTGGGGAACTTCTCGGGCTTTCCCTTTGCCAATTCCGACTAATCCGCTTCCATTTCCAACAGCTGCTAAGGCCGAAAAACTGAGATTCTTTCCTCCTTTAACAACCTTGGTGACTCTTCGTATAGAAATCACCTGATCTTTTAACTCAAGTTCCTCTCTTAATTCTTCTTTCTTTACTTCTTGGTCAGCCACTCTTTTTTCTCCCTGCTATATCACCTTAAAAAACGAGTCCACCCTTTCTCATGGCTTCAGCAACGGCTTTGATACGGCCATGATAAGGATAGATTCCTCTATCAAAAATCACTCTCTCGATTTTTTTCTGTTTTAATTTCTTCGCCAACATATCACCTAAAACCTGACAGGCTTCTATATTCTTATAGTTTTTGTTCTTTTCTCTAAACTCCTTCTCTAAAGTAGAGGCGGAAGCTAATATATGACCATTCTCGTCATCTATAACTTGCGTGTATACATAGCGGTTACTCTTGAAAACATAAACTCTTGGACGTTCGGAAGTGCCTCTGATTTTCTTTCTGATTCTCTTTCTTATCCGGTCTTTAGCTTTTTTCTTTACCGCGACTTTATCTTTATACACCAGCCACCACCGCCTTACGCTCTTTCTTAATCAAGCGCTCACCAACATAGCGAATTCCTTTGAGTTTATAGGGATCCGGTTTGCGAAGACTACGAATCTCCTCTGAAACTTGGCCTACTTTCTGTTTGTCTATTCCGCTCACAGTGATTAAAGTCGGCTTTTCCAAAACGATTTCAATACCCACAGGTATCTTGTACACCTTGGGCTTGGAATAGCCTAAACTGAACTCAAGTTTCCCTTTGTCGAGCTTAGCCCGGTATCCGACTCCCACTATTTCTAGCTTTTTTGAAAAACCCTCAGAGACACCTGCAGAAGCATTAAAAGCTAAACTCCGGCTCAAGCCATGAAAAGATCGCTGCTTCTTGGAATCAGTCGATCTCCGCAAGGTGAGTTCATTGTTTTCGAATTCGGCTTTGATCCCAGCAAACAGGGGTGAGGAAAGCTTTCCTTTAGGACCTTCAAATTCAATCTTATCTGGCAAGATATTAACCTTAACTCCAGCTGGTAAGACAATGGGTTGTTTTCCTACTCGAGACATTTTTAGATTCCCTCTCTTTCCAGACTCACCAGATATAGCATATAACCTCTCCTCCAACTCCAAGTTCCTCACAGTTTTTCCCGGTGGCAACTCCTTTAGGCGTAGATAGGATCACTATTCCCATACCACCGAGAATCTTGGGGATAGAGCCTTTTTTGCAATATATTCGACAACCTGGCCGGCTAGTTCTTTGGATCTCAGTTATGACGCTCTCGTTTTCATTTGTATACTTGAGAGTAAGGTTTAATATCCCTTGCTTGCTATTTTCATTAACCCTAAAGTTTTTAATATATCCCTCATCCTTTAAAATTTTTGCTATCTCGACCTTCATACGGGAAGAAGGAATATTCACATCTTTTTTCTTGACTTGGAGGGCATTCCTTAGCCTGGTTAGCATATCAGCGATAGGGTCTGTTAAACTCATGATTTCATCCTTTCCAAAATTTTACCAAGATGCCTTCACAATTCCAGGTATTTCGCCTTTTAAAGCCAGCTCCCGAAAGCATAATCGACACATATCAAATCTTCTATAATATCCTTTGGAACGCCCGCATATCCGACAGCGCTTTTTTCTCCTTGTTGGGTACTTCGGTTCTTTTAAGTATTTCGCCATAGCTGATATTCTGGACATTTTTCCTTCCTTATCATGCCTCTCCAAAAGGCATTCCTAATTTTTCCAATAAGGCAGTTGCCGCCTTATCGCTCTCCGCAGAGGTGACGATAGTGATATTCATCCCTCGCTGCTTTTCCACTTTTGTATAATCTATCTCTGGAAAAACTAATTGATCTTTCATGCCAAGAGTGTAATTTCCCCTGCCATCAAAAGACCGGGGAGAAACACCCCTGAAATCCCTGACACGGGGAAGCACGATATTGACTAAACGGTCAAAAAACTCATACATTCTTTTCCCTCGCAGAGTGACATAACAGGCAATGGCATGCCCTTTGCGAAGCTTAAAAGTTGAAATAGATTTTTTTGCTCTTCCTGTTGCAGCCCACTGGCCGGAGATGAAGCTCAGTTCCTTTTTTGCCGTATCTAAAAATTTAATATTCTGGATGGCATCCCCTGCACCAACATTTAAAACGATTTTTTCCAGCCGGGGTACAGCCATCTTATTTTTTATAGAAAACTCCTTCTGAAGCGCTGGCAAAACTTCTTTTTTGTATTTATCAAAAAGACGACTCATGAATCTTTCCTCATTTTTGCTTTTCTAAGTCTGTTTCACACTTACTGCAGACTCTGATTTTACTCCCATCCTCCAATATTTTTTTCCTTACTCTCACTCCTTGACTGCATTCAGAGCAATAAAGCATTAAATTGGATATCTGAATGGGAGCCTCTCTTTCCATGATCCCTCCCTGAACGTTTTTACTCCGATCGGGACGAATAAATTCCTTAACAAAATTGGTTTTTTCCACGACCGCTCTTCGTTTCCCAGGAATGACTTTTAATATTTTTCCTGTTTTCCCCTTGTCTTTTCCTTTGATGACCATAACGACATCATTTTTCTTTAACGTGATTGTGTTCATTAAACAACCTCCGGGGCAAGAGAAACAATCTTCATAAATCTCTTCTCTCTCAATTCTCTTCCAACCGGCCCAAAAACTCTGGTCCCAACAGGTTCTCCTTGCCGGTCAATTATAACTGCCGCGTTATCATCAAAGCGTATATGAGAACCATCTCTGCGTCGAATCTCTTTCCTAGTCCGAACTATGACAGCTCGGACGACGTTTCCCTTCTCAACCTTGCTTTCAGGTTCAGCTTCTTTAACAGTAGCTGAGATTACATCTCCAATAGTTGCTGTTTTCCCCACACCCAAAGTGGTGATACATAAAATACTCCGTGCACCAGAATTATCAGCAACCCTGAGTCTAGTTTCCGTTTGGATCATTCTTTCTTTTCCTCAATCTCTTTGGCTGTCTCGCTAGGAGATAATCCTACTAGTTCCTGGATTCGCCATCTTTTTCTTTTGCTTAAAGGCCTTGTCTCTATGATTCTAACCATATCTCCAACCTTGCATTTCTCATACTCATCATGAGCAAGAAATTTTTTCCTCTTTTTGATGATTTTTTTGTATAAATGATGCCTTATTGGTCGCTCAACAAGAACAGTAACTGTCTTTTTTGCCTTATTACTTACAACAACACCAATTTTTGTAGTTTTTCTTGTTTGAATGCTTTCCATTCTTTATTTCTTTCCTTCTTTATTTTCTCTTAATATCGTTTTTATCCTAGCTATATCCTTTTTAATACTTTTGAGCTTCATTGCATTTTCTAACTGTCCTAATGCATGCTGGAATTTCAACTTAAAAAGCTGGTCTTTCAATTCATCCTCTTTTCTGCTCAACTCATCTTCTGACAACTCTCTTAACTCTCTTGCCTTCATCTCAATTCTCTACCCTCTCTTGAAATAAATCTCGTCCTGATTGGAAGCTTGTGGGCAGCCAGCCTCATAGCTTCTCTGGCCGCGCTTTCAGCAACTCCTTCTAACTCATATATTATTTTTCCTGGTTTAATTACATCCACCCAAAACTCAGGATCTCCCTTGCCTTTTCCCATTCTCACCTCTGTTGGCTTTTTAGTAACTGGCTTCCAGGGAAAAGCTCTAATCCAAAGTTTCCCTTTCCTTTTGACATAGCGAGCGATGGCGATTCTACCAGCCTCAAGCTGACGCGCTGTGAGCCAACATGGTTCCAAAGCTTGAAGACCAAATTCTCCAAAAGAGAGATTTGCTCCTCGACTGGCTTTTCCCTTCATTCTTCCTCTATGGTGCTTTCTGTATTTGACCTTTTTTGGCATCAGCATGGCTAAATCTCCTCTATCTCAGCCGTTTGGGACGTAACTTTCGCTTTTTCTACATCCCCTCTATAAATCCAGACTTTTACACCTATCTGACCATAGTTGGTGAAAGCTTCGGTAAAACCATAATCAATATCCGCCCTCAAAGTCTGAAGGGGCAACCGACCTTTTAGGTACCATTCAGAACGAGCAATCTCAACTCCTCCCAACCTGCCTGAACACATCACTTTTATCCCTTTTGCTCCCATTTTCAACGCCATATCCACTGCTCTCCTCATGGCCCTTCTATAAGCTATCCGCTTCTCAAGCTGGATAGCCACTCCTTCGGCAACCAATAAAGCTGAAAGCTCCAGTTTATCCACTTCTCTGATATCAATGTAAACCTCTTTCTTAACAATATCCTGGAGAATGGATTTGAGGTTTTCAATCTCCTTTCCACCTCTACCTATGACGATGCCCGGTCGAGCTGTGTGGATGATTATCCTAACTTTTGGACCCACTCGCTCTATGCCCACTTCAGAGATTCCTGCATGATAGTATCTGTCTTTAATAAGTTTTTTAATTTTCAGATCTTCATGAATCAAGCGGCTATATTCTGTTCCTTTAGAGAACCAGCGGGAACTCCATTGTTTATTAAATCCCAATCTAAATCCAATAGGATGTGTTTTCTGTCCCACTTACGCTCTCCCTTTTCTCTCTTCTAATGAAATAAGGACATGGCTTGTCCTTTTTAGAATCCTGGCAGCTCTCCCCATAGCACGAGCTCTGAACCTCTTCATCTGAGGCCCTTGATTTACGGAGATTCTTGATATATATAGATTATCCACATCGATATTGGGGGCTTTTTGTTGAGCATTGGCAATTGCAGACTTGAGAACTTTTTCAACTATGGAGCTTGCTTTCCTTTTCTTCGAAAAACGGAGAATTGTTAAAGCTTCCCCAACATACCTCTCCCTTATCAAGTCAGCTACCAACCGGCACTTCAGCGGAGCAATTCTGATATATTTAATGACCGCTCGAGAGATAATATCTTGTTCTTCCACTTTATTTTCTCATCTTTATTGTTCGTGCTGTTTTTGATGTATGACCTTTAAAAGTCCTAGTCGGAGAAAATTCTCCTAATTTATGCCCAACCATATTCTCACTTATAAAGACTGGAATGAATTTTCTTCCGTTATGTACAGCGATAGTCAGTCCTACCATTTCCGGTATAATCGTTGAACGGCGAGACCATGTCTTGATTACTTTTCTTTTTTCTCCCGTAGTTTCTAAAACATGAATTTTTTTTATTAGCTTCACATCTATATAGGGACCTTTTTTCAAAGACCTGCCCATAATTATTTACTCCTTCTTCTGATAATAAAGGATTGTGTTCTCTTATTTCTCCTTGTCTTGTATCCCTTTGTGGGTTGCCCAGTTGGACTCACTGGATTTCGACCGCCTTTCGCTTTTCCCTCTCCCCCACCATGAGGATGATCAACAGGATTCATGGCTGTTCCCCGGACAGAAGGCCTCTTGCCTTTCCATCGGTTCCGCCCTGCTTTTCCAATAGATACATGCTGATAATCCAGATTTCCAATCTGGCCGATAGTTGCCCGACAATCCAAATGAACCTTTCTGATCTCTGTTGAAGGCATTCGAATCTGGGCGTATTTTCCCTCTTTGGCTAAAACCTGAGCCCCTGTGCCAGCTGATCTTGCCAATTGTCCTCCCTTGTTTTTTCTTAATTCGATGTTATGAATAACCGTTCCTAAGGGAATGACCTTCAGAGGCATAGCATTCCCAGGCAAAATATCAACCTGTTTATCCTCGGAGATAACAGGTTGGCCAACCTTTAAATCCAAGGGTGCTATAATGTATCGTTTTTCACCGTCTTTATATTTTATGAGAGATATAAAAGCCGAGCGGTTTGGATCATACTCGATAGTATCCACGACACCCGGGACTCCAATCTTATCTCGTTTGAAGTCAATAATGCGGTACAATCTTTTATGTCCGCCTCCGCGACGACGAGCAGATATGCGCCCTCGCGAGTTTCTCCCTCCAGATTTAGAAAGAGATTCAACAAGAGGCTTATGCGGCCGGCGTGTTGTTAACTCCTCAAAAGTGAGCCCGGTCTTCTGGCGCAAACTGGATGTTGCCGGTCTGTAGGTCTTTATTCCCATTTAAACAGCCTCAAAATATTCAATCATTTTTTCACCTTCTTTAAGCTTTATATAGGCTTTCTTCCAGTCTTTCTTTTTGCCTTCACTACGGCCGACTTTTCTCTTCTTGCCTCTTTTGTTCTGGATTCGAACTCTCTCAACCTTAATTTTAAAGAGTTGCTCAGCAGCTTTCTTAATTTCACTCTTATTAGCTCTTGGATCCACTTCAAAACATACTTCTCTGTTTTTCTCCTTTAGCAACGTGCTCTTTTCCGTGATAACAGGTCTAATAACAATCTTATAAGGGTCCTTCATAGCTTAAATTTCTCCATCAAGGATTCGAAGGCATTTTGGGTAAAAACTAGCCATTTATAGTTCAAAACATCATAAACATTGACTTGATTGTAATCAACAGCTTTTATTTTTGGGATATTCCGCAAAGATAGAAACAAATTCTTGTTTTCATGCTGATCAACGATCAAAGCTGAATCCAATTTTAGTATCTCCAAGAACTTTGTTCCTTCTTTTGTCTTGGGTTCTTTAAAGTCCAATGCTTTAAGGACAAGGATTTGCTTTTCGGCAAACTTCATGGATAAAGCTGATTTCAGGGCATTTCTTTTCGCCTTCTTCGGCAAGCTATAATAATAGCTTCGGGGTTTAGGGCCAAAGGTTGTTCCACCCTTCCTCCAGATAGGCGAACGGATACTCCCCGCTCTCGCCCTTCCTGTTCCTTTCTGTCTCCAAGGCTTACGTCCTCCTCCTCTCACTTCTCCCCTGGTCTTAGTAGAAGCTGAGCCTTGTCTTTGATTCGCCCGGTAGTTCACAACCACTTCATAAAGTAGATGTTCTTTAACCGGATATGCAAAAATTTCCTTTGGAGCGTTAATTTCGCTAATCCCTTTTCCGCTCTGGTTTAAAACTTTAATTTTACTCATCTTCTACTCTTTCTTTTCCTTTTCCTTTTCTGAAGAATCAGGTTGGAGGGATTCTGGCTTGGCTTGCTCAGATTTGTCAGGCTCCTCGATCTCTGGTTTCTCTGACTTAGGTTCCTCAGGCTGCTCAGTAGGAGACTTTTCAGGCTCATCAACCTCTGGTTTCTCGGGCATAGGTTCCTCAGCTTTCTCTGGAGTTGGCTTCTCAGGTTCCTCGATCTCTGGTTTCTCTGACTTAGGTTCCTCAGGCTGCTCAGTAGGAGACTTTTCAGGCTCATCAACCTCTGGTTTCTCGGGCTTAGGTTCCTCAGCTTTCTCTGGAGTTGGCTTCTCACGTTCCTCGATCTCTGGTTTCTGGGTTTTAAGTTCCTTCGGCCCAGGCTGTTCAGCCTCAGGCTTCTTGGCCTCAATCTGCTCGGTCTTAGTTTCTTCAGGTTTGCGGTGCTCTGGTTTGGACTCTTCAGGTTTGGGCTTCTCGAGTATGGGTTGTTCTGGCTTGATCTGATCAGGAATTGGGGACTCAGGGTGAAAATTTGCCTTTTTTATCAAAAGATAACCACCACTTGCTCCAGGAACAGCTCCCTTAACAACCAGGAGGTTATTTTCTTTATCAGCTTGGATAACCCTTAGGTTCTTCACCGTTATTCTCTTGTTTCCCATATGACCGGGAAGTTTTTTTCCCTTCATAACCCGGGAAGGATAAGCAGAAGCTCCTGTGGAACCGGGTCTCCTATGAAACATAGATCCATGGGTGGCCTTGCCACCATGAAAGCCCCAACGTTTCACTACACCAGCAAAGCCTTTTCCTTTGCTCGTTCCCACTACATGAACTTTCTCTCCTATTTGGAAAATATCCACAAAAAACTGATCTCCTTCCTTTACTTCTCCCTTTTCTGCAAATTGAAACTCTTTCAGGATTTTCATCGGAGGAACACCAGACTTTTCGTAGTGCCCTACTAAAGGCTTTGTCGCCTTTTTCTTGCCCTTCTCTTCTACAAGGCCTAATTGGATGGCAGAGTAACCATCTTTTTTTCTAGTCTTTTTCTGGATGACAGTGCAAGGCCCAACCTTTATTACAGTGATAGGAGCCACGTTTCCTTCTTCATCAAAAGTCTGGGTCATTCCAACCTTTTTCCCGATCAGGCCCTCTATCATTTCTATTCTCCCCCAGTTCCAAAGGCTTGGATTTCCACATCAATCCCAGCTGGTAAATCCAACTTCTGAAGCTCTTCAATGGTCTCATTATTGTATTCGCTTATATCTATTATCCTCTTGTGGATTCTCATCTCAAAGTGTTCTCTGGACCTTTTGTCCACATGGGGAGAACGAAGAACACAAATTCTATGAATACGCGTCGGGAGAGGTGTTGGTCCAGCGATCTTTGCCCCGGTTCTCTTGGCCTTGAAAACGATATCTTTTACAGACTGATCCAGTAGTCGATGGTCAAAAGACTTAAGTCTTATTCTAATTTTCTCCATTTGTTCTTTTTTCTAGCTCTCCTCTTATATTATTATATATCTCCTTTATATTATATTCTCAATTTTCCTCATCTTTATTTCTCTATAAGGTGGGCTTGATAAATCAAGCCCCTACAAACAACAACTCCTCTTTTTCTTATTCATAATCTTTATCTATTTATAAGGTGGGCTTGATGAATCAAGCCCCTACATACTTATTCTAAGATATCAGTAACCGAGCCTGCTCCTACTGTCCGGCTTCCCTCTCTTATCGCAAACCTCAATCCCTTCTCCATGGCCACATCCGCTATCAATTCTATCTCCAAATTCACATTATCACCTGGCATCACC
>DRHQ01000148.1 GCA_011049545.1 Candidatus Aminicenantota bacterium | reverse complement strand
GGGCAGATATATTGAATTTTTATGCTGATAATCACGGCCAAAGCTTTGAGGGTAATATTTTTATCTGTGACTCAATAAGAAAATTACAGCTTGATTTAGTCAAAGAGCGTATACGGGATGAAGTCACGATACTTGGGAAAGGAGGGATTGCTGCTGCTGAACACGTGCCAAAAATAATCATCTGTGGTGCGGATGCCGCAGTCCTGGACCTCTCTCTACTTGTGGCTAAGGGATGTCGAGTATGTAAAATCTGCAAAATAGACGATTGTCCAGTAGAGCTCGAAAAGCTGAACCCGGAAATTGCCGAGCAGCGTATCATCAACATGATATGCGCCTGGAGGGACCAGCTTTTAGAAATACTGAGTGCTATGGGAATCAGAGACGTGAGAAGGTTGCGCGGTGAGAAGGGAAGAGCAATGTTTTATGAAGAAATAGAGAGAGAATCCTTTGAATTTATCTTTAAGGAAAATGGTCCCGTCAAATGAAAAGTGTCGAGATAAAAAGCTGCAACTCTAGATTTCACAAGAATATAGGCAAATACGCAGTCTCTCTCACTGATAGCTGTTTTCACTGTGGGCTCTGTGTCGAGATATGTCCATATTGCGTCTTTGACAGGAAAGATGGTTTCAACCATGTCTCGATCCCTAATTCTGCTGGCTGTTTGGGCCCGGATTGCAAGGAGGGGCCGTATTATTGCACGGCAAAATGTCCGGTAGATGCCATAAAGATAGAATTAGACCCTCAATGGAAAACTCTTGGAGATTTCCGCTGGACACCGGATCTGATAATCACCACCTGGGAACAGGCAGAAACAGGAGAAATCCCTAAGGGGAATTTGGAGTATAAGATTGGCGCTTCTGGAGGCGGCTTTGATGTTTTCGATTTTACGGTAGACGGCTTTGCTGCTATTTCATCTGAAGAAATCGATAACATCATTACGTCCGATAAGATCAGCACCTCTATCTGTTTAAACCGCCGAGGAGAGGGCCCCTCGATAGAAATCCCCGTTCCCTGGTACGGAGCAGGTATGTCCTTCGGCTCCATAAGCCTTCCTTCAATATTAGCCCGGGCTCACTCTGCAAAAGTATGGAAAACGTTCACATCGACTGGAGAAGGCGGCTATCCGGATGAACTCATTCCCTACAGAAACCACGTCATAACCCAGATAGCCACTGGATTGTTTGGAGTAAGTGAAGAGACAATAAAAAGAACACCGATCATCGAATTTAAATATGCCCAGGGTGCAAAGCCCGGTCTTGGAGGACATCTGCTTGCAGACAAAAATACACCAGGTGTAGCAAAAATGAGAGAAACTGTTCCCTGGAATTCTCTTTTCTCTCCCTTTCCTTTCCACAGCGTCTACTCAATCGAAGACCATAAGAAGCACATTGATTGGGTAAAAACCATAAATCCCGATGCACTCATTTCTGTAAAGGTTTCGACTCCCTCGGATGTGGATATGGTCGCCGTAGGAAGCTACTACGCTGGAGCAAATATTATCCATCTGGACGGAGGCTACGGTGGAACGGGTGCTGCACCCGAGATTGCCAAGAAGAACATTGCCATGCCCATAGAATATGCGATAACGAAAGTCCATAAATTTCTTGTCGAGGAGGGCGTCCGAGAGGAAATCGTCCTCCTGGCAAGCGGGGGAATCAGAACCGCCTTTGACATCGCAAAATCAATTGCTCTTGGAGCAGACGGTGCAATCATAGGAACATCAGAGCTGGTTGCTCTGGGATGTGTAAGATGCGGCAACTGTGAGAGCGGTAGAGGATGCCCCCGCGGTATTGCGACAACTGATCCTGAGCTTGAAAAACAGATCGATCCGTCCTGGGGAGCTCAAAGGATAATAAATCTCTACGCTTCCTGGCAAAAGCAACTGAAATTACTTCTCTACAAACTTGGCCTCAAAGACATAAAGGAACTGAGAGGTCGAACAGATTTTTTAAAGCATATCGATGAAAAATAAAGACGTAATTCGATTAATCGAGTCAAGACGCGAGTTTTCTTCTCCGGGCAGCCTTAAAAAATTGGAAATGGAAGGAGGCTGTGGAGTTGTTGGCTTAGCCTGCAATGAAAAAGTCTCAGGAAAGCACATCATGCAGTCTCTAATTCAGATGCATAACAGGGGAAACAGCAAAGGCGGAGGGATTGCGGCTCTTGGGCTAAACTCCTCCCAATGCGGTGTCAGCCAAAAAATACTTGAAGAAGATTATTTGATCCAGGTAGCTTATCTTGATCCAAGCGTAAGACATCAGGTGGAAAAGGAATTCATAATCTCAAACCTGGATGTTCATACATCCTATCCACTTCCCACTCTAAAAGATTATAGAGCTGTCGATGGTTTAGATATGAAACCACCTGAAGTATGGAGATATTTCTGCCGGGTTAAAGACAATGCCCTGAGCCAGTTTATTCTTAAAAATAATTTAGATGCTCTTGAAAGACAAAAAGCTGAAGATGAATTCATTTATCAAAACACCTACAAACTTAATAATAAATTTTATACATCTCTCGGGGAAAAAAGGGCATTTGTCCTTTCGCATGGGCGTAATATGATCATTCTTAAAATCGTAGGTTATGCGGAACAGTTAATAGAGTACTATCAAATTGAAAATTTAGAAGCTCATATTTGGGTCGGACATCAAAGATATCCCACCAAAGGAAAAGTCTGGCATCCTGGAGGGGCTCATCCCTTTATGGGAATGAACGAAGCACTGATCCATAACGGAGATTTTGCAAACTATTATTCCATAGCCGAGTATCTCAGCCAGCGAAACATTTACCCTCTTTTTCTGACTGATACAGAAGTAGCTGTACTTCTTTTTGACCTGCTCAACAGAGTTTACGAGTACCCTCTTGAGTACATAATCGAAGCCATTGCTCCGACGACGGAAAGGGACTTTTATTTATTGCCCGAGGAAAAAAGAAAGATATACCGCGCTATTCAGACATCTCATATCCATAGCTCTCCTGATGGACCCTGGTTTTTTATAATCGGACAAAATAATATCAAACAAAAGAGTTTTCAACTCCTGGGAATAACAGATACATCGATGCTCAGACCCCAGGTCTTTGCCTTCCAGGAGAATGGCGTGAGTATTGGACTCGTGGCCAGCGAAAAGCAGGCTATAGATGCAACGCTGCGCAGCTTGCACCAGGAAGATAAAAGATTCTTACCCTATGCTGATTTTTACTGGAATGCAAGAGGCGGAAGTTATACAGATGGAGGAGCATTCATCTTTACGGTAAAAGGAAATGACCTGGTAATAACCGATAAATTCGGGAGACGAATCTCAGTAAATAAAGAACATGACTGTCCATCTGTGCATATATCAGCCGGAAAATCTGAGGATGTAGATCCTACAGAAAAAATAAAAGAATTCACTAAAACAATCGACCAGAGATGGAGAATCCCGATCAAAGACAGAGCAAGCGCATTATCAAATTCTGAGGAATATCTCAATGAAATATTCCTATCAATGTCTGCCCAAAAACAAGCAGAAAATCTATATCGCTATTCAGACTGGAAAAAAACAGATTCACTATCCCCGCCAGGAAGTCAGAAAGAAGTTCTGGTGATAAACTGTGAAAAATTCCCTGCAGAAGGGCGTCAATCAATTTCCAGGTTTATGGTGGAGGCTTACCAGCTAGGCTGGAAAAATTTCATAACTTTTAACTGGAGAGGCCAGAGGTTTTGCGGGTGCGGGTTGGGCTCGGAATCTAACGATGTCCGAATAGACGTGTTCGGGAGTTCAGGCGATTATCTTGCTTCAGGTCTTGACGGAGCAGAAATTGTTGTCCACGAGAGCGCTCAGGATCAAATAGCTCAGATCATGAAAAGCGGAAAACTTGTAGTCTACGGGGATGTCGGACAGACCTTTATGTATGGAGCTAAAGGTGGCGAAGTCTATGTTCTTGGAAATGCAGCCGGAAGACCTCTTATTAATGCTGTAGGAGCACCTAGAGTTATCATAAACGGAACATGCCTGGACTATCTGGCAGAATCCTTTATGGCAGGCAATCCCTTGGAAGGTGGAGGGTTTGTCATTCTTAACGGACTTAAATTCAGTGAGAAAGGAGAAATCATTGAATTAGAAGCTCCCTACCCTGGAGGAAATCTCTTTTCGCTAGCTTCTGGTGGTGCTATTTACATCCGCGATCCATTTTTAAAAGTTGAAGAAGGCCAGCTAAACGGAGGCAGGCTTATCGAATTAACTGAAAAAGACTGGGAGCTTATTCTTCCCTACTTAGAAGAGAATGAAAGACTCTTCAAGATTCCTGTAAAACGTTTATTAAGTCCGAATGGTGAACTCCGCTCATTCAATCAAGTTTACCGAAAAGTTGAGGCAGTGGAATTGAAAGTCCTCCAAAAAGGCCACCGTTAAAAAAATGTTAAAAATTTGTTTTTCCTTCAGCGGAGGAAAAAATGAATGAACTGCAAGTAAATATTAGATGTCCTTACTGTAAACAAAGTCTTATGGATGAGGATAAAACAATTGACGGCTATCCGAGTGTAAAAGTGATTATTCAAAATTCTAATAAGCGTGGAATGCTCTACTTGAGCTCTATTTATGGGAGCTATAACATTATCTCAGAATTCAATATCCCCCTGGATGAAATAATCCTGTTTTTTTGCCCCGATTGTCAATCCTCTCTTTTAATTAAAGATTTATGCGATAAATGCAGTGCTCCGATGACATTTTTTGAATTATTACAAGGTGGCAAAGTCCAGATTTGTTCGCGCCGAGGCTGTGAGAAGCACTTGATAGAATTTTCAGACCTGTCCCAAGAAATATCTACTCTCTACAATGCTTATGAGGTA
Source organism: Candidatus Aminicenantota bacterium (assembly GCA_011049545.1). Classification (GTDB taxonomy): domain Bacteria; phylum Acidobacteriota; class Aminicenantia; order Aminicenantales; family Aminicenantaceae; genus SOIV01. Next base: position 20,868 of record DRHQ01000148.1, on the reverse strand, counting down.
TTCGCTGATCCATCTAGTAAAAAGCAGGAAGATAACTTATTATATTCTGAAGGCAAAAAAAGAAAAAAGGAGAAGAAATGTGAAAATAGTTAGCATCTTTGGAATTCTTCTTGTTTTAATCTTTGTCTTTTCCAGTTGTGCCGCAGGTCCGAATGAGCTTGAGAAAACACCAGATAAGAAAGGAAAGATAGCTGGATTCTGGAAGGGTTTGTGGAACGGTCTTATCGCACCTATAACATTTATTATCTCTATATTCACCAAGACAGTGCGCTTCTACGAAGTTCATAATAGCGGATTCTGGTATAATTTCGGCTTTGTTCTCGGCGCTGGGCTCTTCTTATCAGGCGGCATCCTCGGTAAAGGAAGGCGAAGGAGACGAAAGCGCTAAAGAACGGTTATGCCTTTCTTTGACATCTCAGAATAAGATACCGGAAAAGTTCTGATGAAAAAACTAAACGGAGATAAAAAAAACGCCCCCGACGGGATTTGAACCCGTGTCGCCGCCTTGAAAGGGCGGTGTCCTAGACCAGGCTAGACGACAGGGGCGCTTAGGGTTGGTGAGCCGTGCTGGACTCGAACCAGCGACACCCGGCTTAAAAGGCCGGTGCTCTCCCTCTGAGCTAACGGCCCAAAAAGAGCAAAATTGTACTGACAATTATAAGAAATAAAAGAGTCAATATCAGCTGAGAAGTTCAAACTTAATGATTTTCCACTGTCCCCGACGGTTCACATTCAAAACTTCGTCTTTGAGATTAAATATCCTCAAATAAAGCCTGTAATTCTTAGTGGCTTCTTTTCCTACTACTTTTATGTCGACTTCCTTAGAATGAACCTCTCCGGTTAAATCTCTTATATTAGTAATATCGCCAGCCCCGAGAGAAAAACTGGCAATCTGTTCCTCTCTTGCCGTAGCCGCTTTAGCTTCATTATAATCTGTTTGTAACTGCTGATGTACTGCATATATTTCATCGTAGGTGGCCTGAAGTCCCTTGATCTTATTCTGGGCCGCTCTTCTCGCCGCCCTTGTTCGAGCTTTGTCCCGTTCATACTCAGCATCAAGCAGTTCATCTTTCGCATCAAGGGTTATCCCGACAGATTCTTCTACTTTCTTCTTTAACTCCAGCTCCAATCTGTTCATTTCAGGCAATGAAGCTGGCTCAATTTTCTCTTCACTTACACTTATTATCTCCCAGCTTTCTACATCCATTGAAATCGGCTCCACAGCCATGGTCGACATCGTGGTCACATCATTCAAGGCTATTGCATTAAAATATCTTTTTAAAAGGACTTCTTCAGGGTGCGACGTGCAGCTTTGCAAGACAAATACAAGGAGAACAACACCGATTACACAAAGACTCCTTCTTTTCATCATTCCTCCTTCCTATGTAAAATTAATTTACTTGTTTTAGATATTACTTTTTTTTCTAGTGAAAAAGCAAGCTTAAATAATGGAGATTCTTAAAAAAAATTTCCCATAACTTGAATTCCCAAGGACAGCTCTTGCTGGCGTAAGCCAACGGGGATAGAAATTGCTGGAATTCCAGCGAGGTTGGCCGGCGCTGTAAGCATATCTGAGACATACATGGCAATTGTTTCTAAAAAAGGGGACAGGCTACTTTTTCTGTGAGGAAGAGGACTTTCTTTGGGATCAGGTCTTGCCATCAAGAAAAGATATTTTCCCGCACTCTTGCCACTATGGCATTCCCTCGGATAAAGCCTTATCCCAGTACTTATCCAGAAAAAGTAGCCTGTCCCCTTTTTTTTCCCTCTGAAAGCGATCTCTTCTCTTTCGTCAATTTTAATTAGGCAAGTGCGCTAATATGCTAAACATCTATTTTCGGCTCCATTTTTCGAGAATTATATAGGATATTAGCCAAAAAATTAATTTTGAAAATTTTTCATTTTCCTGTTGACAAAGGGAGTTTTTCTTAATAAGATTTAAGGTAATTATAAGAAAATCAATACTTTATCTATAGTTACTCTAATCCTTATCGTTACGCTAGGTTCTTGCTTCAATGAAAGTATGCATTCATAACAGGATACTCAGCTGAAGTCCTCTCTAGCGTCTTATAATTACAACTTGAGTTTCATTAATTGCTTAAGAGAAGTGATTAATAAATCTTTGTATTAGTTTTTGTCTTTAAATTTAATAAGGAGGTGAAAGATGGCACTCAAAGTAGCTGAAGAGTGGTTTGCCATGTGTGCAGGATGTGAAATAACCATCCTTGATATTGGAGAGCCACTCCTTGACATTTTACCCAAACTTGAGTTTGTCCATATGCCGGTCATTATGGATCATAAGTTATTTGGACAGACAGGCGATCAGCCAGGCCCAGAAATACCTGAAGCTGATGTTGGAATTATCACTGGAGGAATACGGAACGAAGAAAACAAAAAATTAGCTGAAGAAATGAGGAAGAAGTGTAAAACGCTTATTGCTTTGGGGTCCTGTGCCTGTTATGGCGGTCTCCCAGCCCTGGCTAATCAATTCATGGTTGATGAAATTTATGAAAAAGTCTATCGAGGTTGTGTTTCTACGGATTCGGCAGATACACCCTCTCAAGAAGTACCACCCCTAACTGATAGAGTCTATGCCTTGCATGAGGTGGTAAATGTTGATCTCAAATTGCCCGGTTGTCCGACGACGCCTGAGATGGTCGCTGAAGCACTTACCGCACTTCTAGAAGGAAAAGAAATCAAACTTCCAGAAAAAAGTGTGTGTGATGATTGCCCGACTATCAGAAAAGAGAAAGCTGTGGCAACTTTGAAAAGACCCCTTGAATCCGTTGAATTTGAACCCGGGAAACCTCTGGATACTGTTCGCTGTTTCATGGAACAGGGTTTCCTGTGCAACGGCCCTGCTACGAGATCAGGTTGCGGGGGAGCAGAGAAAACACCCAGATGCATAAAGGCCTATATGCCCTGCCGGGGATGTTTTGGCCCTCTCTCAGATGATGCCAACCCATTGGTTGATATGATGGGAGCTCTGTCCTCTATTGGTCTCGATGTCAAACAAATACCAGACCGTGCGGCAACCTTTAACAGATTTTCTGGGGCAGGTCGTTTAAGACCTATCCCCAAGAGGAGCTAAATCATGGGAAAAACACTAACTATTCAACCCGTCACAAGAATCGAAGGACATGCTAAGATTACTATAAAGCTCGACGACGCTGGAAATGTGAGTGATACTCAGGTCAATGTCATTGAGTTAAGGGGCTTTGAGAAATTCTGTATTGGAAAACCAGTCGAAGAGATGCCGAGGATTACCACCCGGATATGCGGGGTTTGTCCCTGGTCTCATCATAATGCTTCGGCCAAAGCGACTGATGCAGTTTTTGGAGTTGATCCACCTCCTGCTGGGAAAAAACTGAGAGAATTGTGTAACAGCATTGCTTTCATGGAAGAACACATACTCCACTTCTATTTTTTAGCTGGAGCAGATTTTATACTTGGACCGGATGCGGATTATTCAGTCAGGAATGTTATTGGCATTATAGCTGCAGCTCCTGATATCGCTAAAAGAGTGGTTAAAGTCAGACACATGGCAGCCCGTATGTTAGAGATGATCGCTGGAAAAGCCATCCATCCTGCTGCTGCTGTTCCTGGAGGATTTAGCCGTCCCTTATTAGAATCGGAAAGAAAAGAACTGAGACAGATGGCAGATGAATGTCTTGAGCTGGCAAAATTCTCAATGTCCTTTGCCAAAGAGAGCATCTTTCCTAAATATCTAGATGTCGTAAAATCCCTGGGTGTTATAAACACAGGATTTCTAGGCACTGTGAAGGAAGATGGTTCTATGGATCTTTATGATGGAAAGCTGAGAATGATGTCTGCCGACGGTTCTTATGAAGATTTCAAGTGTGAGGATTACACCGATTATATCAGTGAGCATGTTGAACCCTGGACCTATTTGAAGTTCCCATACATGAAGAAAGCAGGCGAGTTTTCAATGGATCTGGATAATCCAAAGGGGATTTACCGGACCAATACACTGGCTAGAATCAATGTCTGTGATAAGATCGATACGCCTTTAGCTCAAGCTGAACTTGAAGAATTCAGAGAGAAATTCGGCCGTCCTGCCCAACAGACTCTACTCTATCACTGGGCAAGGCTAATTGAGCTGCTCCATAATGCAGAAAATACTATCCGACTCCTTGACGATCCTGAGATCACCAGCACTGATATCAGAAAAAAGGTGGAAGTGAGAGCAGCCAGAGGAATTGGTTGTGTAGAAGCTCCCAGAGGAACTCTTATTCATGACTATGAAACAGATGAAAATGGGCTCATAACAAATGTTAACCTGATTGTAGGCACCACGCACAATAATGCTCCCATCAATATGTCTGTTAAAAGTGCAGCAATGGACTTGATCAAAGATGGCAAATATGACCAGGGAATTCTGAATAAGATCGAGATGATGATCAGAGCCCATGATCCCTGTTTGTCCTGCGCAACGCACAGGTTGGATGGCAAAATCGGGGTGAAGATTGATATTGTTGATCCCGAAGGGAATACTTTAGCTACGTTTTCCAATTGATACGCGAGAATAGACTTAATACCAATATTTGGGGTCAGGTCGGCAAAAAACAAGACCTGGCCCCACTTTTCTCTACTTGTCCTTTTCTGGATATAAGTCCTGACTAAGAATGGAACAACTCCCTGTCTACTGTCGAAAAAAAATCCTAATAGTTGGGGTCGGGAATAAGCTCTTCGGTGATGACGGATTCGGACCCGAAATCGTTGAATACCTAACGAATCACTACAACGTTCCAGAAAACATCTGCTTATTAGACGTGGGCACAGGCGTAAGAAAAATCCTATTTACTATTTCTTTAAGTGAAGCTCGACCGGAAGTTATAGTTATCATTGATGCTGTGGATAAAGGTAGAAAGCCAGGTGAAATTTTTGATATCTCTCTTGATGAAATCCCAAAAGAAAAAATCGACGACTTTTCAATCCATCAAGTCCCTTCTTCAAATCTCTTAAAGGAATTGCAGGATTTATGTTCGGTTAAAGTAAGAATAATGGTCTGCCAGACTAAAACAATACCAGAAACAATGCAATCTGGATTATCTAAACCAGTTAAAAAAGCCGTTCGTCTAATGGCTAAAAAAATTGCGGAGGAATACTTCTGACCCCAATTTTCTTTTATGTTAAAATAACCGATGTCATATACACACTAAAAAGAAATGCCAAAAAAAACTAAAATGACCTTAAAAGAAATCAAGGAACTCCTTCAGGCAGAGGTCATCATCGGGATTGACAGTCTTGACCTAGAAATCGAATTTGCAGGAGGATCTGACCTCATGAGCGATGTCTTAGCCTTTGGCAAACCAGGGATCCTCCTTCTGACCGGTTTATCCAATGCTCAATCGGTCAGAACAGCAAATATAATCGATGCCAAAGCCATTGTGTATGTCCGGGGTAAAAAACCAGATAAAATGGGAATCGAGGAAGCCAGGGAAAAAGGAATTCCCCTTCTATCAACCAAATACATGATGTTCTCAGCTTGTGGCCTCCTTTTTAGTCACGGCCTTCCGGGAGTAAGTGGCCTCACGTCTAAAAAAAGATAATGAGCAACGAGAATGAATTATCTCATCGCTTCGAAATAAATGGGCGTGATTTCAGCAATGCAGGAAGGGCATCCACAAGTATCAAAGAAATTCTCCAGGAGATCGGCATCGATTCCTCGATCATCGTCCGCGCAGCTATCGCCTCCTATGAGGCAGAAATGAATGTTGTTATGTATGCGCGCCGAGCAGTTCTCACTCTAAACGTTACTCCCGAGAAACTTCATCTTAAGCTTGAAGATGAAGGGCCTGGGATTGAGAATATAGATTTGGCCATGAAGGAAGGTTTTTCAACCGCCACTGATGAAATGCGAGAGATGGGATTTGGCGCAGGCATGGGGCTTCCCAATATTAAAAAAAATGCTGATGAATTTGAGATTTCTTCAACTCCTGGCAAAGGAACGACAATAAAGATAACAATTTCTTTGGATAGCACAGAAAATAAATGAAAGAATACTTTCATTCTATCCGCATTGATCCGGAAAAGTGCGAAGGCCGGATGAAATGTTTGCGGGTGTGTCCCACTCAAGCCATCAGGGTCAGAAATGCAAAGGCCATGATCATCGCAGAGAAATGCATCGATTGTGGAGAATGTATCACCGCTTGTCCTCATGGTGCTATCGTCCCTTTAACAGATCCTTTTGGAGAGCTCGCAAAGTTCCGCCATACAGTCGCCATACCTTCTCCTGCTCTCTATGCTCAATTCGGAAGAGAAATTTTACCAGAAAAAATCCTCTCCGGGATAAAAAAACTTGGATTCGATGATGCTTTTGACCTGGCGCTTACCTGCGGAGAAGTCAGCTTCGCCATCCAGGAGTATCTCCGAGAATACAAGGGACCCAAACCGCTCATCTCCAATGCTTGTCCGACTGTAGTGCGTTTGATCCAGGTCAAATATCCTGAACTCATTGACCAAATAATTCCTATTGAACTTCCAAGAGAATTGGCCGCCCGTGAAATTAAAAAGAAAAAATCAAAACAACTAAAACTTAAAGAAAAAGAAATCGGCACTTTTTATCTCACTCCATGCCCTGTAAAAATGATCTCTATAAAACAACCTGCAGAAAAAGGGGAATCTTTTTTAGATGGAGCCATTTCCATCTCAGATATTTACGGGCCTCTCCTCTCCGCTATGGAAGGTATCGAAAAAGGCAGTTACAGGAAAGCCCTGGAAAACATCTGTATTCTTGGGGTAGGATGGGCAATGGTTGGCGGTATTTGCCGAACTCTGCGGCTGAAAAACTCACTGGCTGTCTCAGGTTTAGGTGAAGTTATAAAAGTCTTTGATGATATTGAAAGAGGAAAGCTGAGAAACATAGACTTTGTCGAAGCCTATTCATGCGCCCAGGGATGTGTGGGAGGCTCTCTAACAGTAGAAAACGTGTATATTTCATACAATAAAATTCTTAAATTGATCGAAACCTTAGAGTTCGAACAAATAAAAGCCTGTCCAGACATCAGGGAGGTCCGAAAGCTCTATAGCCAGAAATACTTTTTTATTAAAGGAAAATTTGAGCCCCGCCCCCTCAAACCTCTCGATAAAGACTTAGCCAAAGCCATAAAAAAAAGAAAAGAAAAAGAGCATATCTACGAATCACTGCCCAAAATTGACTGTGGGGCATGCGGTGCTCCCACATGTTTGACTTTTGCTGAAGATGTGGTTAAAGCAGAAGCAGAGCTCATTGATTGTATTTTTAATCTCTCCCAAAGATTTAAAGAGCCTTCCCAGGGTTTTTCAGAATTGTTTAATAAATATTCTTTCCGAAGTCAAACCAAGTCTAGCCCCAAAAAACATGCAAAAAAGGAAAAACAATAAAATGAAACTTAAAGAAATCATTGAAAAATTACAGTTAAAAGTTTTAGCGGGCCAAGATAAATTAGATGTAGAGGTTACAGGAGGATACACAAGCGACCTGCTCAGCGATGTGATTGCCAACAGTAAAGAAGGTAACCTCTGGGTCACTCTACAGACCCATCAGAATATTATCGCTGTGGCCAAATTGAAAGACCTGGCCGGGATAATCATCGTCAATAACCGTGAACCTGATGAAGACACGCTTCAAAAAGCAAATGAGGAAAATGTGCCCCTCATTGGCAGTGAGGAAATGGCCTATGAAGTTGCAGGCAAATTGTATGAATTGATAAGTTCATAAGATTAACCTGGATTATGCTCAGACGTTTCAAAGCGGATTTACATATCCACACCTGCCTTTCTCCCTGCACCGAACTGGACATGTCTCCAATGCGAATACTAACAGCAGCAAAGAAAAAAGAAATAGATGTCATAGGCATCTGCGATCATAACTCATCAGAAAATTCTCTGGCCGTAATGAATGCTGCCAAGAAGATGAATATCAATGTCTTCCCAGGCATGGAAGTGACTTCTCAAGAGGAAGTCCATGTCTTGGCCCTTTTTGACGGAATAGAAAACGCTCTAAAACTTCAGGAATATATCTACGAAAATTTGCCTGGAGAAAATGACGAAGATGCCTTTGGGATGCAAGTCATCGTGAATGAAAAAGAGGAAGTGCTGGGTCTTAATAATAAACTTTTGATCGGAGCCACGACTATTCCTCTTGAAAAAATCATTAGAACCGTCCACTCTTTAAACGGGATAGCCATCGCCTCCCATATAGATAGAGAATCCTTCAGCATCATCTCCCAACTGGGATTCATACCAGATAATTTGGAATTGGATGCTTTAGAAATATCTCCTGCAATCACTCGCGAAGAGGCAAAGCAAAGATATTCAGATAATTATCCGATCGCCTGCTCTTCTGATGCTCACTATCCCGATGACATAGGCAAAGCTTTCACATCTTTCCTGCTCAAAGATTCCACCTTAACCGAGATAAAAAAAGCCTTGAAAAATGAAGACGGACGAAAATTGATTCAATAAACTTCGATGGAAGATCTTTCTTTACATATTTTAGATATCGTCGAAAATTCTGTGGCCGCCAGCGCCAATAAGATCGAGATAAGAATATCGGAAGATAAAAAGAAGGATGTGCTTTCTGTCGAAATCATCGACAACGGGATAGGCATGGACAAAGAAACTCAGCAAAAGGCACTTGATCCCTTTTTCACCACTAAAACCGTTCGCCGGTTTGGTTTTGGATTGTCTCTTTTGTCAGAAGCCGCCAAAGCAGCGAACGGTCACTTTTCCCTACAATCTGAAAAGGGAGAAGGGACTAAGATCAAAGCTAATTTCCAGCACAGTCATATCGACCGTAAACCCTTGGGCGATATGGGTCAAACGATTATCACTCTTGTTATAGGAAATCCTGAAATAGATTTAATCTATATGCATAAAAAGAATAATCAAAAGTACAGTTTAGACACGAGAAAAATAAAAGCTCAACTCAAGGAAGCGCCGATAAATTCTCCTGCTGGGATAAGAATGATCAGGGAGGATTTAAAAAAAGATACAAAATAAATACAAGAGCAAAAAAGGGGACAGGCTACTTTTTTCACATATTTCGTAGGGGTTTGATTTATCAAGCCCACTTATTTAAAAAAAGTAGCCTGTCCCCTTTTTTACAGTCAACCAAAAATTGGTGGATTTAAGCCGAGTCAGACGGCCGAGATTAATCTGGTTTAGTGGTCTTTTCGGACCGAAGTATGCATCGTTGCCACCTTGTCGAATTTCTTGGCCCGTACCCTTTTTTGGCGCACGTCCCTAATGGCAAGCTGGCGGTCTACTTCATCCTCGATTGTCTGGTGAAATTCGCAGCTCTCGCAGCGATAAAGTCTATCGCATGATCGGATAGAAACCTCTCCACTCATAGCGTATCTGCACTGTTTTTTTCCTAATTGAGAGCAGAGTTTGTCGAGGAAAGGTTGAATTCTCGGATCATCTTTAAATTTCTCTTTTTTCATCATCGATACATGAAACTTACAGGCATTATTACATTGATAGCCGAGAGTGCACATTCTTTTATTTACTATGCCTGCTTGCGTCCAGATGCACGGGGTGACAATTTCCTCTTCAATAATAGGCTCTTCAACTACTGGTTCTTCAACGGGCAGAACAGGGGCCTCTTCAATTTCGTAAGATTGGCTAATTATGGTTTCAAGATAGTCCAGCTCAAAAGGTTTCGGCAAGTAATCAGTAGCACCACCACGTATTGCTTCCTTTGCAGTCTCAATCGAGGGATAAGCCGTGATGATAATAACTTTCGCTTTCGTATTCCTCGCTCTAATTTCTTTTAGGACCGAAAGCCCATCGCGACCTGGTAATTTAAGATCGACTATCATGACGTTGTAATCTTCTAAATTAAAACTTTCCAATGCCTTATCACCATCATTGGCAGTATCGACCTTGTGACCAACGTCAGAGAAGTAATCGGACAATGCCTCCCGCATAATATCCTCGTCTTCTACAACCAACATGTTTTCTTTTTTCATGGCTAACCTCCAATCTTTTTTTAACCAATTTCCACGAGGATTGCTTTGACGAGAGCAACTATCCTTTTGGAATCGGTCATTTCATTATATTTATATAGCAAGTAGCGTGCCAAATAAGCTTAATTCGAATATTATTTTAAGAACAGCGCTAAGCCTATAAAAAGAAATGGATTACGATAAAGAGAAGGATTGCCATAAGACGACTTAAAAGGAAGGAAGTGTCAATTATATGGACATTATGCGTCTAATTTATTGACAGTATAATTATATTTTTTTAGCTTATTATAAAGAGTCATCCGCCGAATACCAAGTATATTCGCTGCCTTTGAGATGTTGCCTTTTGTCTCCTCAAGCACATTAATAATATGATTTCTTGTCACCGCTTCGACGGTTTTTCCTTCTACAGGAGTTGGATGAATAATGTCCTGTGGAAGTTCATCCAGAGTGATGGCAGTATTTTTCGTTAGAATTACGCCACGTTCAATCATGTTTTCTAATTCCCTAACATTACCGGGCCATGAGTAATTCAGCATAAATTCAACTACATCATCAGAAAAATTTTTGATTCTTTTATTGTTTTCTTCAGCATACTTTTTTAAGAAATGCTCAGCCAAGGGGAGGATATCCTCCATTCTATCCTTAAGCGGGGGAAGGTCTATGGTTACTACATTCAATCTGTAATACAGGTCTTCTCTGAACTTCCCTTGATTAATACTAGCTTTCAAATTCCGGTTTGTAGCAGCTATGATACGTACATCAACATTAATCTCTTCATTACCGCCAACTCTGGTAATCTTTTTCTCTTCGAGCGCCCTAAGGAGATGAACCTGGGTATTGGCGTTTATTTCGCCTATCTCATCAAGAAATAAAGTGCCTTTATCTCCCGCCTCGAACTTGCCTTTTTTTCTTTCTACAGCTCCTGTAAAAGATCCTCTTTCATGACCGAAAAGCTCACTTTCCAGCAAGCTTTCTGGAAGAGCTGCGCAACTTGTGGCAATGAAAGACCTGTTCCGACGCGGACTTTGATGGTGAATAGCCCGGGCGATAACCTCCTTGCCTGTACCAGTTTTTCCGATAATTAATATCGTGGCATTGGCCGGGGCTACGGTTTTAATAAGTTCGATTATCTTCAGCATCTTAGGACTTTTGGCGATGATACCCTCAAAATGGAATCTGTCTTCGATCTTTCGCCGAAGTGAGATGTTTTCCTCTATCAGATTCTGATGTTCCACTAAGTTTTTTATGAGAAGCTCAACTTTTTCCGGGCAGAACGGTTTTTCAACGTAATCGTAAGCGCCTTCTCTTATGGCGGTTATTGCTGTTTGAATTGTTCCATGAGCCGTTATAATAACTGTTGAGATCGTAGGAACTATTTCTCTTGCTTTTTTCATTAGTTCGATACCGTTTATGCCTGGCATGATCAGGTCGGCAATCATAATTTTAATCTTCTTCTGCTTGATTATCTTGAGAGCTTTATCTGCAGATTCAGCAATATCCACTTTATAACCAACCCCGTCCAGCCAATCGCGGAGTGATTCTCTAACTATATCTTCATCGTCAACGACCAGTATTTTTGGCCTTTTTTTCATCCATAACCTCCAGATATATCGAAAACGTTGTACCTACATTTGGCTCACTGGTTACCATTATCTTTCCATTATGCTGCTCAATAATCCCATGAACAACCGAAAGTCCAAGTCCCACACCTTTGCCCTTTTCTTTAGTAGTGAAGAAAGGCGTAAAAAGCTTACTCATATTTTCTTTGGTTATACCGACCCCTGTATCCCGTATATCAATCCTAACGGTATCTTTGAGTGATTCACCGATTCTAATGCCTTTAGCAACCGATGTGGCGATCGTTAAGTTACCGCCATCAGGCATTGCCTGGATCGCATTCATGATGATATTTATCAATACCTGCTGTATTTTGTCAAAGTCCGCAAGAATAGGAGGAAGATGCGCATCTGATTTCTTCTCAAGCTTTATATTTTCAAGGTTAATTTGATGTCCGACTAATAATAAGGCTGCTTCTAATACCTTATTCATATCGACTGACCTTATGTTTGGTTCTGACTGGCGTGCGAAATCGAGAAGATTTCTGATTATCCGGGTAGTTCTGTCCAGTTCTTTATCCATCTTTAAGAGCTGCTTTTCAGTATTTTCAGTCTGCAGTTTTTCTTCTTTGTACTTCTTAAGAAAAAGTTTTACATAGATCATGATACCGGCTAATGGATTATTCACCTCGTGAGCAACGCTAGCGGCTAACTGACCTAAGGACACCAACTTTTCAGATCTGATCATTTCTTCCTCAGTTTGCTTACGCAGGGTAATGTCTTCTCCTGAACTAAGAGTGCCAATGATACGGCCTTTTTCATCCTTTAGTGTAGTATTATGCCAGGCGATGATCCTTTCCTCACCAGATTTGGTCAAAATTGAGTTTTCATAGTCTTTAACTTCCTTTTTTTCTCCAGCCATCACCTTTTTTAAAGTATCTTTTCTTTCTTTCCTCATTCTTTCCGGGACACATAAATTAAACCAGTTTTTGCCGCGGATTTCTTCTTCTTTATATCCTAAAACATCGCACCCTTTTCTGTTGATAAGGGAGACTATTCCCTCATAATTAATGGCTACTATTATAACTCCCGCTATATTGAGATATTGCTGTGCTTTGTTTCTTTCCTCCCGCAACTTCGCCCATAATCCCTTATGTTTGGTCAAATCCCTGAAGTTTTCTACAGCGCCGATTATCTCATTATTGCTGGATCGCAATGGTGAAGTCGATATGTTTACAGGAACTCTTTTCCCCGTTTTACTGGTTATCATTATCTCATAACCGAAAAACGTTTTTCCGGTTTCCAAGGTGTCTTTTAAAGGACATATTTCTTGACAGAGATCACTCTTAAGAATATCACGGCATTCCTTATTCAACACCTCCCCTCTCTTGAAACCGGTAATCTCCTCAGCAGCACGATTAAAAAAGGTGATCCTGGCATTTTTGTCTACAGTTAAGACTCCCCCTTCCATGCATTCCAAGATATTTTCTAAGAATTCTTTTGTGATCTCATCTTCCTTGATCAAGGCAATTTCTCCTTTGAGTATTATTATATATAAAAACTAATTCTTATGTATAATTTATTGACAGTTTTCTATTCAATGTAGTGTGACATATTCAAGAAAAAAAAGGGGACAGGCTACTTTTTCTGCATGAACATCGGGGCCAGGCCCTTTGGGGTCAGGCCTTATCCGAGGGAATGCCATAGGCACAAGAGTGCGGGGAAATATCTTATCTCGATGGCAAGACCTGCAAATAAAAAAAGGGGACAGGCTATTTTTTATATATTTCGTAGGGGTTTGATTTATCAAATCCACCTATTTAAAAAAAGTAGCCTGTCCCCTTTTTTGCCCTTTTTTTACATTTAGGGAGGTGTTTCGCCTTCTACAACAATATCTGTCACAGCTCTCCGCGTGTACAGGAAATGTTTTCCTTCTTCCTCTATTAACTCGACTTCAAATTTATCCTTTTTGTATTTTTGCATCGTATCCTCGGCTTCTTTCTTAGATTCATAAACAACACCATCCCACATGAATTTTTTTCCGGTTATTATTTTAGAAATATCAGGCATATTTAAATCTCCTTCCAAATGAATTACATATCACTTATGTTTTGTACGGACTGGGTCCTAATTTCTTAACCTGCTCTGTAAATTCTCTAACCACCTCTGCAAATCTTGGGCCTTCGGAAGCGGAAACCCATTCCAGACGAAATCTTTCCTCTTCCAGGCCAAAATCCTCAAGCATGAGAATTATTGCCTCTGCTCTCTTCTCAGTTTTTAGATTTCCCTCTCCATAGTGACAGTCACCAGGATGACAACCGCAGATTAATACACCGTCCGCTCCTTTTGTTAAGGCATCGATCACTAAATTAGGATGAACCATCCCAGAACACATCACTCTTATTATTCTGATATTTGGAGGATACTGTAATCTGGACACACCTGCCAGATCCGCTCCAGCATAGGAACACCAGTTGCAGCAAAAACTTACAATCAAGGGCTCAAATTCATCTGACATTATTGCACCTCTAAAGCAGAATTGACCTGTGCTCCGATCTGTTCCAGCCTAAAACCTCTCACAAATATTCCTTTCTTTGGACAGGTTGCCATACAAACTCCGCAACCCTTGCAGGCGGTTTCATCTACCTCAACCGTCTTTTTCACTACACCTTCTCTCATATATTCGATTAATGTAATAGCTTGATAAAAGCAGGGTTCAATACAGTAGGCACAACCATCGCAACTTTCGTCTATTACTTGAGATATGTTCGCTTCCAACTCTACACTGTCTTTTGAAAGTATAGTCGAAGCCCTTGAGGCTGCAGCCTGGGCCTGGATTATACTCTCGTCCATTGCTTTTGCCGAGTGGGCTAATCCGCATAGGTATACTCCATCTGTTGCAAAATCAACCGGACGTAATTTCATATGCGCTTCAAGAAAGAATTTATCCTTGTTTAACGGAACTTTGAGGAATTTTGCAATTTTTTCGTTACCCTCATCAGCAACTATTCCAGTGGACAATACTACTAAATCCGCAGATATCTCTATCGGCATTTTTAGAGTCTGATCAAAGACTTCCACTTGTAAACCGTTTCCATTTTTTGAAACTTCTGGCTTCCGGTCCTCTTCATATCTCATGAATACAACATTCTTTTCTCTTGCCTTGGTATAATAACTTTCCCTGAATCCATAAGTTCTCACATCCCGGAATAGTACATATATATTTGTTTCAGGGGAAAGCTCTTTTATTTTAAGAGCGTTCTTCACAGCTTCCGAACAACAAATCCTTGAGCAATAAGGCCTTTCTTCATCCCGGGAACCTACGCATTGAATCATTACAATATTCTTGGGCACGTTCTTTTCGGCTGCAGCTGACTTATCGCCGTTTGTGCTCAGGCGCTGTTCAAGCTCGAGTTGAGTTATGATTCCTTCATGCTGACCATATAAATACTCTTTTGGTTTATATTCTTGGGCTCCTGTGGCAACAATCACCACACCATGTTCAAACTCTTCTGACTTGCCCTTGGAAGTTTCAAAAAATGGAAGCGGCTTACGAGTAGAAATCTTCGTTTTAAAATTTCCGATTGAACCTTCAATATTTTCTATTTTGGCTTCTGTGTATAAATGGATTTTCTCGCTCTTTTTTACCTCTTCAACAAGTCTTTTCAATAGATCTTGCGGATTATCACCACTCAATAAATAGTGAATACGGCTCATGTTTCCACCCAGCTCTTTTTCTTTCTCGACTAAATGAACATCAAATCCCTGACTTGCAAGTTCAGTTGCAGACGTTAAACCGGAAAGTCCGCCACCGATAACCAGCGCGGATTTAATTATGGATACGGACCTTTTCTGGAGAGGGTTCAATAATCGGGCTTTAGCCACGGCCATTCTTACCAAGTCCCTGGATTTCTCTGATGCCTTTTCCGGTTCCATCATATGCACCCAAGAGCATTGATCTCTGATGTTTGCCATCTCAAAAAGGTAGGGATTAAGCCTCGCCTCCCGGACCGTGTTCCTGAATAGAGGCTCGTGAGTCCGGGGTGTACAAGAGGCAACTACTACACGATTCAACTTGTGCTCTTTTATTTTCTCTTTTATCAACTCTTGAGTGTCGTTTGAGCAGGTGTACAAATTACTATCTGCATAGACAACATTGGGAAGTGTTTTTGCGTATTCAACCACACTGGGAACATTTACTACTCCAGCAATATTTGTTCCGCAGTGACAGACGAATACTCCGATTCTCGGTTCCTGCCCTTCTACATCTATTTCTGGAGGATATTCCTCGGGAACAATTAAGCTACCTTTAACATCTTTTAGAAGAGATAAGACTTTTGATGACGCGCCTGATGCCTGCATTATAGTTTCAGGTATATCTTTAGGTTCTGTGAACGGCCCAGAAACATAGATTCCCTCACGTGTTGATTCAACCGGTTTAAATGGGGATGTCTTGCAGAAATCAAATTCATTTAACTCAATACCAAATTTTCCTGAGATTTCCTTAGCAGATTTTGGAGGCTGGAGACCAACTGATAAAACTACCAGGTCATATTCGCGGGAGACCTTCTTATCATCTTCAGCCAAGTATTCGATCAGAAGATTCTTTGTTTCGGGAATTTCTTTCACTGAAGCTGGGCGGCACCTTATATAATCTACTCCAAGCTCTTTTGCCCTTTGATAATACTCATCAAATCCCTTACTGAAGGCGCGCATGTCCATAAAAAATACATCGCACTGCAAATCTTCACCAACATGCTCTTTAGCAAGGATTGCTTCTTTTGTTGCATACATACAGCATACAGAGGAACAGTAATCCCGTTCAACATCGCGCGAGCCGACACATTGTATAAATCCTATCCTTTTAGGCTCAGTTTCGTCAGAGGGTCTTAAAACTTTACCCAAATATGGTCCTGAGGCAGATAATATTCTTTCAAATTCAAGCGAAGTGACTACGTTTGAATGATTCCCATATCCCAATTCTTCTTTGATTTTTGCATCAAATATTTCAAACCCGGGGGATAAAATTACTGCCCCAACATTCAATTCAATTTCTTTCTCTTTCTGATCATAATCAATTGCCTCTGCTTCGCAAAACTCTTTACAGACGCCGCAAGCATCCTTGAGCATATGGACGCAATATCTTTCATCTATCGTAGCTTTATTGGGAACAGCCTGGGGATAAGGGATATAAGCAGCTGGTCTTTCGATTAATCCTTCATTATATTCATGCTGTATAGGGACTGCCTCATTCTTGCTGATTTTCTCAAGCTTAATCCTTTCGGTAGGACAAATAGTAGCACACGCACCACAGGTCTGACATATATCAGAAGCCGCATCAAAAGGCGGACATACTTTCCGTTCTGAGCCACGATTAATAAAATTTATAGCACTGATACCCATTCTTTCACGACACATTCTTACGCATAGCCCGCAAAGAAAACAGTCCTCATTTTTCTTTTCAAACCGTGTTTCCTTTACACCATATTCTTCTGCTACTTGCTGGATTACCTTTGAATCCGGACATCTTGCCAATAAGAGCTCAAACATAATTTTCCGGGTTTTTATAACTTTTTCTGTATTAGTGTTAACTACCAACTTATCGATAGCTGGATAAGTGCATGAGGCCTGAATTGTGGATCTGTTGTTTTGACTAATTTCCACCAAACATAGTCTGCATGCTCCATACGGAGTTAAAGCTTTATGATAACAAAGAGTCGGGATTTTTAGTCCGGTACTCTCAATGCATTCCAACAGAGTTTTGCCTTCAGGGAATTTGTGCTTTGTTCCGTTTATAGTCAGCTCTATCACGCTAAGCCTCCGCTTATATCGCTCTCGATTAATTTTTCTATGCCAATTATTCCTAGAATGTTCTTTTCGTCAGATATAATAGTTTCAATTTCAAGAAGCATTAATTCCTTCTCCCGTCATTATTATTCTTTTTCTTCCTTTTTCTTCTCTGGTTTTTCTTCTTTCTTTTCTTTTTTCATCTCCGGTATATCAATTACTGCTTTAATCTCTGGTATATCAATTACTGCTTTAACTTTTTTCTCCTCTGGCTCTTTTTTTTGCTCGGGTGCTGGTTCCGCGGCTTTTTCTTCCACTTTTTCTTCTTCTTTCTCTGCTTCAGCTGGTTCCTCTATCTCTTCTACCTTTTCCTCTACTTTTATTTCTTCTTTTTTTACTTCAGGTGCTTTTGCTTCCTTTTCTTTTTTCATCTCCGGTATATCAATTACTGCTTTAATATCTGGTATTTCAATTGCCGCTTTAATCTTTTTCTCCGCTGGCTCATCTTTTGGCTCGGGGGGTGCTGGTTCCTCTTTCTCCTCTACCTTTCCCTCTACTTTTTCTTCTTCCTTCTTTACTTCAGCTGCTGCTGGCTCTTCCTTTTTCATCGAAGGTATCTCTATTGCTGCCTTAATGTCTGGTATTTCAATCGCTGCCATGACTTCTTTCTCCTTTGGCTCATCTTTTGGCTCAGGGGGTGCTGCCGCTGGTTCCTCCACTTTTTCTACAACCTTTTCCTCGGGTGCTGCTGCAGGCTCTTCTGGTTTTTCCTCCACTATTTCTTTTTCTGCGGGCGCTGCTGCCTCGGCCACTGGTGTTTCTGCTTTTTCCTCTGCTTTCTCTTCCGCTTCAGCCTTAGCCTTTTCTTCTACTTTCTCCTCTACTGCCACTGCTTCTTCCTCTGCTTTTTCCTCGGGTGGCACTTCGTCTTCTCCTTTTTCTAGATCACACCTGAGACAGCGCTTGGCTTCTGTGATCGCATCTGCCTCTTTATACCCCAATTCAACCTCTTCGAAATTCTCAATCCTTTGAGCAACCGGCGCAGATGGCATTCCAGGTTTTTTTAGACTCTTAACTTCCTCTTCTGAAAGTTGAACCGGATCTACATGCAGAGCAGGGCGGGTTACTTCATATTTTCTCTCTAATTTCTCTCCCCGGATATATTTGTCTATCATTTGGGCAGCAACTTTCCCGTGGGCCATAGCTTCGGTTACTGTATTCGGGCCGGTTATCACATCTCCGCCAGCAAATATCCCCTCTATATTCGTAAGGAGAGTCTCCGGATCGACTTCAAGAGTGTTCCACTTAGAAACATTCAGTTTATTCCCATTTAATAAAGAAACATCCGGTTCCTGGCTGATGGCTAAGATCAAAGTATCTACGTCAACATTAAACTCTGAACCTTGAATCGGAACAGGTCGTCTTCTACCGCTCGCATCTATGTCCCCCAGCTCCATATTTATACACTCTACAGCCTCGATTTTACCGTTACCCGACATGACTTTAGTCGGAGCTGCGAGAAATTGGATATCGATACCTTCGATTATAGCTTCATCGATTTCGCTCTTTATGGCGGGCATCTCTGCCTTTGTCCTTCTGTATAAAATTCGTGTATCCTTGCCTAAGCGCTTTGCTACTCGAGCAGCATCTATAGCAGAGTTTCCACCGCCAACGACTATTACTTTATCCCCGATTTTCACTTCGCGTTTAAGGTTGATATCCCGCAGGAACTCTACCGCATCAATTACTCCTTCAGCCTCTTCGCCCGGAATTTTCATTTTTAATCCTTTATGAGCACCGATAGCAATGAAGACCGCTTTGTATTCTTCCTTCAGTTTATCAAGCGGAATATCTTTTCCGATCGCGGTATTTGTTTTAATTTCAACGCCTAACTTTCTTATCCTATCAATTTCATATTCCAATACATCCTTGGGTAATCTGAATTCCGGAATACCCAAGGCAAGCATACCACCCGCTACAGGCTGGCTTTCAAACACTGTTACTTTATACCCCTCCAGGGCAAGGTAATAGGCACAAGTAAGACCCCCTGGACCAGAGCCGACCACAGCAATCCGCTCTTCTCTCTCTGCTTTAGATTTTTCCTCAACAATAACGCCCTGGTTCATCTCATAATCTGAAAGAAAACGTTTTAGTGATCTAATTGCTACAGGATCACCCCATTCGCCTGCCACACACTTGTCTTCACAAGGACTGTGACATACACGTCCACAGATAAGAGGGAGTGGGTTCTCTTTTCTAACTACCTTGATTGCTTCATCAAACTTTCCCTGGGCAAGAAGCCCTATATAGCTGGGCACATCCTGCGAGAGAGGACATATATGCTGACAGGCGGATGAAATTATACTTTTACAGACCATAGCAGAGCATCTTTTATATTTAATGTGTTCAGTATATTCATCCATGAAATACTTCAGCGTACTCAAAACCGGGTTAGGCAGCGTCTGGCCTAAACCACACATCGAGCCGTCTTTTATCGCATTTCCAAGATCTTCCAGAGCCTGGATATCCGACTCTTCGCCTTCTCCCCTGCATATTTTTTTAAGTATGTCATGCAATACGGCTGATCCATCGCGACAGGAAGTACATTTTCCGCAGGATTCGTCATTTGTAAACTCGATGAAATATTTCGCTACATCCACTACACAGGTGTCTTCGTCCATTACGATCATTCCACCCGAACCCATTATTGAACCTGCTTCAGTCAATTTTTCATAATCCACCGGTAAATCAATCAAACTTGCCGGGATACATCCTCCTGATGGTCCTCCTGTCTGGACTGCCTTAAATTTCTTCCCTCCAGGAATTCCACCTCCGATATCATAAATAATTTCTTTTAGGGTAATTCCCATCGGAACTTCGACCAAACCTGTATTATTAATTTTCCCGACAAGAGAAAACACTTTCGTACCTTTGCTCGTTTCAGTACCTATGCTCGCAAACCACCCTGCTCCTCTATTAATAATTACGGGAACAGTCGCCCAGGTTTCAACATTATTTATATTGGTTGGTTTTCCCCACAGCCCTGACTGAGCCGGAAATGGTGGTCTCTGCTTTGGCTCTGGCGGGCTGCCTTCTATAGAAGCTATAAGCGCCGTCTCTTCACCGCAAACAAATGCACCGGCTCCCTGCTTAACATGGATATTAAAACTAAAATCCGTATCGAATATGTTTTCCCCGATAAGTCCGTATTCTTTTGCCTGATCAATAGCAATCTCTAATCTCTTCATTGCCAGCGGATATTCACCTCTGATATAGACATATCCTTCACTTGCCCCTATGGCTCTGGCCCCTATCAACATCCCTTCTAATACAGAATGAGGATCAGCCTCAACAATGCTTCTGTCCATATAAGCGCCCGGGTCCCCTTCATCTGCATTGCATATTATGTATTTAACTTCACCCTTTGATTTTCGGCATAATTCCCATTTTAAGCCGGTGGGAAAGCCTGCACCGCCTCGGCCTCGAAGACCAGAGTCTTTTAGCTCTGTTATTATTTCCTCTGCTGTCATCTCTGTTAAAGCTTTGGCGAG
>DRHQ01000147.1 GCA_011049545.1 Candidatus Aminicenantota bacterium | reverse complement strand
CAGATCAATATTTTGATTTGTCTGGATAATATAATTAACTTTACTCATCCAGCATTCAAGGGGTGTCTGACTACCAAGACCACGATGAGGATTTCTGTGGTACTCACTTTCAAGCCATGTTTTGAATCGGATATTCAGATCCGATAGACCTGTAATCGAGTGCTTTTCTAATGGCCGGAGAAACTGATCTCTTACAGTACGAAAGAATCGTTCAATTTTACCACGACCGGCAGGTTTCCCCGGTCTGGAATGGATCAAAGGGATTCCAATGATAGAAAGAATCCTTTTTGTTTGATCGGAGACAAACGTTGACCCATTATCTGTGTATAGCTTCCCAATATGTCCGTGGGTTTTAAGGATATGTTTAATCCCTTTTTCGAACTCATAGGATCTTTCAGTATGAGTAAAGCTGGAATACACGATTCTTCTTGTAGCGTCATCGATAAAAGCTATAAGGATTGCTTTCTTCATTTTCCCTTCCACACCAAAGGGAACTGGAAACGCATGCATTGCATCTGACTGAATACATTCCAACGGTTTCTCGAACTGATATTTCAGATGCCGCTCATTTTGTTTATGGGCGATTCTCTGAGATCTAATAACGCCATTGGCAACAATGAATCTGGACAATGCTGATTGAGATATGTTTGCCCTGATTCCTCCCTCTTTAAGGAGAACTTTTACTGCAGTAGAAGCAGGAACTTCCGGATGCTCTTCCAGATAAGTAAGAAGAGCATTTTGTTCTTTGTCGCTGAAGGATTTTGGGTTCCCAGAATCCTTTCGTATGCGGGGGAGCAGTCCGTTTTCTCCATGCTCTTTGTAGTTCTTAATCCAAAGCCTGATTGCAGCAGCGGTTATTGTTGTTTTCTTTGAATATGGTATTTCATATTCACGTGTAGCTTTAGCATTCAACAACTCAACGAATTTATGGCTTTCCAAGTATGGATTCACCAGTTCGGCAATAATTCCATACCTGAAATCTTTTATGAGTCGCCGTTTTTTCTCTTTTTGATCTCTTGTCATCTTTACCTCCTGACACAAGTAGTCAGGAAGAGTTTAGGACAGGCGGTGTGAGGTTATTAGTCTCATTTCTATGTGAAAAACCAGCTCCCGCTCTCCTGTTCTTTAACCAGAGAAATCGAGTGTGAGTACAAAAGAGACAGTTCACCCTGTTTCTCAGACAGTAGAGATTGAAATGATAAAGAACTCGTTCCTGCTTCCCTACGACCGACCCGATCCAGGCATATCCGTTCAGATTATGGTCACCTGCTGATGGAAATATTGCTTTTGCTTTTAGAACATAATCACCTAATGTTTTTACGACTTTGTAGATGTAGTTTGTTTGCTGCCAGAGAGGAAAAACTTCCTGCCCAGCCTGATACACAGACATATTCTGGTTAATTTTCAAAAGAAAATGCTCCATGTCATCCATCCCTATGCTTCTCCCGGGGAAAGAGAATGAGGGAATGAGAGAATGTGTTTTTCCACACCCTTTGCATCTAACACGGAGGATAATAATCTGAATTAGGTAATAGTATTTACAGTATTTTCCATGTAGCTTAAGTTTGCTACTCTTACAATATCCGCATTCCAGAAGAATTGTTCCTGCTTTTATTGAAGCTATGAGTAATGCTATGCTATAGTTTTCAAAAGCTATGTCGATAAGAATAATAGTTTTTTTAAAGATAAGGCGGGCTGATGTGTGGTAACAAATACCCGCTTTATCTTTTTTCCTTTCTTTCTGTCAGATAAATTCTTATCGGGTATATTTCAAATATTTTTAAATTTTAGAGCGGGTGCCTACAATGCAGATCCAAGTGAGGAATATAAT
>DRHQ01000146.1 GCA_011049545.1 Candidatus Aminicenantota bacterium | reverse complement strand
GCTGATCACACATTGTCGAGTGCTAAATCTGTTGGGGGCGACGGACAAACCCATAAGCTCCGATATCTTCCCACGGTCGGCGTAGAGGCATCGGGTAACGTCAATTGGTGGGGGGATTTTCCGTGGGATCAGCGCGGCACCGACGCCTACAGCCTGGTCTATGATACTGATCCGCTGGACCAAGACCTGGAGATCCTCGGCTTTCCGAGGGCGATATTGCATGTAGCAGCGGATGCGCCCCTGGCCAATTGGATCGTGCGCGTTTCCGACATCGCGCCCGATGGAACCGTCACTCAGGTGGCAGGCGCCGGTCTTAGCGGCGCGCACCGGAAATCTTCGGAAGAGCCGGAGGCACTTGTACCCGGCCAGGTTTACAAGCTAGCGTATGACTTGCACTTTACTTCGTGGGTATTCCCCAAGGGGCATCGTATCCGTCTGGCTGTCAACAACGCACTCTGGCCAATGATCTGGCCCACACCCTATGCGATGACCACGACCCTGGACGTGGAAGGCGCGAATTCATCGCATATTATACTGCCGGTAATGCCTGAGTCTGACCGGACGGGACCTGAATTTCTTCCTCCAGCCAAGAATCCGCAACTCCCGGGTTACGCCAATCTCAAACTCGATGATGAATCCGTCTCAGGATATGCCGAAACCAGGAGTATCGAACGCATTCCGCCTGCATCAAAAACACGAATTGTAGCTTCGGGAGCGAGCGGTTCAGTATATCCTTGGGCGACAATTAAGTATTGGGAGAATTTGGTCCATGAAGCGCAGGATAACGACCCTGCCAAAGCGAGTGTAACGGGTGAAACTCGTTATACAGTTGAACTGGAAGATAGAACACTGACAGTGGAAGGTGTTCTTTCGTTCACCAGTGATGGCAAGAACTTTTTCTACAGGTACACACGGCGGGTGCTGGAAAATGGAAAACTCATCAGGGAGAAAACATGGGAAGAGACCATTCCGCGCCATCATCATTAGTATGAAGGATTCCTGGTCGAATACCGGCTGAAGGCTGAGTTAATTATTTATTGATTATTGTCGATTGGGAAATCTGGTCTTTACTGCGATTTCTTTTCCGAAATCAACACACTCTTTCAAAGAATTCTCATCCGGATTCCATATTGATTTTATTCCATCCTCCAGCAAGTCAAATCCAGCACTTTCAAGCCCCTTGCTGATCACGTCAACTGACTCTGCGCTCCAGCCATAAGTTCCGAACGCCGCTGCCTTCTTCTCCTTGAATTTCAATCCCCTTATCTGCTCCATGAATCCGGCCACTGCGGACAGGATTCCCCTGTTAAAAGTTGGTGATCCGACTAAAAGAGCTTTGGATTTGAAGACTTCGGTCGCAACGTCATTCTTGTCCGATCGGGAAATGTTAAACAACTTAACCACTGCCTTATCGTCGGCCGATTTTATTCCTTTTGCAATTGCTTCCGCCATTTTCCTTGTCCCGTTCCACATCGTGTCGTACACGATCGTAATCTGGTTTTCTCTATAATTTTTAGACCAGTCGAGATACTTGCCTACGATCTGCAACGGATTGTCCCTCCAGATTACCCCATGACTGGGGCAAATCATGTCCACGGGGACATTCAGACTCTTGAATTCGTCTATTTTCTTCTCAACAAGACCGCTGAACGGAGTTAAAATGTTGGCGTAATATTTTATGCATTCCTGGAACAGCTCGGCCTGATCTACTAAATCATTGTACATCAACTCGCTGGCCAGGTGTTGACCAAAAGCGTCGTTGCTGAAGAGGAGGTTTTCTTCCGTGAGGTAACAGAACATGCTGTCCGGCCAGTGAAGCATTGGAGCCTCTATGAACATCAGTTCCTTTTTACCCAGATTGAGCTTATCTCCAGTTTTGACGGGAACGAAATTCCAATCCTTGTGGAAATGACCCTTTAACGATTTCACACCGCTTTTCGTGCAGTAAACAGGAGTTTCCGGAATGATTTCCATTAATTCCGCCAGTCCGCCGCTGTGATCTATCTCGGCATGATTGGCAACAACATAGTCGATTTCCTTGAGGGAAACGTACTTTTTCAAATTCTCAACGAACTCAGCACTGAAAGGGCTCCAGACCGTATCAATTAGGGCCGTTTTTTTTTCTTTCACAAGATAAGAGTTATAAGTAGTCCCTCTATGAGTTGAATATTCATCTCCATGGAATTTTCTTAGTTCCCAGTCCACCTTTCCAACCCAGTAAACATCTTTTTTAATCTCTTTCATATAATTGCCTCCAAAAAAAGTATCTGATGTTCTTTTTATACCTTAACATAAACAAATTTAAAATAATTGATTTTAGTCAAATTTTTTGGGGAAATCAGGGAAAATCTGAGTAGCAGCCCTAACATACCCAATCTTAGAACTTTTACGGAGCTTATTTATGCACTGAGAAACGATAAAATCATTTTTCAAGTTCAGAAATTAATCAGATGAATAGCTAATGAATATAAATAGGTAGGCTTACTACCACGCAAGTAAATTACTGCCTTTTCAATCCAGCCACCCTCTTCTTCGCATCCTCCACCTCAACAATACCAGGGTCAGCGTCTTTCCTGAGGGAGAGGAATTTCTGGTAGTGCTTTGTAATTTTACTCGATTTTCTTTAATTCAAGCTTCTGGCCCTGATAATTAACCTTAATTTTCTCAATTACACCTTTTTCATTTTTTACAAAGGTGATTTGCAAATCCCATTCTAAAGAGAAAAAGTCAGTTTCGGATTCTGGAAAGCATTCCTCTGGATCTTCACCGGAAAACTGTACAAATAATTGATTGTTCTCTTTGGATACAGTTACGATAACATCAGGAGAGAGCATGTATTTTCCTATATACAGGTCATAAATCGATGGATCGACTTCAGCGAGAACCTTTTCTTTTGGCTGGAAATCTTTCCAATTATATTCATTGGCCACACTGCGTAGTATTTCAAAATATAGCGTGCCGCCACTATCGCTGTTTGTCATTATTGCTGCTCCCTGCCCCTTCTCAGGATAGGCGACAACGAAACATCGGAATCCTTCGTTACCTCCACCATGACTAAATCTGAAATACTCTCCTTTTCCTTCCACACCAATGCCAAGTCCATAATTTCCCTTTTGAACTGTGAGCATTTGGCTCACCATCTCCTTCGAGAGAATTTTATTGGACTTTCCTTTAGAGGCAAGCATAAGCTCAATCGCAAAACGGCAGAGGTCCGAAGGCGTTGTCCAAAGACCTGCAGCTGCCATTTCTGGATAGGTGTGCCATTTCCCTTCGATTGGTTTGCCATTGCCTCTATGTGCTATAGCTTCCTCCCCCTTTCGGTTTTCGGGCAAAGGCTGTTCATATGTACTGAGTTTCATGTTAAGGGGATCGAGGACCGTCTCTCTCATGATTTGAGGAAAAGGCTTATTCTTGAGTTCAGTGAGCATGTATTGCATGACCGTGAATCCGCCTCCTGAATAACGATACTGAGTGCCAGGCTCAATATCAACCCGGACAGGATCTGAGTTTGCTGGTTCTTCTCCATCCAACACCTGTAGGACTGTTGGAATTTCCTCGCCTTGTGCATAACCTCTAAAACCATGAACCGTCAATCCTGAACTGTGACTCAATAAACGCCGAAGTGTGACTTTTTCCTCTTCGGTGTATTTATTATCAGGGATCCTCCAAGAATCAAGTTTATTGTTTACATTTTCATCGAGATCGAGAATTCCTTTTTCGACAAAATGAAGGGCTGCAGAGGCTGCAACAGGCTTACTGATGGAGGCTGCTTGAAATAGAGTGTCAGATGTTACGACATCTTCCTTCCCTACCTCTTTGACACCGTAGCCCTTGGCCCATTCTATTTTATAATTATTGATAACAGCAATACTGACACCAGGAACCTTATAATGCTTCATTCGGTCAACAATATTCCATTTCTCTATAGGCTGGTCTTTGATAACAACAGCACGGATTAATCCATTATCGACTCTTTGGATTCTTTCCTCGAGGGAAGAATCAGTCGTTATACACTGGAATAAAAGCAGGATAGGAAGGATAAATGTGAAACAAATAGAAATTCGAACGAATTGGGCTAAACGTATTCTCTTCAGAATGCTGATCTTATCAAACATTTCTTTCCTCCTTGTTCGTAATGTAAATTTGACATTATTGAATACTTTTCTTCATTGCTGTCCCCTATATTCCCATGTTTAATCGGCAAAAGGATATCAAGGAATATAATTAGAGTCAATTGAAAATTGAGATGGACCTCTCCCCATTTGTCACCAGTTTGCGTATGGATGCTAAAACGGAAAACAGCAGAAACTCGGATGAATATATGAGGAAGGCTGGATTTACAGAGTGCCGAGGGCCGGACTCGAACCGGCACGTAGGCAAACCTACGAGGGATTTTAAGTCCCTTGCGTCTTTTAAAACCGAAATAGACTTCTTCCCACGTTGCAAATACGTAACAAAATCGATTGAAAAGCGTTGAAAGTATGGTCTGGCGACTGAAAACCAGAAAGGCTCAAATCATCAATTTTTCCAGGGAAAAAAGTGGAGATAAGGAGTAGCAGCGCTACGGGGAATCGAACCCCGGTCTGATGGATGAGAACCACCTATCCTAACCCCTAGACGATAGCGCCGCACAGTTTAGGATATGCCAGAATACCAGATGTACCCCTGGATTGTCAATGAGTTCCGGCGCCGTGATAGCTAAGATTTAAAAGTGGGCTATTTAAAATTGAGAAGAGCACCATTTAGACTTTAAATGCGCATTGAACTTTACGTCTTCATTTTTGACTATTGGTGCCCAAACTAACTTCTTATTGCGCCAGAATATAGTTTCTGCTGATTCTGCTTTTTTGGCGCGAGCAGGATATATTGACTTTTAAATAAAAAGTGTAAAAAATAAGCTAAATCAAAAAAATTTAAATATTAGGAGGGATTATGAAATTCAATGTTATTCACCTCGGGCTTACCTTAAGCAAATTTTTTGCTATAGTAGTTTTTTTTATAGGTATTGGCAATCTCATTTTTCCCGCTTATGGTGTGGCATTTTTACAGCTTATTGACTCCATATTTCCAGGCTACCATTTTGGCAAATGGGGTTTTGGAGGTGTTATCGTAGCTACTTTGTATGCGGCTTTAGACGGATTTATTTTGGGTGTACTCTTTGCCTGGCTGCATAATTTCTTTGGCAAATTTATTAAGAAAGAAGGAAAGTAGATTTCTCCAGCCTAATTAAGAAAGCTAAAGGAGGAGAGAAGGAAGAAAAGAAGCTAGAAATGGAAATGCTGGCTGTTTTGGGGGAAAAGGAGGGATATGAAATGTTTTTTGTGGGCACTGCCTTGCCCAGCCAGCTTAGCAAGGCGCTATTAGATTGACTTACAAGGCTTAGGATTTCAATCACCTTTAAAGGTGATATGGGGGGTGATTTTTCTGCGCCACAAAAATTGGGGGGCTGAACTACAAAAATGGAGCCTGGCCCCATTCTTTTTTGGGGCATATCCCTGTTATATTATCTTTTAATATTATTTCTCTTCAAGATTTAGGTTTGTGCATTTTTCCTGATCAGGCTCTATGTGAACCAGGATATTAGAAGGTTTGGACAATTCCTTTTTGATTTTCCCTTCGATCTTCACCGAGATATCATGACTTTTTTGCACAGACAGCGCAGGATCAACCAATAAATGAACATCTACGAATAATTCAGCTCCAACCAGTCTTGTCCGGAGGGCGTGCCAGGAGGAGATGTCCGCTTCTTTGGATAAAACATTTTCTATTTTCTGGATGGATTCACTGTCCGCAGAATGCTCGGAGAGCTCTAAAAGATTATCGAAGAGAATTTTACCCGCTACTCCAATGATCATGAAACCGACCACTATTGTCGCCACCTGGTCGGCAAGACCCCATCCTAAAAGGCTTGCAACACCCCCGATCAGGACGGCAAATGAAGAAAGGGAATCTGATCGGTGGTGCCAGGCATTTGCATACAGTACTGTGCTTTGAGTAATCCGGGAAACTTTTCGCGTTATATAAAATAAGATTTCTTTGAAGATAACAGAAACAAACGCCACTATAAGTATCATATAGCCTGGATAATTGTGTTTATGTTGGAATATTAAAATACCTGCTGACCAGATGAGCCCGAAGCTGATGAAAAGAAGCACCAGGGCAATCATAATAGAGGCGATCGCCTCTAATTTGCCGTGACCATAAGGGTGAGTTTTGTCCGCAGGTCTGCTGGATAAACGAGTCCCGATCAATACGATAAAATCTGTGGCCAGGTCGGAAAGCGAATGCACTCCGTCAGCAATAAGAGCTGAAGATCCAATGAGGATGCCAGAAATGAGCTTTAAAGCCACAAGAAAAATATTAAGCAGGACTCCCCATAGAGTTATCGACCGAATTTTTTCCTGCCTCTCATCTATGGGTTGAAGCGGCATAAATATTCCTCTTTCCTGATGTGCTGAACTTGATTATTCCTTTGTATTATAGATGAAGCCATTAAATAAATAAACAAAAAGGGGACAGGCTACTTTTTTATATATTGTTTAGAGGTATGATTTATCAAACTCACCGATTAAAAAAAAGTAGCCTGTCCCCTTTTTATTGATTTGACCCTGTTTTCTGTTTTTTGTATTATTGAGCGAACTCCAGGAGAGATCAGTTACAAAGGTATACGGAAGTCAAGAATGACTTTTCTGAATTCCTCCTCCTTTAAAAAATATTTATTACCCGGACTGGTTTTCCAATCAGTGGTTATCGCTGGAGGTTATGGCACAGGACGGGAGCTGGTGGAATACTTTCTCAACTACGGACCTCTTGGAGGTCTCCTGGGAATGCTCATAATCACAACCGTGATGTGGTCAGTATTACTGGCTTTGACTTTTGAATTCTCCCGGAAGTTCCGCGCTTATGATTATCGAACGTTTTTCATAAAACTCATTGGGCCCTTCTGGTTTCTCTTTGAAATATTGTATTTCATTCTGCTGTTCATCGTCCTTGGTGTGATAGGGTCTGCGGCTGGTGCCCTACTCCGGGACAATTTCGGCATTCCTTTTATAATCGGGGTTATGATTATGCTGTGCGCTATTGGCTTTTTGACCTTTAAGGGAAGCGGCTTGATCGAAAAGTTCCT
Organism: Candidatus Aminicenantota bacterium; assembly: GCA_011049545.1. Classification (GTDB taxonomy): domain Bacteria; phylum Acidobacteriota; class Aminicenantia; order Aminicenantales; family Aminicenantaceae; genus SOIV01. The sequence continues at coordinate 18,773 of DRHQ01000146.1, read as the reverse complement.
TTCGAGTTGGTCAATCGTCCTCTACATTGTCTACGGGCTTTTTCTTATCGCCGCTGTTGTTAAGTTCGGCCCTGAGATTCAGAAAAACTTTTCAAGCGGCATCGCCCTTCCGAAATGGTCTCTGGGAGGATTTAAATATGCCCTCTACAACATGGGAGTTATTCCCGCCGTATTATTCTGTGTCAGTCATATAAAAACAAGAAAAGAAGCAATCTCTGCCGGTCTTCTTGGAGGTCTGATCGGCATCCTGCCAGGCCTTCTCTTCTATATAGCCGTGGTCAGTCATTATCCGGCTGTTTTACCCGAGGAAGTGCCAGCCGACTATCTCCTTCGAAATTTTGGATTTGCTTCATTAAGAATCTTATACCTCGTTGTTCTTATCGGAACCTTAATTGAAACAGGCACAGGTTTCATTCATGCTGTGAATCAACGTATCCAATCAGCTCTTCAAGCAAAGGGAAAAAAGCTCCTTCGCTGGCAAAGACCTGTTGTAGCCCTGGTTCTTCTTTTAATAGGTCTGGGGCTTTCAACGTTTGGACTGATTCCCCTGATAGCGAAAGGTTACGGAACAGTAAGCTGGGGATTTTTCATCGTCTATATCATTCCCCTCGCGACCGTTGGTTTGTATAAGATTTTCAAGAAAAAGACGAATTAAACCGATATGAGTAAGTCGTCCGAATATAGAAAAATGGGGCCAGGTTCCATTTTTCCCCAAAGATGGGCTCAGGTCTTGTTTTTTGCATCTCTGCATTAAATAAATAATTTGGATAATTAAAAGGTGGGCTTGATGAATCAAGCCCCTACAAGAAAAACCCCTACAACAAAAACCACTACAAGAAAAATCCCATAAAAAAAGCAAGCCCTCTACAATATAAGCAACAAAAAGTTGTCCCGTTTTCCTTTAATCAGGAAATGGGGCCAGGCCCCATTTTTCATTATAAGGAAATAAGTAGTTGGCCTCCCCTACTAAATATATTCGATGGTTGCAGGAGGCTTGGGCGTAATTTCATAGGCAACACGCACCACGTCCGGTATTTCCCCGGTAATTCTCTTAGATATCTTCATGAGAATATCCCATGGGACTTGAGTAGGTTCGGCTGTCAGAGCGTCTTTGCTCTCCACTGAGCGGACTATAACTATTTGCCCAAATTTCCTTTTGCCTTCTTCAACTCCTGTTCCTCTATCACTCAGCAAAACAGCAAAAGCCTGGAATGGCTTTAGTGACTCGATTTCCTCCTCGACTATCTGGGTTGCTTTTCTGACGAGAGAAACTCTCTCCGGAGTCACTTCCCCCACTATTCTTGTCGCTAAGCCGGGGCCTGGAAAGGGCATCCTTCCATAAATCATTTCTGGAAGATCCAGCTCTTTGGCCACATCTCTGACTTGAGGTTTAAACAAATCCTTCACAGGCTCAACAACCTTAAATCCGAATCCTTTCTCAGGATCTATTCCAATCTGCTCGAGAATGTTGTGTTGAGTCTTTATACCGCCCTTTGTTTCAAGAATATCAGCTGCAATAGTCCCCTGCACTAAAAATTTAGCTTCACTTTTCAGTACTTCTCTTCCAAAAATAGTATAAAAAGTCGAGCGAAAAGCTTTTCTTTTTTCCTCTGGGTCAATTTTGCCTTTAAGAGCCTGAAAAAACTCATCTTGAGTATCTATAATATCGACCTCAATTCCCAGGTCTCGAAATGTCTCTCTCACCTGCTCAGGCTCTTTTTCTCTCATCAATCCATCATCAATAAAGACACTCTTCAGGTTTGAGCCTATAGCTCTATGAGCCAGGACCGTGCATGCGGAACTGTCCACGCCTCCGGATAAAGCGGAGATTGCTTTCTCCGAGCCCACAGTTTCTTTTATTTCCTTGATCCTTTCTTCAATAGATTTTATTTCATCCATCATTCAACTCCTCTTTTTTTTCTTTGAAATAATACATTATCTTAGAAAAAATGATAATAAAAATCTTTCTTTTTTTTTTAATTTTGTCAAAAGAGACGGGATCAGGTCTTGTTTTTTGCGTCTCTCATTTAATAAATAATTTGGATAATTAAAAGGTGGGCTTGATGAATCAAGCCCCTACAAGAAAAATCCCATTTAGAAAATGGGGCCAGGCGCCATTTTTCGCAAAAAAAAGCAAATCCCCTACATTATAAGGGAATAAAGAGTTATCCCGCTTTCCTTTTAGGAAATGGGGCCAGGCACCATTTTTCGTGGCCCCATTTTTTAGGTGGAGAAAAGGTCTTTAGTGGAAAAACTTGGTTCGCTGGTAAGGTTTACCCCCAATCTTTTTAATCCTGCTTCATCGCCTGGAGTGGGAATATGTGTTAGATGGACTTCACAACCTTTGAGTTCTTTCAATTTTTCCAGGGCTTTCTTAGCAGTAGGATTGGTGGTTGCACTGATGCATATGCTGATCAGAGCTTCTTCCAGGTCTAAACTTATCGATTTTGCACTCAGAATATCTTTTTTAAGACTCGATATCGATTCTATTATTTCGGGTGAAACTAAATGTATCTGATCTTCAATTCCTGCTAGCTTTTTTACCGCGTTCAGAACAAGACTGGAGGAAGCATGCATAAGTGGAGAGTTTTTGCCAGTCAGAATTGTGCCATCCTTTAATTCGATAGCTGCTCCGCAAAAAATCCCCTTGTTTCCTTTCTTTTGCTTCTTTGCATCCAGGGCTGCATCCATAGCTGGCTTAATTACTCTTCTATCCTCTAGCTTAACATTCAGTTTTTTCAAAAGAAGTTCTACTCTGTTGACTGTATCTTTATCCACAAATCCCATCGCATATTCGCAGGAGTACCTGAAATACCTCCTGATCACCTCCTGCTCGGCTGCCCAGCTCACCACTTTATCATCGATTATACCTGAATTTGCTCGATTTACGCCCATATCCGTGGGCGATTTATAGATGGGTTCAGTTCCGGTAAGCTTTTCTAGTATGCACTTAAGGACAGGGAAGACTTCAACATCGCGGTTATAGTTCACTGCTGGTTTGCCATAGGCTTCCAAGTGAAAATTATCTATAAGATTGAAATCTCCAATATCAGCCGTGGCTGCTTCATAGGCAATGTTTACAGGATGTTTTAAAGGCAAATCCCAGATGGGGAAGGTTTCAAATTTGGCATATCCGGCTTTTATTCCTCGTTTATAATCATGGTAGAGCTGAGAAAGAGATGTGGCTAATTTTCCGCTTCCCGGGCCAGGGCCTGTCACTATTACCAGAGGTTTTTCAGTAGGGATATATTCGTTTGCTCCGTAACCCTCATCGCTAACTATAAGTTCAACGTCTGTAGGATATCCTTTTGTAAATCGATGAGTATAGACTTTTATGTTCCGCCGCTCTAATCTATTTTTAAATATCTGGGCTGCTGGCTGATCATCAAAGCGAGTTATAACAACACCTAAAACCCCCAGATCCCAATCTCTTAAATCATCGATCAACTTAAGAGCATCAACGTCATAAGTAATTCCAAAGTCGGCTCTTACCTTTTTTCTCTCTATATCACCAGCATAAATACAAAGCAGAATATCAGCCTTATCCTTAAGCTGCAGGAGGAGCCTCATCTTGACGTTTGGGTCAAATCCGGGCAGCACTCTTGAGGCATGATAGTCAAAGAGAAGCTTGCCGCCAAACTCAAGGTATAATTTATTATTGAACATCTCTACTCTTTCCAGGATGGCAGAAGCTTGTTCCTTTATATATTTTTCATTATTAAATCCTCTGTTCTCTTTCTTCATTTTGTCTCTTTTTGTCTCCTAACGAAAAGCCTTATTTTTCTATTCCTTCCAATAAATATAATTTCTGTAATAAAGTCAATATTTTCCTTTATCCGATTTATTTTATTAGTCCAAAATCTCTATGATTTAGAAACAAATCGTTTATTATCTCACCCTTAAAGGTGAAAGAACATATAGAAAAAATCATCATCAAAACCACCCTAAAAGGCGATTGTAACAAAAGGCCTTTTGCCCCATTATTTACAACTGAGGCGCTAATTTTTTTTATTTGAGGAGGGCTGTCCAAGGCGTAAACTAGACAGAATGGGAGCAGGTTGAATTGAGGATCCTCTCCCTGCCCTCCTCTTCCTCACAGCCTCTTAGGTAAATAGGATCAAATCTTTATTAATAAGACAGCATTTGACGCATCAAGAAAAAAAATAAAAAAAGAAAAACAACAAAAGGGACCAGCTACTTTTTAGCGCAACCAAACACAGTCTTTAGTTCTAAGGTAGGTTTGAGAAATCAAATCTTAATAAATACGGTGGGATTGATAAATCATACTTCTATACCTAATGTGGGGTTAATAAATCATACCCCTACAAGATGTGGCTTGATGAATCAAACCCCTAAATTAAAAGACAAGGACAGGCCCTTTAATAAAAAAGTAGCTTGTCCCTTTTTTTTATCCTTGTTTTTATTGTTGACGAAATTATAATTATGTATGTATAATTAAAAAAAATAATGCGCAAAGGAAAGGATCCAATGAATGGGGTATATAGAAAAGCAGCAACAATCATTGTAATTTTGCTATTTGTTTCTTGTATTCCTCAGCTATCTCCTAAAGTTCTTCATTTTGTAAATTTGGAAACAAAAGAATCGGCATCCTACACAATGGTGATTTTAACCATCTCCGAGCCTGTCCAGTACAAAGTTACAGAGTTAGAAAATCCTCCCTGCATACTAATAAGCTTTCCCGATAGAAAAGTCTTTAGCAGCGAAGAAGATGTAGTTATAGTAAACAAGGGACCGATTAAAAGAATAAAAAACGAGTACTACCAGAGTGAAGGCGAAGGTAGGCGCCAATTGGAATTGGTGATAGTGGAACTGGTTCAGGATTTACCTTATAAAATCTCTCATAGTGGCAGTTCAATAATAATACGAATAGAAAACCCCAAGGAATCTGAACTCTTAGATATTGAGGAGAAAGAAAAAATTGGAGGTGATTCGCAAGCAAAAGCCAGGGATCCCCTTGCTGATTCGGGATATCTTATAGGACCCGGAGATATCCTGAACATAGAAGTCTGGGGTCATCCTGATGTATCCAGAGATGTCGCCGTAGACTATAGAGGTGAAATTAAACTTCCTCCTGTAAAAAGAATGAGTGTAATGGCTTTTACCACGTATCAATTAGAAGAGGCGCTGACTAAATCTCTTTCCAGATATTTAATCGATCCTGTAGTTTTTGTTCTTGTAAAGGAATTTAACAGCCAGAGAATCATAGCTTTAGGTGAGATAACAACTGGAATGTACACCTTGAAAAGAAAGACTAGTTTAGTCGAGTTTCTAGGCCAAATAGGCGGCCCTACAGCCAATGCCAATGTTTCCAAAATAAAATTGATTAAAAAAGATGGAGAAATATCTATTCATGATTTAAATGAACTTATTGGCGATCCCAAAAAAAGCGATGGAGTTCTTGTTTCAGCAGGAGATACAGTCTTTGTCCCTCCTTTGGAAATGAGTAGAGTTTCTGTACTTGGCGAAGTAAAATCGCCTAAAATGATAATTGTCAAAGGAAAACTTGCCCTGGTGGAAGCTGTCACAGAGGCAGGGGGATTTACTGATAATGCGGTTCAGAGCAGTGTTATAGTCTTAAGAGGTGAATTAGGTGCCATGAAAGGATATAGGGTTGACATGTCACGAATTTTTAAGAAAGGTGATATTGGTCTGAATATCGAGCTTGAGGCAGGTGATATTATCTACGTGCCAAGAAGCTTTATCGCTGATTTAGAGCGATTTCTAAGAGATATAACACTTCCTTTAACCTGGTATTTTTGGTATTTAAAATAGATAATTAATATTTAAGATAATATAAAAAAAGGTAATGAAGGATTGAAGTAAATGCCAAACATTGAGATGAATCTAACCGATTACTTGCGGGTAATCCGCAAGAGAAAACGAATCATCGCTTTATCTTTTATCCTAGTGTTTGCTTCTACAATCTACTATACCGGTAAACAATCTCCCGTTTACAGCACCTCTTGTAAAGTAAAAATCGAGCAAAGAAAATCAGTAGCCGAAATATTAACTGAACTAATTACATGGTCCCCTGGAGATCAAATGGCTTCCCAGGAAAACATTATAACGAGTTATGAGGTCATAAAGAGCGCAGTGATAAAATTAGGCTACCTAAAGCCAAATATGGCAGAACCAGAAGAGATGCCAATAGTCAAAGCCTACCAGGGTCAAATTACTACCGAAGTAATAGAGATGACAAATATTATTTCTATTACTGCCGAGTCAAGCGATCCTGAACAAGCAGCGAGATTAGTCAATACTGTAGCCGAAGTTTACAAAGAAACTCACTTTGAAAACAAGAAGAAAGAAGCATCCAATGTTAGAGAATTTGTTGAGGGGCAGTTAGATAGCTATGCTCTGCAACTGCGGCAAAGTGAAGAGGAACTTCTGAGATTTAGGGAAGAAAATCCATTGGTCGTGGAGAGAATTTCAACTACTGCCTCTCCTACTCAAGCTGATTCCCGCGTAGCAAGCCTTGAGGCAGAAATTATCAAGGTTGAGCTAGAGCTGATTTCCTTAAAGAGCAAATATACAGATCTACATCCAAAGGTTATAACCCTTAGGCGGAAAATAGTAAAGTCTAAGCAAGATTTATCTATGGCTATAGCTGCATTATCAGCTCAACAAAAAGACCTTTCCTCAAAAGAGATCAGACTTGTCCAGTTAAAGCGCAATGTTTCTATGAGCCAGGATGTTTATATGATGTTTAGGACAAAACACGAAGAAGCCCGCATTCTGGAAGCAGAAAAAGCTGAGGATGTTGCTATTATAGAAAAAGCGATGGTCCCCACCGCTCCTATAAAGCCAAATAAAAAACTTAATATGATTATCGGCATTTTCAGCGGACTCTTGATTGGCTTAATCATGGCCTTTGTTAGCGAAAGCTTAGATACAACCATTGGCCGGATAGATGACATAGAAGAATTGCTTAAGGTGCCTGTTTTAGGCATTATTCCCAATACTGGATTGGAAAAAGGAAAAGAAGGCTTTTTTCGTATATTTAAAAAAGAAGAGAAAACTCCAGACGTTCCAGACCTTCATAAAAGCTTGGTTGCCTTATTTGATCCAACGTCTATTGCCGGAGAGGCTTATAAATCTCTGCGTACAAATCTAGATCTTACAGGTCTAAAAAAAGTTGGAAATGCTCTTGTTATTACCAGCTCTGCCCCGCAAGAAGGAAAAACACAGACTTTATGTAATTTAGGTATATCTATGGCCCAGGCAGGACAGAAAGTTATAATCATTGGCTCTGATTTTAGAAAGCCGATGATTTATAAATTATTTGGACTTAAAAGAAGCCCTGGTTTATCCGAGGTTTTGATAGGGAAAGTACCTTGGCAGAAAGCAATTAATACTGCAACCGATATTCTGTTAGGCGGACTTGAGTATGAAAAGATATTGAAGACCCAAGGCATAGAAAATCTGCATATTATGACATGTGGAGAGCGAACGCCTAATCCAGCCGAATTACTCAGTTTTCCTGAAATGGATGACTTAATTCAAGATCTCAAACAAGAGTTCGATGTAATACTGTTTGACAGCTCTCCCACACTTCCGGTAACTGATTCAGCTATTTTAGGAGCAAAAGCTGATGGCGTTATTTTAATCTATCAGGCCGGCAGGACCGCAAGACAGGCACTTTTCCGTTCCAAAGCTCAATTAGAAAATGTAGATGTTAAAGTTATCGGGGTTGTCATAAATAACCTAAAGGCTAAATACATTGAAGATGTTACGCCTTATCAAAAATACCGCTATTATGGATATTACGGAGAGGAAAAAGAAAAAGAATAGCAAATCACGCCTCTCGCTTGGCGCTTATAAGGTCAGAATATCCGCCAAAAACATAATAAAACACTATTTATTTTGGAAATTTGAGCTATGCCCATAAATGTAAACTGGAAATCGCCACGAGTTAACACTATTACAGCTCTCTTAGCAATCTCTATCATCGGGATTTCTTTGGGTATTGTTATTAGCAAATTTTCCTTTGAAGTTCCCCTTATATTAGTTTTAGGGATTATTGTCTTTATATTAACGCTGGTAAATACAGAAGTGGGGCTCGCTATATTGATCTTTTCGATGCTCCTTTCTCCAGAAATAATCGTAGGCGAGGTTCCGGGCAGAGACATAGTTATCCGCATCGATGATTTATTGTTGATAATTATCACCTTTGCCTGGATGGCAAAAACAGCCCTAAATAAAGGATTAGCCTTATTCATAAGAACACCCCTCAATAAAGCCATAGGTGTTTATGTATTGGTATGCGTAATCGCTACTTTGAGAGGCATTGCTTTAGGATATGTGGTTCCCGAGAAAGGACTTTTTTATGTCTTAAGATATATTGAATATTTCTTGCTTTATATATTGGTGGTAAATCATATTCACAGTAGAAAACAGATAAAATTCTTTCTTGGTGCTTTCTTCATAACGTGTGCTATTGTATCTGTCTATGGGTTAATACAAATTCCCCAGGGCATTAGAGTAAGTGCTCCCTTTGAAGGACAAGTTGGTGAGCCCAATACTTTTGGCGGATACTTACTCTTTATATTTTGTCTAGCAATGGGAATCGCTCTGAGAAAAGTACCTAAAAATTTACGGTTAGCTATGGCTGGGCTGATTATTTTGATCTCCTTTCCATTTTTATACACGCTTTCTCGGGCATCATACATAGCTATTGTCTTTTCCTTTCTAACATTTATATTATTAAGTAAAAGAAAACTGGTATTAATTTCAGTAATGGTAACAATAGTCGTATCAGTAATCCTTATAAAACCGGAAGTGGTTTTAGAAAGAGTAAAATATACATTTGCGTTTGAAGACAAATCCTTAGCCAGAGTAGGCGGTGTCTATCTCGATTATTCTTCTTCGGCAAGAATTTTTAGCTGGTTGGATAGCATCAACACCTGGAAAAAACACCCCATTTTGGGTCGTGGTATAACAGGGTTTGCATTTCTAGACGGACAGTACATCCGCATCCTCCCCGAGATGGGTATTATTGGTCTCTTCGCTTTCCTATGGCTTCTATGGACAATTTATAAGAATTCACTTGGTATCTATAAACAAATGGATGATAACGATAACCTGTACAAAGGTCTCACCCTTGGTTTCATAGCTGGTTTTATTGGCTTAGCTATCCATGCTCTCACGGCAAATACTTTTATCCTACTTCGTGTAATGGAACCTTTCTGGTTTATTGCGGGAATAATTATGATGCTGCCCAAGGTGAAAGAAGAGGAAGATATAGAACTAGAGAGAATAGAGCAAAAAAAGAAGAAAGAAGAGGCAAAAAAGATAAAAGAGGAAGAAAAGAAAGAAGAGAAAGAAAAAGAAGAAGAAGAAGAAGGAATAGGAGGAGGGTGGCACTGGGATTATTAAAGATTTGATCCCTTTTTTTTCTTCAATGATACCTTAATAAAGCCAAAAAGCTGCACGATCCTTTTCAAGTAAAGCACCCCGACTTTCCTGTTTACGGAATCAGGGAATACCTGTCTCAATATTTCTGGTCTTGGGAATAGTGTTTCAAGAATAAAGGAAAAACGCGCCTTCAATCCTTTTCCAGAGGAAATTAGGAGAAGCGGCGACCAGAGAGGAAGGGAATCCCCTTTTATTCTTTCTTCCAGAGCCCTTTTTTCCAGGAAACCGAGTCTCTTTCTTTCCAAAAGTTGGCTGGCTTCCGGGGGAAGCTGAAAATCAAACAGACGAAGGAGGAAAAAAATATAAACAAGGGTCTTTTCCTGGCCCAGTTCACCTGCACGATTGATAAGCGCTTCCCAGTCAAGACTCTTCCAATCAGCGAGTAAGCTTTTAATATCCGCTATCCAGACCAATCTACTCACATTATGCTTGAGCGCATGAAGACCCAGTAATAAGACCTGGTCGTACTGGCTAAGACAAAGCACTTCCTGGCCCTCAAAATCGGCGACCTGAGTCTCAGAATAAATATTCTCCTGGCTTTTGGCGAGGAGCATCTTGCTGGCTTTAATACGATCTGCCCATAGAATCTGAGTATGAAGATCAAAGATAGTCGAGCCTTTTCTGAAGGTATTGGGATAGATGTGATTCCTCTCATAACCCTGGCTGCCCAGGATACTTATTAGGGAGGCATAGTTCTTTTGTAATACCCAGAGATCAATATCTGTCAATGGTCTTAGACCAATATCATCATAGATCGGGAGCAGGAGAGCAATCCCCTGGAGGAGGACAATTCTGATCTTTTTTTTATCTAGCAGATGCAGGATTTCCTTTAAATCTTGGATGAGCTTTTGGTTAGAGAGTACAGTCTGATAATAAAGTGTCTGAAGTCTTTCTCTTTGCTCGTGGCCAAGGTTTGCCAGCACACCTGATTTCATGAGATTTTTATAGAGCAGGCCAGCCATCCCTTCCTTGTAGGCTAAGTTGATCAAATGATCCACATCCACATCATGAGACATGAGTTGGCGCATCTTTTCCTGTTGGTTAGAGTCAGGGTTCAATTCTGTTGCGCAAGCCAGTATTTTCTGTTCTACGGAAGTCATTCCAATATCCTTCCTATGCCCATACCTAATATCCTTCCTATGCCCATAAATGATTTATATTACATTATTAACCATTAATTCAAGGGGAGTCAAAGCTTGTAGGGGTTTGATTTATCAAACATAAAATGGGGCCAGGCTCCATTTTTTGCTTATATTATGTAGGGGCTTGATTCATCAAGTCCACCTTTTCATATAGATAGATGGCTAAAAGATAGGTCAGCTATCTAAATTTAATAAATAATCTGTATAATTTAAAGGTGGGCTTGATGAATCAAGCCCCTACATAATGTAAATCAAATCCACGAAAAGTCGAGACCTAACCCCTATCGAAGATACGGATACGTTGATATGGCAAAAAACAAGACCTGACCCCAGATCCTTACCTGAGCTTTAAGGTGGGGTCGCCGAAGAGGATCCAGGTTCTGCGGATATCACTGTTAGTGGTGGCCTGCTTGGCTCTCATTACCGCTTCACCTATGGTCAGCCCCTCCCCATTGAAAAGCAGCCGAATCAGTTCCAGATTCATGGGGAGCTGTTCTCCTGGCAATGTCAGACCCGAAGAGGTCCAGACAGCTACAGCTCCTCCTCGCTCTGCTTTCAAAAACGTCTCAGCCAAGCTCTCGCTATACGGATCCTGGAAAAAGCCGTTCAAACAGGTCATGCTGACCAAAAATGGCAAATAGGGATAATTGGTAAGAGTCCAGGCATCTGTAGAAGTGAGTAGATTCCCATTCCATATCTTTGTCGAACCATGGCCAACATAGTTGACCAACAACTGTCCCTGGTTGAGCAGATTTAAAAGATCACTCCTCGCCGTTGTGCTCTGACCTCGTATGATCTCCCTCACTTCCACGTTCACCTCTAACAGTTCATCTGCTACCTCACCACTGGCTCCTTCAAAATCAATGGAATCACTGATATCAGCCACCAGCAGCGCTTCGTTCATCTGACCAGCAACACCCTCAAAAGCGATTATCTTCGAAACCACTGTTGCGGCTTCCTCAGCGGTTTCCACAGGCAACCGTCCCACAGCCATCTCAGGCAAACCATTATCATCAAAGTCCACAAACCAGTCATCAGAAACCGTCGTAAGGTGCTCCGTATCCACAAATTTAGTGGGCACCAGGTCAAATTCCCCGGATCCCAGGTGATGGCAAGGATCATAGCTTGCATCTCCCACCAGCAGCACGAAGCGCGGCTGCGGATTCCAGTACGCGTATGCCCGGCGGAGAAAGTCTTTTAACGCCCAGGGGTTCTTCGAGCCAAAATTGAACTCATCGTAGAGATCCTCAACATCAACCAGCACCACGGACCAACCCTGCTGCTCCCGCCGCTGCTTAAGGAATTCGACGTTTTCGAGAAAATCACTATGGCTGATGATTATGATTTCAGCTCCCTGGCTTATCTCATGCCAGGAGGAGGCAAGGTTAGCCTCAATACCTGCCGGGCTCTTTATCGTCTCTTCAGTAAAGGCCAGCAGGGTCCTTTCACCAGCGCCCGGCACCTTGACTGTGATGGCATAACTCAAGTCTTGAGTCATCACCTTTCCCCTTATATTGATCATTCGCATTGGATCAGTGATGTCCACTACCTGAATCTCGGAACTGCTGAAGCCTCCGATCGAATGCCACTCTCCTCCGGTTGCCTTGAATTGCAAGACATCCTCATCAGCAGTGTATTTACGCCAGTAAGTCAGCCGGATCTTATCCACCAGGGTGACACACATAGACCCTCCCTGGGCTATCATGGTGACTATATTGTCTCCCTCCAAAAGTAGATCGCAAGGAACTTGTATCTCAACCGCTCCCCGTTGTTGCCTGCTAAAGCTCAGCTCACCAACCTCTACATAATTGAACAGGACTTTGATCTGATGAGTAGAATCGGTTCCTCCCTGCAACACCACTTCAAGCACAGCATCCTCAGGAGACGAGAGGTCTGGATGGGCGACTGTTAAAAGCTCGTCTACGGGCTCTGTCGAGATCACAGAGCCAAAGAAGTTTTCCTTCTCACCATTCTTCAGCGCCGCAAAATAGAACGTGTGTTCCTTCAACTCCAAGGAAAAGGGGAAGCTCAAAGGTGCCCCCCGGCCTCTTAGGCCCCGGGGAATCCTCATCCGTTGGCCAAGATCAAGGCGGATATCGATGAAAGGTGTATCGATCCGCCTTCCAGGCCGTGACCCGACAACGAGCCAGTAGACACGGGCATCGGTGAATTGCGTATCAAACCCTGTCCCGTAAAATTCTACGGCATCCTCTGGGTCGAAGCGCCCGTCATCACTCCCGGTCACCATCATGGATTTTTCTTCACCGTCTGCATATAGCTGTAGGTAACGGGGATCGACTTCCGGACGAAGACCAGCCGCAACCAGTTCCGGCTTTCCAATCCGGTACCATCCATCTTCCTTAACATAGATCTTCACCCCAGGCTGTGCTGCCAGAATCCACTGCTCTTCGTTCGGCGGCAACCTGGGCTCAGAAGGATTCTCAGGATCAATCGTGCGGAAAGTAGCCTTAGAGCTTTGCGTTTGTATAGATTTGGTGCTCAACTCCTGGCGAAGCTCACGAGCCTTCCCTAACGCTCTAGCCCTGGAAACCTGACGCTCTCCTATTGATCTAAAACGTACCTTTAGCCGCTTGGACTCTGGCTGCCCGTAGATCTCGGGCTTTATGGGCCCAAAGGAAGCACGCTCACCGTTGAGATCCACGCTATCAAGCCAGTAAAGCTCGCCTCCTGTACCTTCCGACAATCCATCCCAGTACATATAAGGTTGTCCTGCAGGAAGTTCCCTACCGGCTCCAACTTTGAACACTGAACCAGGCACCAAGTCCGGTGTTATACGGTAGAACTTACCGTCAAGCTCCCGGTATACATGAAAACCGAAGTTGTCAATCTCAAAACTTGTCTCCCACTCCAGAGCAATACCTTCATCCCCCTGACGGGCTCTGAAGCTCGACAGCTTCACCCAGCTGGCATAACTGCCGGCGGGAGTCCAGCCCCCAGGACCAAAATCTACCTCCTCAAATCGGAGCCCAGGGATCCTGACTTCGGGGTCTTCGTCAGTATCGTCATCCGAACCATCACCATCCGCATCTTCATCATAGTCGTCAGGTATGCCGTCGCCATCCCAGTCCACACAGATAGGACCATGCATTGTTCTTGTTCCAGAAAGATCCACATCCTCAAGCATGTAGTAGTAGAGTACATCACGGGTAACACCTGTATCGATATGGGTGTATTTACGGCCTTTTATAGAGGATATCAGACCGGGTATGAGGCTGCTGTTTAGCTTGGTGAAGGAACCATAAGGATCGCTACTGCGGTAGAGGTTGAAGCCCAGATTGTCAATCTCCTGGGCTGTCTCCCATTCGACCAGGACAAAGGAACTCTGTCCCGTGGCTGTAAAGGAGATAAGGTCGACCACTGTGGGCGCGTACCCCGTCTCGCCCCCAATAGAATAAAAAGTAGAACTTGCCTTCTGGTTGTAGTAGCAGGTTTTAATCCAGTCAGCTGAGCGAGCTACATTGGAGATGCGGACTTCGTCCAATATTCCGGTGAAATAGGCAGCTGTTGGGGAGTTATAATCAGCACCTATCAATAAATCATTACTATTTGTTGGCAGATCTCCAGAATAACCTGGATCAGTTAAACTTAAAACACCCTCAGCATATAAGCTCATTGTAGAACCAACATAAGTAGCAGCTATATAATGCCATTGATCATCATTGATATTTCCACTAGCACTAACATTATATTCAGTGCCACCATTGATAATTGAAAATTCTCCGCCATTTGTAGTGTTTAAGGCATACGGCATATTGCCGCCCCCCGCTATTGGTTTGAGCGAGCCGGCAACAATTGCCCACTCTTCAGGATCCTCAACAAGGTAAGAAATAGTCACACTCGTATCTCCAGCCTTCTCCGAAGAAACCGCATGCTCCATGACGGTGCTGCTGGATCCGGTTAATATCTCTGTATTATATCGTTGGGTCTGACCCGGATTGGCTGGAACTGGCTGTGGTTTAGTTGCCGCGTCATCCTGTGTAATCATGGCGGTGGATATAACCAGTTCTCCGGCCGCACTGGATACAGTAACGCTACAAGTGCTCCCGGTTCCGATATTGGAATTTGGTGTTCCCCAGGGTGTGGTTTGATTAGCACCTGCGTAACTGCTAACAAAGAGAGCATTATCCCCACTACTTCCTGCCCAGGTAACTATAACATTAGTGTTCGATGCCGCTACTATGCCTGTCTCCAATAGATACCAGAGACTCGAATGGGCTTGATCGGTCTCGGTAGCTTCGTCTAATTTCAAAAGTGTTTGTCCGCCATACGTAACGGTCGCTGGTGCTATAGGATCCACAGAACTATCTTCTTCTGACATGGCATTGACTATAAGAATACGATCTGATCCTGCTGGTACCGTATAACTTTTTGTGATAGAGTTACCGCTGTCCTCTACCGATTTGGTTACAGGAGTCCCACCATCATGCGAAGGAGCAGGCGCAGCGCTTGCCTGCCTTGCTAAAATGAACCTAGAATCTGTAGTAGATTTAATCCAAGCTGAAATTGTTATCTCACTTGTCATATCCAGAGAAGCATCATAAGAGACATTAATTGAATCATCGGTCCCATCAAAATCATCCGCACCGTCGATTCGCCCTGTTGCATTGGTGTTTCCCAGAGTATTTGTGTCATTCCAGGTGCCGGTATTCGGGTTTGACGTAGAATCATCGTGGGTACCCTGATCCGCAGGCGTCTCGTCCAGATGCCACACACCTTTATAGTTGGAATTCCAAACGCCGGTTATATTCTCCTGAGAAGAACTGACGCAGGAGCTTCCATAATACATATAAATGACCATATCGGTATTGTAAGAAAGGGTGGGGATTCTTACCCAGGCAACAAATTTCCCCGACGTGGGCACATAATCTTCAATCTCGTGGTCCAACTGCCTACCATATGAATCTTTAAAGACGATGTCATAGCCCTCGTCACGTTCTACATTCCCATTGTTTGCAATTGTCCTCAGGTCATTGTCGCTCGTTATATTGACACAGAAAGGGAAATCGGTATGGTCGGAGCTACCCCAGACCTCATCAGATTCTATGGTGATTGACTTGTAGAAGGAATAGGAGCAATCCCCCAGATCATCCTCATCCCCAATAGTGTAAAAAGTAGAACTATCCTCCTGGTTGTAGTATTCTGTCTTAATCCAGTCGGCTGAGCGGGCGGTGCTGAGGACGCGAATTTCATCTAATTTTCCGGCCCAGTAGAAATCATTACTCTCTGGACGATACCCAATGGCCCTTGTCTGGCCCGTAGCCGCAGGAACCGATCCTACTGTCGCCGTTCCGTTAGGCTGTCCATCAACATAGAAAGACATGTTTGTTCCTGCATCACCAGCTTTTACAACAGCCATGTGATGCCAGGCACCTGTTCCTATAGCAGTACTTGATGCCCAGCCACCTGTCCCGTCCACATTAAACTCAATTTTGTCACTAGGATCGGATCGGACCGTCCAATATTGCGTATTGATTGTACCTGCACTGTATATGAGGTTTTCGGTTCCCGAGGTATTCTTATAAAACCAACCACTTACTGTAAAATTAGTTGAAAGATCAAGCGCAGCATTGGCCACTATGGTGATTTGTTCATCAGTCCCGTCAAAATTCAAAACTCCATTGATCCTATCAGTCGTCTGGTCGCCTGCTTCCATATTTAGACTATCACCATGATTACTATTATTGCTGTCAAGGATTTCATCGGTGCCGCCATCTGTATCTGGGGTCTGGGATAAATGCCAGACAGCCGCATAATCGTCATTCCAAACCCCGGTTACGTTCTCCAGTGATGAACTGATGCACGTGTTTCCATAATATATATAAATGACTGTATCGGTATTATAATAAAGGGTGGGAATTCTCACCCAGGCGATGAGCGTCCCTCCAGAGGCAGATCCGTCATAACTTTCAATCTCATGGTCAAGTTGGGTCGTGCCAGTTGAATTTTTAAAGATGATGTCATAGCCGTTTGCATTTTCTATACGGCCGTTTGTGGGGTCCGCAGTAGTTGTCTTCAGCCAGTTGCCTGATAGACTGATAAGGACAGGGAAATTTAAATGGTCAGAGGAACCAAAAACCTCCGTATTATCTATGGTTATGGGCTTGCGGGAGGAGAAGGTGCAATCGCTAGTTATTGTCAAGGTAGCATCGGCGGTATCGTTGTTGACCAGCATGTTGGTTACAGTGGCGGCTGTGATGGCTCCCTGGAGGGTGTTGGTGTTGGTGGTTCCAGCCGCGATATCGTAGGTGACCAAGTACTGGGTCGCAGAGGTATCCACCGAAATGTTCAATCCGGTGAAACTAGCCGTGCTGCCGCTGAAGGACGCGGTGCCTTTCAGCGTGTCGTCGGGATTCCACTCGTTCGCGGTGCTGCCGTTGTCCTCGTAGATCTTGACCCCACTGGCATCCACATCGTTCACGTCGGTGCCGGTGAAGGTCACGGTGAGCGCCGTGACCATGTCGGTGCCGTTGGTGGTGACCAGGGTGAAGGCATCCACGGCGTTGTTGGTGCTGCTCGCCGCCACGTCTTTGTTGGGGGGCGATGTGCCGTCTCCTATGGTGGTTAAAGAGGATATTGTCAAGGTGGTAGCATCGGCGATATCATTGTTGATCAGCGTGTCGGTCACGGTGGCAGCTGTGATGGCACCCTGGAGGGTGTTGGTAGGAGTAGCCCCGGAAGCGATATCATAAGTTACCAGGTACTGGGTCGCAGAGGAATCCACCGAAATGCTCACGGTAACGCTAGCCGTAGTGCCGCTGAAGGACGCGGTGCCTTTCAGCGTGTCAGTGGCATCCCACTCGTTGGGCGTCCCGCCGGTGCTGTCATCATAGATCTTGACCCCACTGGCGGCCACATCGGCTACAGCAGTTCCGGTGAAGGTCACGGTGAGCGCCGTGACCGTGTCGGTCCCAGCGTTGTTGACCAGGGTGAAGGCATCCACGGCGTTGTTGGTGCTGCTCGGCGCCACGTCTTTGTTGGCGGGCGATGTGCCGTCCCCGATGGTGGTTGAAGAGGATATTGTCAAGGTAGCATCAGCGGTATCGTTGTTAACCAGCGTGTTGGTCAAAGTGGCAGCTGTGATGGCTCCCTGGAGGGTGTTGGTGGCAGTAGCCCCAGAAGCGATATCATAGGTGACCAGGTACTGGGTTGCAGAGTTGTTGACCGAAATGCTCACGGTAACGCTTGCCGTGCTGCCGCTGAAGGACGCGGTACCTTTCAGCGTGTCGGCTGCATCCCACTCGTTGGGCGTCCCGCCGGTGCTGTCATCATAGATCTTGACCCCACTGGCGGCCACGTCGGCCACAGCAGTACCGGTAAAGGTCACGGTGAGCGCCGTGACCGTGTCGGTCCCGGTGCTGGTGACTAGAGTGAAGGCATCCACGGCGTTGTTGGTGCTGCTCACCCCCACGTCTTTGTTGGCGGGCGATGTGCCGTCCCAGATAGTGGTCGTGGCTGCTCCCTGCAACACAAACCCGATAATTTGCTGCGACCACATAGCCGTATGCAGAATGGACGGAGTTTCAGCAGATCCTGTTGCGGCCTTATCTGCCACCGTATGGACTAAGCAATCACTGTCGGCGTCGTCCCAAAAATCTTCTTGTTTCTCGGTAAATCCGTTTTGCGCCGTATAACTGCCCCTGCCATTACCACCAGCAGCTACGATCACTATATCCCCGGAACTATTGCTTAGAGCTGAAGTCGTTATCGGGTTCGGGGTGGCAGCATCCGCATAGTTTTCCGCTTTTGCGCCAATAGGGGTGGTTTGATTTACACCGGTATAAAAAGCCGACATATATCTTATACCGGATGGACCATTGGCCCAAGTGACGCTGAACGTACTGCCTGATGCCGCCGCAATCCCAGCCTCATTTAAGTACCAGACTTCGGTGACAGAATCGTAATTACCAGAAGATGCCCGTGATTCTATGAAAGCAAGTGGCTGACCCCCGTAAGAAGCACTTGAAATGTAACAGTCACCATCGCTATAACCGGCTATTGTCCCAACCAGAATAAGAACGCGGTCACTGCCGGGCTCGACAGTGTGGGTTGTGCCGGTAACCCAGGAACCGGCGAGTTGAACGGCGCCGGTTACTGTCAGGGTGGCATCGGTGGTATCGTTGTTCACCAGCGTGTTGGTCACGGTGGCAGCTGTGATGGCCCCCTGGAGGGTGTTGG